>JAZOBA010000001.1:0-12572 GCA_045595705.1 Oscillospiraceae bacterium
TCTACGTGGACGGCGTCACCCCCGGCGGCCCCGCCGAAAAGGCCGGACTGCAGATCGGCGACATCATTCTGACCGCCAACGGGCAGGAAGTGCTGACGCTGGACGACTTCACCGTTGTCCGCGATCTGGTGGGCGTGGGCGGTGTCATGCATTTGACCGTCTGGCGCAAGGGCGAGATTTTTGAAACCGACCTGACCCTTGTGGAACAGTACGAATTGAATTAAGGACACAAAAAGAGGGTGCCAAGCGGCACCCTCTTGTCTTATATCCGGTTGTCAGTCGGCGTCTTCGATCAGACCGTAGCCGCCGTCGTCACGCTTATAGACCACGGCAAACACGCCGTCATTGTCCTCATCCTTGAAGGCGAAGAAGGTGTGGCCCAGCAGGTTCATCTGGAGCACGGCTTCCTCACAGGTCATGGGCTTGATGGGGAACTTCTTGGTGCGGACGATCTCAAACTCTTCGTCCGGCGCTTCGGGTACAAAGGAGGAGATCTCCACCTCGTCCACGGCGCGGGTGAAGGCATCCTTGCGCAGGCGCTTTTCCAGGCGGGCTTTGTTCTTGCGCAGCTGCCGCTCGATGGAAGAAACGGCGGCATCGATGGAGGCGTACATATCGGAAGTGCGCTCAGACGCACGCAGGATCAGGCTGCCGGAACGGACGGTGACCTCAACGCGGTTGAGGTCCTTTTCTACACTGAAGACGACGGATGCCTCCGACTCGTTATCAAAATAGCGATCTAATTTGCCCACCTTTTTCTCGGCGTAGGAGTGGACGTTCTTGGGCAGATTAATCTTCTTGTTGGTAAACGTAAACTTCATATGGGTCAGCTCCTTTTCGTCTGGATTTACCGGGGTGGTTGTCCCCGTCTTTATGATAGCACATTTGCACAAGAAAGTCACCACTTTTTTGCAAAGTTTTTATAAAAATTTCACAGCGCACCGCAAGATATGGCGGTGCGCTGTGGGTTACTGTCACATTGTGTAGAATTTGCAAGGGTTTCCGCGTCCCGGGTCTCAGAGAATCGCCTCGCCGTTCAGATAGACCTGTACGGGGCCGCGGTTTCGCCAGTCGAAGGGGTGCGCCTCGAAGATCGCCAGATCGGCATCCTTGCCGACCGTCAGGGAGCCCACCCGGTGGTCGATACCCAGAATCTGAGCCGCAGTCAAAGTGATGGATGCCAGCGCGTCGGTCTCGTCCATACCGCCGCGCACCGCCATGGCGGCGCACTGGGGCAGATACTGGATGGGGGTGACCGGGTGGTCGGTGCACACCGCCGTGGCCGTCTTGCGGGAGAGAATGGCGCTGTTCTCCAGCGTCAGGTGGGTCAGTTCGGGTTTGGAGCGGTCGGTCAGACAGGGGCCGGTAATGGCAGGCACCTTTTCCTGCTCCAGCAGGTCGGGAATCCGGTGCCCTTCCGTGGCGTGGACGATGACCGGCTTCAGGCCGAACTCGCGGCTGATGCGCAGAGCAGTGGCAATGTCATCGGCCCGGTGGGCGTGAAAGTGGGCGGGCAGTTGGCCGCTCAAAACAGGCAGCAGGGCTTCCATCTTGGCATCGTACTCGGGGCCGTCATCCTCGGGGTCGGTCTCGGCGGCCAGTTTCTTGGCCTGATACTCGGCAGCCTTGCTGAGGCTTTCACGGATCAGGGCAGCCGTGGCCATGCGGGTGACAGGACCTTCCTTACGGTCGTTGTACACCGTCTTGGGGTTCTCGCCCAGCGCAAACTTCATGCAGGCAGGGGCCATCAGGACCATCTCATCCACCCAGCGGCCGGCGGTTTTCAAAATAAGGCCCTGTCCGCTGACCGGATTGGCACTGCCGGGGCAGGTCAGCACGGTGGTGACGCCGGCGGCCCGGGCCTCGGCAAAGTAGCGGTCCAGCGGGTTGACGGCGTCCAGCGCGCGCAGATGGGGAGTGACCGGGTCGGTGGACTCGTTGCCGTCATCAGCCTCAAAGCCAAGGCCGCTGCCGAACAGGCCCAGATGACAGTGGGCGTCAATGAAGCCGGGGCACACATGGGCGCCCTTCAGGTCGACAATTTCTTCGCCCTGCAGGTTGGGTGCCTGCTCCATGGGACCCACAGCGGTGATCTTACCCTCCGCAAAGGCCACAAAACCCTCAGGGATGTCGGGGGTATCCACGGGATGAATAAAACCGTTGATCAGAATCATAGGACTCTCTCCTTATATATGCTTTGGGCGCCTTCCGGATGGAAGACGCCCTTGTTTACTATGTAACGGTTACTTGCGTCCGCCACCGCCGCCGCGACGGCTGGTGCGGCGCTCGGCGCTGCGCAGGTCGGACAGCTTGCTGTCGGACGCGGCCATAAACTGCTTCAAACGGTCCTCAAAGCTGGTGGGTTCCTTGGGTGCAGCAGGGGTAAAGGTCCGCTCGCGCGGTGCGCTGTTCTGCGGACGGGGTGCCGCAGGGCGGGGTGCGCCGTTCTGCGGACGGGATGCCGCCGGACGGGCAGGGGGCTCCGCTGCCTTTTTGATGGAAAGGTTGATGCGGCCTGCGTCATCAATGCCGATGACCTTGACCTTGACCTGATCTCCCTCAGACAGATGCTCATGGACATCGCTGACGTAAGAATAGGCGATTTCAGAAATGTGAACCAGACCGGATTTGCCCTCCGGCAGGGAGATGAATGCGCCAAATTTTGTGATACCGGAAACCTTTCCTTCTACGATCGAACCAACACCGAACTCCATAATGAACCGAAATATCCTCCTTCGTTTAATTCAGGCAGCGAAATGCGAATCAGTCACCCATGTTGAAAAAAACGATCTCGCCCGGGGCAACCAGACCCAGCTTGTCACGGGCCACATCGGCGATCCACAGGGAATCATCGCTGTGCTCGATGGCGTCGATCAGGTCGGCGTTGATCTGAGTCTGGGCCGCCACCTGACGCTCCAGTTCCTCTTTCTTGGCCTGTGCCTGATCCATCTTGCCGTTGAGCTCCAACAGAGAGATTGCCACAACGATCAGAAGTGCCAGTATCACAATTTTTGTCAGCAGACTTGCTCTGGTCACACGCATGGCGTTCTCCTTCTTCGCGGGCGGCCCCAAAAGCGGCCGCTTCATCCATTGCCTTGAATGTTCTTTCTATTTTACTCCATTTCCTCCGATAAAGGAAGATATTTTTCAAATTTTTTTCAAGTTTTTTCGCACAAAAATAGAAAAACCGAAAGGGCAGCTTCATCAATCTGCCCAAAAAGGCCGCGCCGTCGGCAATCAGGTTCCCCAGACTGAGGATCCACGGGCTCAGGGTCACAAAATAAACCACCGCGCCGCCGAACACCGCCAACAGCACATAAATGCGCATCTGACCCCCTGTGGCATCGGTGGCATACACAAACAGCGCCACCACGGCGGCCGCCCAGAACAGCAGGTCCAGCGCAGGTCCCAACAGGGGAATTTTCACACGCAGGCGCAGCAGCCGCAGACCGTCATACAGCACACCGATGAAACATCCCAGAAGAATAGCCCCCGCCAGCGAGGAGGCCTGCTGAGCCACCGACAGTTCCATCTCAGCCCAGCAGCCGCGCCAGCCAGCCGCCCTTCTCCCGGCCGTCATCCTCGTAGGTCAGGGCATCCACAGTCCCTTCCACCTTCAAATCACCGCCGTCCAGACTGAGTTTTTCGATGTGCAGACCTTCCCCCCGCACCACAAGGGTCCCCTTGACGGTGTTCATGACAATAGTGGTCTCATCAAAACTCTCGACCTCCTCCACGCCGGACACCGACAGGCTGGTCCGACCGTCCAGCACAATATGGTGGGGCAGCATTTTTTCTTCGTACGGCATACAAATCCTCCTTTACCCACAGTTTGTACACCTTATGAAGGAGCAGGCTTGTTTATACCCCCGCCTTCGTGGTACAATGGAGCAAACAAACCCCAAAAAGGAGAACGAATATGACCCGTGAAGCAGTTCTTTCCCTTTTAAAAGAAGCCGGAGATTCCTACTGCTCCGGCCAGTCCATGAGCCGTACGCTGGGCATCTCCCGGGCCGCCGTGTGGAAGGCCATTGATGCCCTGCGGCAGGATGGGTATGAGATCTCCTCGGTGCCTCGCCGGGGATACCGTCTGGAACGTTCCCCCGACCGGCTTTCCGCCGGGGAACTGACCGGCGCCCTGCGCGGACTGACCCTCGGCCAGAACATCATCTGTCTGGACAGCGTGGACTCCACCAACAATTACGCCAAAAAACTGGCCGACCGGGGGGCTCCCCATGGCACTGTGGTGCTGACCGACTGTCAGACCGCCGGCCGGGGCCGCCGGGGCAACAGCTTTGTCTCCCCGGAGGGCAAGGGTCTGTACCTGTCGGTCCTGCTGCGCCCCAACCTCCCCCCTGCCGACGTCATCAACCTGACCGCATGGATCGCCGTGGCCGTGTGCGATGCCGTGGAGCAGGTCATCGGCCAGCGCCCCGGCATCAAATGGACCAACGATCTGATCCTGCAAAGCAAAAAGCTGTGCGGAATTCTGACCGAAATGAGTCTGGAGGCCGAAACCGGTGAGCTACAGTATGTGGTAGCCGGTATCGGCATCAATGTGTCCCAGAGCGAGGCCGACTTTGGCACCGAGGTTTCGTCCCTGGCCATTTCGCTGGAGCAGGCCTTGGGGCGCAAAATCCGCCGGGCCGATCTGGCTGTGGCCGTCCTTGGTGCGCTGGAGCGCATGATGAATGACTTCCCCCATCAAAAGGCGGCCTATTTGGAGCGCTACCGCAACCACTGCCTGACCTTGGGCCGAGAGGTCCGCCTGATCCGCAAAGGCGAGGCACAAATTGCCTTCGCCCAGGCGATCGATGAGGACTTTGCCCTTGTGGTACGCCATGAAAACGGCACAGTGGAAACGGTCACCGCCGGCGACGTCTCTGTGCGGGGTCTGCTGGGCTATGTATAAAACAGTTGACGAATCCAATACTTTTTAGTAGAATGACAGGTGTCAAGACACCTGTCATTCTTTTTGCTATGGAGGCGCTTTATGAACCGCAGCAACAATATATTCCGTCTTGCCGCATCGGCCCTGCTGGTGGCCATCGGCATTCTGATCCCCCTGATCGCACCGGTCAAAATTCCGCTGGGCCCCGCCGGCTCCTTTACGCTGGCCTCCCACGTGGCCATTTTCCTGTCCATGTTCATCTCGCCGGTGACGGCGGTGGCGGTGGCGCTGGGTACCACCCTCGGGTTTCTGCTGACCACCCCCTTCCCCATCGTGCTGCGGGCGCTGACCCATCTGGTCTGGTCGGCGCTGGGCGCCCTCTGGCTGAAAAAGCATCCCGACATTCTCTACCGCCCTGTGGCCAGCACTGTGTTCTGCATTGTCATTGCCGTTGTCCACGCCATTCTGGAGACCGTGGCCATTATGATCCTGTTCTTCAGCGGAATGTTTGCCGACGCCGGCGGCCTGTGGCTGACCGTCTTCCTGCCCGTGGGCGTGGTTACTTTGATTCACTCCTCGGTGGACTATGTCATCGCCCTGCTGGTCTGGCGGCCCATCCGCAATCTGAAAAGTGTGCGCGCCATTGCCTGTGTGCATTAAGATAAAGTAATAGGTAATAGTGAAGAGTGAATAGTTGCGGTGTCGCTGCGCGACGATTTCAAATCATTTCCGAAGGAAATACCACACTTATTCACTCTTACTTCTTACTTATTACTTGAAAAAAGCCTGCTGCAAGATGCCAATGTCATTTAGTCAAGCAAAACTTGTCATTCTGAGGTTTTGAAGAAACCGAAGAATCTTCAAAAACGGCCTCTTTTGAGGCCGTTTTTGTTTCAAGATCCTTCGCTTCGCTCAGGATGACACGTTATCTAAATGACATTGTGCAAGATGCAGCAGGCTTTTTTATGCTCGCACCAGAACGCCCGTAATGGCATTGAGCTGATAGGCGCCGGTATCGGTCACAATGTACCACACCGGCTCCATACGGGTTCCCTCCGCCGGATTGGACATCTGATACCCCGGGGTCAGTTGGGTGATCTGGCTGCAGATATCGCCCAGATCGTTGATGCCGTTCAAACTGCGTATGAGCACGGTGGGAATGGGCAAAAGCTGCTCTTCCGAGCCGGCCGGCTGGGGCTGACCCATCAGACGCTGTCCGGACATGGCGCATAAGATCCCGCCCTGATACTGCAGGGTGATACGGCAGGAATACACCGGGATGTCCTGCCATGTCTGATACAGGGTCACATAGACCGTGCCGTCCTCCGACCGGGTCTGCTCGGCCACTGTGCCGGTCAGGCCGATTTTTGCAGCCACAGTCAGGGCATGATCGACCTCGTTAAGCGTCTCGTCGGTGAGGGGAAGTCCCTTGGGAAAAACAACGCTGAAATTTCCGTTGTTTCGGAATTCCGCGCTGCCCACAGGACTTGCGTAGGAATAACGGCCGCCGCCCAGATCAGTCTGGATGCAGTCCCCCAAAAGGGACTGAGCCAGAGCAGTCTCCAGCTCATGGGAGCGCTGCACCGTCATAGAACGCAGCGTCATCTGAGCCGGGATGACCTCGGGGGCGATGTTGATGCCGTTTCGCTCCAGCACAGTTCGCGCGTCCTGCACCGCCTGCTCCTGATACTGTGCGGCGTCACGCTCCTGCATACCGGCCATAACCAGCAAAAAGAGGTTGGCCGCCAGAAGAATCAGAATGATGATGTTTTTCAGCTTGGACCATTCCACGGCGGTCACCTCCCGTTCATCAATTTGCGATCCAGCCGGCGCGTACGCTCTCGCCGCCGCCGTCCTGATAAATCAAAACCAGTTCGTTTTCTTCCCCCGCCCCGGCGCCCAAGGCTGCCGCCGCCTGCCGCTCGGGCAGGATCAGGGTGGTTTCACCCGTGGGAGAGTAGGTGCGCAGGTACAGGGAAAAGTCGGTTACCGCACCCTTTCGCACCAAAAATCTTGCCGCCGCATTTCCTTCCGGCAGCTCAACCGGGATGCCGTCCAGACAGTACCAGTACAGAATCTCCAGTCCGTCGGCGGTCTCCTGTACGCCGGCCAGACAGAGCACCGCCCCGTCACACCATTTGCCCACCGTGGCGTTGGCCAGTTCCTGGGTATAGTCCAAAGCCCCCTGTCGGGTATTCTCCGGAAGGAGGAAACGGAACTCGGAGTCGCCCAGTGTGTGGAAGGTCAGCACGCCGTTTGCCAGCAGACGCAGGGAGTCATTTCCTTCCACATGCAGGCCGCCCTCCAGCGGATCCAGCGTCGTGCCTCGGGTCTGGAAGGACAGTTCCTTCAGCAGTTCGGCAATACGGCCGTTCTCACCGGTCAGAGGATTGCTCCCCCGGTATGCCACCGGCTGGGGGGCGGATGTCAGCAGCAGATAGGGCGCCACATGTTCCATGCCCGGCACCTCAAAGGCGAACATGGCGCCGTTGGCCGACCATCCAGCCAGAGTGGGCTCCAGATGGGCCCGCCGGGACAGGGTGGTGGTACAGGCATAAAAGGCCCCGTCCGCTTCATTGCGGTACAGCAGTTCCACGCCGTCTTCCTGACCGGCAACCAGGTAAAGCCGCCGCACCGCGGCGGACGCGTCCGCGCTGCCCGGTTGGTCATCCGGATGGCCGGACAACACTGTCAGCGGAAGAGGATACTCGAAATCCAGATAAATTCCCATCCGGCTCAAATTGGCGCGCCAGATACTCTCACCGGTTTTTTGCGGCGCTCCGGCACTGCTCAGCGCCTCGGCCAGCAGCGTGGAAACCGAAGAAAAGGCTGCATCGGTTCCGGTCAGATCGTACTGCACGCCGTAGCGCTGACCGCCCTCCAAGGTTATAACAACCCGCATGGGTCGGACCACGGCGGGATCACTCTGTCCGGCAGAGTCGGTCTGCTTGTCTGCGGGGGCGTCGCTGAGCATGCTTTGCACACGGCTGAGCATACCATCGGAAAACTGGGTCTCACCCAGCAGATAGATGGCCGAAGCGGCAAGCACAAGGATCAGCAGGGTTTTCCCCCACTCGATCAGACGGAAGAACCCCTTACCCTTCATGGCTGGGGCCCTCCACATTCAGTTCCATGCGCACAGTGGTGCCGGGTCCCTGCTTGTCCACCAGACCCAAAAAGCCCTCGTGCCGGTCCATGATCTCCTTGGCGATGGACAGACCCAAACCTGTGCCGCCCGACTGGCGGGAACGGGCCTTATCCACGCGGTAAAAACGCTCGAACACCCGGGCGCGGTCCTCCTCGGGGATGCCGATGCCGTTGTCGGCCACTTCCATCCACACGCGAGGGCCGTCCTGTCCGGCCGAAATGGCGATCCGACCGCCGTCGGGGGTATACTTGATGGCATTGGATACCACATTCATCATGACCTGAAGCACACGCTCCCGGTCGGCCCGGATCTCGGGCAGGCCGGCGGGCAGATCCAGCGTGATCTGATGCTCGTGCTTCTGGCCCTCCAGAATGACGGCGTTGTACACATCCTGCACCGCGCTGCCAAAGGAGAACTGCGACAGCTTCAGTTCGCTGCGTCCCGAATCGAACCGGGACAGGGTCAGCAGGTCCTGCACGATGTGAGTCATGCGGTCACTTTCGTTGAGAATGACCCCAAGGAAGTTGCGCTCCATGTCGGGGGGCAGCTCGCCGGCATTGTCCGACAGGGTCTCGGCGTAGGAGCGAATGTTGGTCAGCGGAGTGCGCAGTTCGTGGGACACGTTGGCCACGAATTCCTTGCGCTGTTCCTCCACCTTGTGCTGCTCGGTCACGTCACGCAGCACCACAAGGGCGCCGCCCTCCTGACTTTCGCCCGAGAAGGGAGCCAGCAGCAGCGCATGGGTACGCCCGCGCACCTGACGCTCCCCTTCGATGTATCCGCCCGCGGGGGCGGCCAGCACCTGCGTCAGCGCAGCGATGTCTCCGAACAGGGGCTCGTAGCAGGTCTGCTCATCCAATCGGGTCTGGAGCATACGCTCGGCAGCCGGGTTGGAGTGGATCAGGGTCCCATCGGGGGCAAAGGCCACCACGCCGTCGGTCATGTGCAGGAACAGGGTACTCAGCTTGGTGCGTTCGTTTTCCACGGCGTCCAGCGTGTCCTTGAGCTGCCGGGCCATGTCATTAAACGCGTTGGTCAGAATACCGATCTCGTCACGGGCGGACACTTCGATCTTGCGGGAGAAGTCACCGTCTGCCACCCGCTCGGCTGCATTGGTCAGATTTTCAATGGGGGTGATCATGGTCTTGGCCAGCAGGAAGGACAGCAGCACCGAAATGACCAGACCGAACACCAGCGCCTCCAGAATCAGAGTAAACAGCTCATCGGTCAGGGCCTCCACCGTGGTGCGGTTGTCCAGAATGTAGATGATGTAGTCGTGCTCCCCACGGGTAACGGGCACAGCCACGTCCATATGGTCGGCCGCAGGATCGCCGTCATACCCCTCCCGTCCGGCCAGTGCGGCATTCAGGTTGTGGGTATAGGTCAGGCTCTGGCCGCCCTCGGGATCCGAGCCGGTCAGAAATTCCCCGGTTTTGCCGTCCAGAATGTAATAGTTGCGGTTGCGGGCATCCACGCCCAAAGCGCCCATGTAGGACTGCATGACCCGCTGCAGGGCGGCGGTGCCGTCTTCTTCTCCGTCCTGCGCCGTCACCAGATTGCGGGCAAATTCCACGTCAGAAAAGACGGTATCCATCTGACTGTAGAACTCATTCATATAAAAGCGGGAAACCGAATTGGTCAAAAAGGCGCCCACCACGGTCATCAGCGACAGAATGAGCAGCGTCATGATCAAAACCAGTTTCATGTGCAGACTGCGAAACAAGGGGGCACGCCTCCTTTCAGATCAGAATCGAATCAGCCATTGAACAGGTAACCCAAACCGCGGCGGGTCACAAGGAACTCGGGGGATGCGGGATCATCCTCCAGCTTTTCACGTAGACGGCGCACCGCCACGTCAACGGCGCGCACGTCGCCCACGTAGCCGTCGTAGTTCCACACGTGCTCCATCAGTGCCTCGCGGGAGAACACCTTGCCCGGCTGGGAGGCCAAAAATCGGATCAGCTCATACTCACGCTGACTCAGCTCCAGCGTCTTGCCGTCCTTATAGACCACCATCAGCTCGGTATCCACCACGATGCGGCCCCGGTCCAGACGGGCGCCGCTTTGGGCGGCAGGCATGGGGGCAGGGGCCATGTCGCTGCGGCGGATGTTGGCACGGATGCGAGCCAGCAGTTCCCGCATGGAAAAGGGCTTGGTGATATAATCATCGGCACCCAGTTCCAGACCCATGACCTTGTCGGTCTCTTCCTCCCGGGCGGTCAGCATGATGACCGGGGTGGTGCGGCCCTGCTCGCGCAGGGAGCGGCACACGTCAAAGCCGTTCATTTCGGGCAGCATCAGATCCAGCAGGATCAGATCGGGGTCCTGCTCCAGCGCCAGCTGCAGGCCGGTTTTCCCGTCCATGGCCTCCATGGTGTCGTAACCCTCACGGCTCAGGTTAAAGCTGACAATATCAATGATGTTCTTTTCGTCTTCTACGATCAGGATGCGCTTGCTCATGGGGCAAACCTCCGTTTCACTTCAACAACAATTTGGTCTTCAATACAGCCGCCACCGTTTTGGCGTCCTTGATGGCGCCGTCCATGACCTGCCGGAACAGGTCCTCAAAGGGGACACGGTCGATTTCAAGGAACTCATCCTCATCGGGGCAGCATTCCCCGTAGGTCAGATTACGGGCAAGGTACAGATAGAGCACCTCCTGGGTAATGCCGGGGGAGGTGTACACGCAGCCCAGATCGATCAGTTCGCCCGCTTTGGCGCCGATTTCCTCCTCCAGTTCCCGCGCTATGGCCAGACGGGGGTCTTCGTTGGGCTCCAGCTTACCGGCCGGGATCTCGGTCAGCACCCGTCCAAAGGGGTAGCGGAACTGGCGCACCACAGTGACCGTGCCGTCGTCGTTCAACGGCAGGGCGGCGGCTCCGCCGGGATGGACCACCACCTCACGCTTGGAGGGGCGGCCGTTGGGCAGCTCGATATCGTCCAATGTTACATCTACAATAACACCCTTGTAGGGGCAGGTATGCTTTGTCATGCGCTCGGTCATATCCATTTTGGGCACCGACCTTTCTTCTTCTTAACGAAGTATTATACCATATCTTTTCGCCGCTGCCAACCATTACAACTATCTTTCCTGCCGGGATTTCGGTATAGTTAATCCATCCGAAACACCCCAAGGAGGTTCCCTATGACAGTCCTATCCATTGGCCCCGCCACCGCCCTGCTGTATCTGACACAGGAGCAGCTGTACGAGCGCGGTCTGCACCCCGACACACTGACCCACGCGCACACCGCAGCGCTGGCCCGGGAGGGGCTTGCCCTTTTGGGCCAGACGGCCGAGATCGCCCAGCTGGAAAGCTACCCGGACAAGGCCGGACTGCTTCTGTTCGTCCATACCGCCCCGGCGGTATGGCGGTTTTTTGACAGCGATGCCCTGCTGGACGCTATCAATGCCCTGCCCGGCCTTGACGGGCAGCGCCTGTACCGGTGGAAAGGCGCCTTTTGGTTCATCGGACAGGGCAGCGGCGCTCTGTCCGAGTTTGCCGACCGGACCGACGATCCGCTGCTGGGCACCCGACTGGCAGAATATGCCCAGCCGTTGTCCTGACTGACGCAAACCGGCACGGAGCATCTGCTCCATGCCGGTTGCCCTTCTTATTTCAATGCCCGCTGCTTTTTGAGCGCCACGATCCGCTCGGCAGCAGCCGGGTTGAGGGATTCGATCTTTTTCAGGGTGCGCTTCTGAGGATTTTTCTTGTAGATTTCAATGGCCAAGTCTGTGCTTGCGGCAATTTGGGGTTCCAGATTGTTGTCCTCGACCTGTTTCCACCACTTCTTGAACTGCTTGCTTTTGCTGATATACCGACCCCATGCCATAAGCGCCAGACCAACGACAATCAGGGCGATACCGGAGGCCTCATCATCCGCATAGCCGTAAATGCCCAAAACCGCACATACGCCGCCGGCGAGGCTGACGACAGTGGCAGGAAACGAATTCAAGTAAAATGTAAACATCAGTATCCCTCCTAAATTTTCCACGCCATTATACCTCATTTCCCGCGCAAATACAACAAACAGGGTACGAAAAAGCAGGAGCGGAAAATCCGCTCCTGCTTTGAGTGTGTCAAAGACCCCTGAATCAAACGCGCAGGTGACAGTGCGTGCGGGGGTGCTCGAGGGGGCGGCAGCCCGCCTCGAGTGAGATTGAATGCCTCGCAAGCCTTGCCGTGCAAGGCGCAGCGACTCGCAACGCGAGGACTTTTGTGCCGCAACGCGGCAGGAAAGTAACGGCATTTTGAAGCCTGTCAAAAAGGCCGAAGGACTTTTTTGACAGGCTGAAAAACGACGCCGGAAGAAATTCCGGCGTCGTTTGATTTACAGGATGTATTTACTTTCTTTGATCTGTTTGCACAGCAGCCATGCCAGCCAACCGGCCAGCAAACCTACCAGAATACCGCCCACAATGTCGGTGGGGTAATGCACACCCACATACAAGCGGGACACACCCATCAGCACTGCCACAACCATGGCTGTCCACTTCATCCACTTCTTGGGTGCCCCAAACAGAAGGGCAAA
>JAZOBA010000002.1:0-18106 GCA_045595705.1 Oscillospiraceae bacterium
CTCCTCCGCTCTGTGGCCCTTCTCCACTCTGGGTTGGCCCGATAAGGAAAGCGAGGATCTCAAGTACTTCTATCCCACCGACGTGCTGGTCACCGGTTATGATATCATCTTCTTCTGGGTCTCCCGTATGATCTTCTCCGGCTGTGAGCATATGAAGAAGACCCCCTTCCATACCGTGCTCATCCACGGTTTGGTCCGCGACGATAAGGGCCGCAAGATGTCCAAGAGTCTGGGCAACGGCATCGATCCGCTGGAGATGGCCGAAAAGTACGGTGCCGACGCACTGCGCTTCAACCTGATTACCGGCAACAGCCCCGGCAACGACATGCGTTTCTACGTGGAGAAGTGCGAAGCCATGCGCAACTTCGCCAACAAGATCTGGAACGCCAGCCGCTTCCTGATGATGAACCTGACCATCGACAGCTGTAAGCTGCCCGAGAAGCTGGAGTTGGAGGACAAGTGGATTCTGTCCAAACTGAACACCACCGTCAAGGAAGTTACCGACAACATGGAGAAGTACGAACTGGGCGTGGCTTCCGCCAAGGTGTACGACTTCATCTGGGATTCTTACTGTGACTGGTATATCGAACTGACCAAGACCCGTCTGCAGGGTGATGATGAGGACTCCAAGATCCGCGCCCAGCAGGTTCTGTGCTATGTCCTGACCGAGACCCTCAAGCTGCTGCATCCCTTCATGCCCTTCATCACCGAGGAGATTTGGCAGGCTCTGCCCCACGAGGGCGATTTCCTGATGCTGCAGAAGTGGCCCGAGTACGATCCTGCTTTTGACTTCAAGACTGAGGAGACCGCCATGGAGAGCGTCATGGAAGCCATCGGCGCTGTCCGCACCCGCCGCAGCGAGATGAACGTGCCTCCCTCCAAGAAGGCCAATCTGACCGTAGTTACCGCCAAGGGCGAGGTGTTCGCACTGGGCGAGGCATTCTTGAAGCGTCTGGCCTACGGCGAGACGGTCACCATCACCGATGTCGCTCCTGCCGATCAGAAGGGTATGGTTTCTGCTGTCACTGCCGATGCCACCGTCTTTATGCCTTTGGCTGAACTGGTGGACATCGAAAAGGAAAAGGCCCGTCTGGCCAAGGATCTGGGCAAGAAGAAGGGTGAGTTGAAGGGCCTGGAAGGCAAACTGTCCAACCCCGGCTTCCTGGCCAAGGCTCCTGCCGACGTGGTGGCTGCCGAAAAAGAACGTGCCGAAAAGCTGAAGGCTCTGATCGCCAAGATTGAAGAACAGTTGAGCGCCATGTAAGTGGCTTTATCGCGGCGAGAGCCGCGTTCCAAGCGTTTTGCGAAGCAAAACCTTGCCGCAGGCAGAATTCATTTCTGCCGAGGATGTTAAATCATATACGGGGTCCCCGCGAAATCGTGATTTCGTGGGGCGCGTGCCGAAAAGCTGAAGGCTCTGATCACCAAGCTGGAAGAGCAGTTGGCCAATATTTAATTTCGCGAAAGAAATAAAGAAAGGCTCCTTGATGCAAACGCATCAAGGAGCCTTTTTGCATGGAAGACGTTACTGGATGGAGACTACTTTGTAGCCGGCTTCATCGATGGCGGCGATAATGGCTTCATCGGAAACCTCGCCGGTGACGATGGCGGTTTTGGATTCCAGATCCACGGTGGCAGTGGCGCCCTCAATGGCATTCAGGGCCTTTTCGGCGTGGGCACGGCAGTGCATACACATCATACCTTCAATTATGACTTTCTTCTCCATGACAATTGTTTCTCCTTTACATTCGTTATTTTCTATGGTTGTTTCGGTCTTTTGTTTCGGTTCTCCCTTGAACAGACGCAGGCGCAGGGCGTTGGATACCACGCAGACCGAGGACAGACTCATGGCAGCGGCGGCAAGCATGGGGGACAACTGGATGTGGAGCAGAGAATAGAACGCTCCGGCAGCCAGTGGGATGCAGATGATGTTGTAGAAAAAGGCCCAGAACAGGTTCTGACGGATGTTGCGGATGGTGGCTTTGGAAAGACGGATGGCGGTGACCGCATCAGTCAAATCGCTCTTCATCAGCACCACGTCGGCCGACTCGATGGCTACATCGGCACCGGCTCCGATGGCGATGCCCACATCAGCCCGGGCTAAAGCAGGGGCATCGTTGATGCCGTCACCCACCATGGCGACCTTTTTGCCGGCTTCCTGCAGCAGACGCACCTGCCGTTCTTTGTCGGCAGGCAGCACGTCGGAAATTACATCGGTGACACCGACCTCGTTGGCAATGGAGGCGGCGGTGCGGGCATTGTCGCCGGTCAGCATAATTACATTCAAACCCAGTTCGCGCAGACGGCCGATGGCACCCTTGCTGGTTGCTTTTACCGTGTCGGCAACGGCGATGATGCCGATCAGCTCGCCATCCCGGACGAAGTACAGGGGGGTGCGGCCTTTTTCAGCCAGAGCCTCGGCTGCGGTTTTGCCGCCGGTGGCATCGATGCCGCGCTCTTCCAGCATGGCAAGGTTGCCGGCCAGCATGGACTTGCCGTCGATTACGGCGCTGACACCCCGACCGTGGATGGCCTCAAACTGCTCGGCGGACGGTATGGTTAGTTTGCGTTCCTGCGCAGCCAGAACAATGGCCTGTGCCAGCGGATGTTCCGAAGGTTTTTCCAGTGCGGCCGCCAGTTGGAGAAGCTGGTCGGAAGAAACGCCGATGGGATGGATGTCGGTGACCTTGGGAGCACCTTCGGTGACTGTACCGGTCTTGTCCAGCACTACGGTATCCACCGTGTGCAGGGTTTCCAACGCCTCGGCCGATTTGAACAGAACGCCGTTTTCAGCGCCCTTGCCGGTGCCCACCATGATGGCCACGGGGGTGGCCAGTCCCAATGCGCAGGGACAGGAGATGACCAACACGGCCACGCCGGAGGTCAATGCCTGTTCCGCCGAATGACCGGTCAGAAGCCAAATGGCCGCTGTGACCACGGCGATGGCCATAACTGCGGGGACAAACACGCCGGCTACTTTGTCGGCCAGTTTGGCAATGGGCGCTTTGGAGGCAGCCGCTTCCTCCACCAAGGCAATCATCTGGGATAAGGTGGTGTCGCTGCCTACTTTCAGCGCCTTCATGGTGAAGGCTCCCGACTTATTTATGGACGCGGACAGAACCCGGTCACCGGGTGCTTTTTCCACGGGGAGTGATTCACCGGTCAGGGCTGATTCGTCTACGGCAGAGTAGCCATCCACCACCTCGCCATCCACCGGGATGGACTGTCCGGGACGAACAATGATCAAATCACCAACCACGACATTTTCCACGGGGATCTCGATTTCGGAGCCATCGCGCAGGACGGTGGCTGTCTTTGGGGCAAGATCAATCAGACGGGCGATAGCTTCGCCGGTTTTGCCTTTGGAACGGGTCTCCAGAAACTTACCCAAAGTGATCAGAGTAAGAATCATGCCGGCGGACTCAAAATACAGGTCATGAGAATAGCGTTTTACCACGGACAAATCGCCATGGCCCAGTCCCCACCCGATAAAATACAGGGCGATTACGCCGTAAATCACGGCAGCGCCCGAACCCACGGCAATCAGAGAGTCCATGTTGGGCGCGCGATGCCACAGGGTCTTAAAGCCGACCCGGTAGTACTTCTGGTTGATGACCATGATGGGGACGGTCAGCAAAAACAGGGTCAAAGCGTAGGTCATGGAATTTTCCGGACCTAAGAAGAAATTGGGCAACGGCCAGCCCATCATATGGCCCATGGACAGGTAGAACAGAGGGAGAAGGAAACACAGAGAGGCGATGAAACGGCGCTTCATGCCGGTCAGTTCTTCCTCCATGGTGTTGACAGCTGGGGAGGGTCCCTTGGTTCCGGTTGCGGCAGGCAGGGATGCGCCGTATCCGGCATCTGCCACGGCAGAAATGATCTGTTCGTTGGACAGTTTGCTGTCGTCAAATTCTACCTGCATGGAGCCACCCAGTAAATCAACAGCCACATGGGAAACCGCAGGCAGTTTGCGCACCGCCTTTTCCACATGAGCCGAACAAGCCGAGCAGGTCATACCTGTTACGTTAAATTTTTGCTTCATGGGTTACCTCATTTTAAAATCTTGCCCAGTGTGGACACGAACTCGTCAATTTTTTCCTCGCGGGCCTGTTCACTGTCGGCTTCCTTGACGCAGTGTTTCAGATGGGCGGCAAGAATTTCCTTGTTGACTTTATTCAGAATGGCTTCGGTGGCCATAACCTGCTGCGAGATTTCGATGCAGTAACGGTCATCTTCCACCATCTTAATGATGCCGTCCAACTGCCCGCGGGCAGTTTTTAGCAGGCGGAGGACAGTTTTTTGGTCAGCCATCATGGTAATACACCTCCTTAATACTACACCCCCGGGGGGTGTATAAACATGGTATCATGCTCTTGCGAAAATGTCAATGAATTGCTTGCGAGTTTGTGTTGGCGAAAAGAAGTTGGAACGAAATAGTGAAGGCCCTGCCGTCCGGCAGGTCCTTGTTGGTTCTATTTGCTTACGTGTTATCCCGAGCAGCCACGGTGTCACGGAACAGCAGGGAAATGCACCAGACGGCACCCAGACCCACCAGCGTGTAAACGACCCGGCTGATGGCGCTATCGGAGCCACCGAAGGCAAAGGCCACCAGATCGAAGCCGAACACACCGATGGAGCCCCAGTTCAGGCCGCCGACAATGGCCAGGATCAAAGCAATTTTATCGATAAGCACGCGTGTTTCCTCCTTATACTGGTCTGCAGGTAGTATGCACACCAAAAAGAAAAAACATACGCTGTTTTTCCCCTTTTTGAATTAAATTGATAATAATGATACGGTTTCATAAGGGTTCACTTAAAATGAAACCATAGACAGTTAGATAATTGGAATTTGCTCATCTAATTCACACACCTGTGAATTGCATATCCAATTTACAGTAATTTGAATTGATTCTTCTCAAACTCCAAAAGCCCATCATCCCTCATTTTGCAAAGCTCATTTGACATTGCGCTTCTGTCCACAGAGAGAAAATCGGCGAGCTGCTGCCGGTTGAACGGAATGGTAAAGCTTGCGCTGTTCTGCCGCTTTGCTTCCTCCGAAAGATAGGAGATCAGCTTTTCTCTTGTAGTGCGCTTGGAGATATGTCCAAGCTTCTGTACGAGAGTTCTGTTCTTCTCGGATATGGCGAAAAACAGATTTTGTACCACCATCGCGTGAAAGCGGCACGCAGAGGAGCAGACGGTTATGATCCTTCGAACGTCGAAAAAGATGGCCACGCTGTCCTCCACAGCAACCACGTCGTTGAGAAGCGCACCGCTTTCGGGCGCGATATAGGCTTCTCCGAACATCTCACCCACGGCAATGCGATTGACAATGGCACGGTTGCCCCAGTAGTCGTCCCGCTGAATATGAAGCTCGCCTGACACAAGCACAGTGATGTGATTCAGATGCTCACCTTGGCGAAGGACATATTCACCTTTTTTATATTCGTGCAGTCTTGCATCCAGACAGGACAGCATCGTGCTAATTTCATCCTCCGAAACACCTGCAAATAGCTTTGTTCTTCTGAGAATAGGAATATATTTCTTCATAAAAAGCTCTTTTCTGTTGTAAATACAACCGAATTATTGTTTATGTTATACTATAATATCGATGTAAAATCAAGGAGAATGGAGGTAAAACGGTGAAACCCAAAATCAAGATCACCCTCGTTGACCGTAAAGGGACGCGCTGTTGTCACCGAGGACATCGCATTGGTGACAGCTTTGACTATGATACAGAACGAGGAGAGCTTTGTCCGATGGTTATGCACGTTGCCTTGCCTTACATTGATATATTGAGATATGGCGGCGAACCTCCAAGGGCCGAATGCGGTGAAATCCGTTTTTGTTGTCCTGATAGCGATGTGATTAACATTTTCAAAATTGAAAAGGAGTACAACCTATGATCCGGAAAATTATCAGAATAGACGAAGAAAAATGCAACGGCTGCGGTGCTTGCGCCGATGCCTGCCACGAGGGTGCGATTGAAATGAAAAACGGCAAAGCGCACCTCACCCGCGAGGATTACTGCGACGGACTCGGCGATTGCTTGCCCGTATGTCCTACGGGAGCGATTACCTTTGAGGAGCGCGAAGCACCTGCTTATAACGAGGAAGCTGTTCTCGCATCCAAGGCAAAGAAGAACGGCGCACTCCCTTGCGGCTGTCCCGGAACGCAGTCCAAGGCGATCAAGCGGGAGGACTGCTCCTGCAGTACCGCCGCAAGCACACCTGCCGTCAGTATGCTTTCGCAATGGCCTGTGCAGATCAAGCTCGTGCCTGTGAACGCGCCCTATTTTGACGGTGCAAATTTACTTGTGGCTGCAGACTGCACGGCTTATGCCTACGGGAATTTCCACAACGAATTTATCCGCAACCGCATCACCCTCATCGGCTGCCCCAAGCTCGACAGTGTGGACTATGCTGAAAAACTGACGGCGATTCTTGCGAACAATGATATCAAGAGCGTGACCGTCGTGCGAATGGAAGTGCCTTGCTGTGGAGGTATTGAGCATGCCGTCAAGAAGGCGTTGCAGACAAGCGGTAAGTTTATTCCGTGGAGCGTGGTTACGATTTCTACGGACGGAAAAATTCTGGATTAACGGAGAATATGAATATAGGAAATCAGATGTTTTGTTTTCCGTGCGAACAGACCGAAGGCTGTAAGGCTTGCACGGGTACCTCAGCGGTGCGAGGAAAGAAGGCAGACACCGCCGCGCTTCGCCCGCATGCATAATTCATCTGAGCCAATCGCCGTTTGTTTCTCTCCGGCGCTTGGAGGTTCACGTATTTAACGCTGCGAATTTCCCTCCCACATGAAAAAAGGAACAGTCCATTTTAAAATGGACTGTTCCTTTTTTGGTGCGGGCGACGGGACTTGAACCCGTACGGCCGTGGGCCACTAGCACCTCAAGCTAGCCAGTCTACCAGTTCCAGCACGCCCGCAAAACACTTAATGATTATAGCGCCCGCTCATTTGTTTGTCAACATTTTCTTTAGTATGGAATGGTATACCAGGTGTGAACTTCGGACAGATCGGAAAACAGGATGTGGTCAGGAGGCAGGAAAGTAAACAGTACAATAGCAACACCCAGAAGGACGCTCAGAAAAAAGACCGGAGCGCTATGACCGGCAGTTTCACCCAGTCGGCCGGGCAGAAAGAATCCGACTGCCATCAGCACCACATACAGTCCGATGTCAAAGACGGTGGATGAGCCACCCAGAGAAATATGGTACACATAGCCGATAATCAGCATGGCCACACTGATAACAAGAAGGGAAAACAGCCAGCTTCCGCGCTTGCCGCGGCCGGCTTTTCCGGTAACGATGAACATGGCTGCCAGATAGGGCCAGTAAATCACCTTTAAGTGTTCCCAAATGCTTTCCTGAACAGGGGAAAACAATGCGGTTACCGTACAGGGAATGAGATCATACAGAAAATGCAGACAGACTCCTGCCAGAGTAGTCAGTACAAAAGCAACCAGCATGCGTTTGGAAATCTTATGTTTTGCCATGAACATCACCTCTTTGCTGTATGGTATGGGACGCGAGGGACAAATATGCAGGAATAAAAAACTGGAAATACAGGTTCAAAAAATTATGACGGGCCGAAAAAATCCTGTCAGGCCGAGATTTCCAACCAATTCCATGCCAAAGGTGTGTTTCTTTGCCATGGGAGTTTTACCTGCGCCGAGAGATAGTAGGATGGGACACCAAAGGGTGTTTTGATTTCAATTAAAGGGGTGGTAATATGCGGCAAAAACGTAGTGGCAGACGGCAAGGGTCTCATATGGCGGCGCTCTTGCTGGTTGCTGTGATCCTCTGGGGTACGGGAGGTTCGGCAATGGCGGCAGAAACGGTGCGGACCGTGATTCCGGTTGGACGAGCGGTAGGGATTAAATTATTTTCCGACGGTGTTCTGGTGGTTGGATTTTCGGCCATTCCGACGCAGGTGGGCAGTGAAGCGCCGGCAAAAGAGTGTGGCTTGCGGGCTGGGGACATCATTACCCACATCAACAGCCGGGAGGTAGACACCATCGAGCAGGTGCAAAGCATTTTGCAGGAGTTGGAGGGAGATAAAATGAGCATCCGCTGCCTGCGTGGCGAAAAGCAGCTGCAAATGACAGTGCAGGCGGTCAAATGCGTCAGCGACGGGGAATACAAATTGGGTGCGTGGATCCGGGATTCCATGGCGGGGATCGGGACCATGACCTTTTACGATCCTCAAACCGGGGTGTTTGGTGCCCTTGGCCATGGAATCAACGATGTGGATACCTGTCGGCTGATGCCCCTGCAGTCGGGGGGGATTATGGAGGCTTCGGTCACGCAGGTGCAGAAGGGAGCCAAAGGGCATCCCGGTCAGTTGAAGGGGGCCTTTGAAACCGGCGATATTGGAGAACTGCGGGCTAATACAGAGGGCGGCGTGTTCGGAGTGCTGAAGGGAAAAGACTTGGTGGAAGGATTGACTGCGCTGGAAGTGGCTCGTCCGGCTGAGGTGAAAATTGGGCCGGCCACCATTCTTTCCAACATCAGCGGAGAAGTGACAAGGGAGTATACCGTCGAGATCACCAAGGTAATCCTCGCAGAGGACGGCGATACCCGTGACCTGATGCTGACAGTCACCGACAAAAATCTTCTGGAGGCCACCGGAGGCATCGTGCAGGGGATGAGCGGTTCGCCGATTTTGCAGGATGGAAAGATTGTGGGGGCGGTGACCCACGTAATGGTAAACGACCCCACCACGGGGTACGGCATTTTTCTTGAAAACATGCTGGAAATGGCAGGATAAAATGTATGACAGGGGTGTTTGCCCCTGTCATTTTTTATTATTTCGTGTTATAATGCGGAAAACGTCTTTTCGGAGGTGTGCAGATGCTGTATCTGCTTCTTGCAATCCTGTGCAGTGCATTGCTTTCTATTGTCATGCGCCTGAGCAAGGAAAAGGTAACCGGAAATGTCAGTATGCTGGCCATGAACTATGTCATGTGCTTTGTAATTGCCGGTCTGTATGCCGGGGTAGGGGATCTGTTTCCTGCCCGGGAGGGACTGGCGTCCACGTTGGGCATGGGCGTGATCAACGGTGTGTTCTATCTGGCGTCCTTCCTGCTGCTGCAGAAGAACATCCATTGCAACGGCGTGGTGTTGTCCACCATCTTCATGAAATTGAGTCTGCTGGTGCCCATGGTAGTATCCATTCTGTGCTTTGGAGAAATGCCTGCTCCGCTGCAGATCATCGGATTTCTGATCGCGGTGGCCTCCATTGTTTTGATTAATTCCGGAAGCGATTCCTCCGGAGCGGGGTTCAAAATCGGTCTGATTTTTCTGCTGCTGGTGGGCGGTGGTGGAGACACCATGTCCAAAATTTACGAGGAGTTGGGAAATCAGTCCCTGTCGGGCCACTTTCTGTTTTACACCTTTGGTGTGGCATTGATCCTGTGCATTTGTCTGGCTATTTACAAAAAAGAGCGGCCCGGGAAGTGGGAGTTGCTGTACGGCCTGTTTCTAGGCATTCCAAACTATTTCTCCGCCCGATTTTTACTGCGCGCGTTGGAGCATGTGGAGGCGGTCATTGTGTTCCCGACCTTCAGCGTGGGCACCATTCTGGCGGTGACATTGACCGGAGTGCTTTTGTTCAAGGAACGGCTGGGAAAGCGGCAGTGGATCGCCGTAGCGGCCATTCTGGCGGCATTAATTCTTCTGAACATCTGATGAGAAAAGGATTGGGGGTGTACCATGGCGGTTCGAAAGCATGAGATTCCTATACTGGAATACGATGATTCCCTGCTTGCGGTCATTCAGCCTGATCATGAGCGCCTGGACCTGCATCTTCCGGCCAAGGCGGTGTTCGCGTTTTTGGGCGGCTGCATCGGCAGATATGCCAAAGAGCAGGAGTTGACTCCGGTAGCCGAATTTCTTTCCATCACAAAAAAATACCCCACCTATGTGGTTCGTTACAAGGGTGAGGATATTTGTTTGTGTCAGGCCCCGGTGGGGGCGCCGGCAGCCGTGCAGATCATGGATTGGCTGATATCCTACGGCGTAAAAGCGATTATCAGTTCGGGTTCCTGCGGCGCGCTGACCGATCTGCCGGAGAACGCCTTTCTGATCCCTGTCAAGGCTCTGCGGGATGAGGGTACTTCCTACCACTATCTGCCGCCGGAGCGCTGGGTGGAATTGAACGCAGATGTCCGTACACAGATGGAAAAGACGTTGGATGGGCTGAGCTTGTCTTACACGGAGTGTGCCGTATGGACCACCGACGGTTTTTTCCGGGAGACCCGGGAACTGGTGGAATACCGCAAGGAAGAAGGCTGCTCGGTGGTAGACATGGAGTGCGCCGCGCTGGCGGCCTGTGCCCAATTTCGGGGTGTACGGTTCGGACAGCTGCTCTTTACTGCGGATTCTTTGGCCAATGCCGACCGGTATGACGAGCGGGGCTGGGGCACCGACTCACTGGAAAAGGCCCTGATGCTCAGTCTGGAACTGGCACACGGGTTGGATTAATCGAAAAAGGTATATTGTTCTATGGAATATGATATGTTGACAATGGAATTTCTCAGGCGGCAGTGTGAGACTTATCCGCAGCTGCAGCCGGAAGATTTGCTGAAGGGACTGCACCAAAGTGTGTTCGGCTGCGGCCATTTTGTGGGTGAGCAGGCCGAGGGGTATCTGCAAAAGGAACTGGAGAGTCTGGAGAATTCTGCCGGGCCGGAGGTGGAGCCGCTGCTGGGTGCCTTCTGCCGGATACATTTGCGGTATCTGGAACGGTACGGTATGGCGTCCAAAACTCTGTTCCGTCTGTTTTGGCTTTCGGCAGTGGAGCCTGCCGGGAATGCCGGGCAGATCGAGGAAAAATTGGAGGTTTTGCTCCGCATGGCTTCGGCGCAGCAGTTGCCGATGGCCTATGGCGAAGTGCGGTCCTTGGTGGAGGAATGGCGTAAAGCGGGATATCCGGCCTGCCATCACTCCGAACAGTTTCGGGCTGCATATAAGCCGGCCTATCGGGTGATCAGAAAGGAATATGCCCGTTTTCTGCCCTTATTTGCGGCCATCGACCGGAAACTGGCGGCCGGACAGAAGGTGCTGCTTGCCATCGAAGGCGGCGCTGCGGCAGGGAAGAGCACGCTGGCCCAACTATTGAATCATGTGTATGACTGCTCGGTGGCCCATATGGATGACTTCTTCCTGCGGCCGGAGCAGCGCACCGCGCAGCGGTTGGAAGAAGCGGGCGGCAACGTGGACCGCGAACGCTTTTTGCAGGAAGTTCTGTTGCCCTTGAGCCGGGGTGAAATGGTGTCATATCGCCGATACAATTGCGCAACCGGGACAATTGAGCAATCCAAACCGCTGCATACAACGCCGCTGACCGTGGTGGAGGGTGCTTACAGTATGCACCCCGAACTGCGGGAGAAGTATGACCTGAGTGTGTTCTTGAAGGTTACGCCCGAACTGCAGCGGAAACGCATCCGGGGACGGAATTCGCCCGAGATGCAGCAGCGCTTTTTTGAAACGTGGATCCCCATGGAGCAGCGCTACTTTGAGGTGTTGCGGGTAGAAGATGCCTGTGATCTGGTGTTTTCGATTGGAGGATAACAGGCCGTGTCATACATATCTGGAAAAACTCCTATACGCAGACTGACTGCGGCGGCCGTCTGTCTTGCACTTTGTTTGATGCTGCCCTTTCTGACTGGGCAGATTCCCCAGATTGGAAACGCTCTGTGTCCCATGCACATTCCTGTGCTGATGGCTGGATTTATCTGCGGCCCGTGGTGGGCGGCTGCGGTTGGTATGGTTGCTCCGCTGCTGCGGCATGTGCTGTTTGGAATGCCGCCCATCCTGATTGCCCTTGCCATGTGTTTTGAACTGGCTGTGTACGGCTTGATTTCCGGTTTGCTGTATGGGAAAATGAAAAAAAGGCTGAGAAATGTGTATCTCTCTCTGGTTGCAGCCATGATTCTGGGGCGTGTGATCTGGGGAATTGCCGAAGTGGTTATCCTCAGAATAACCGACGGTTTATTTACGTGGACTGCCTTTGTGGCGGGTGCGGTGCTCAATGCCATCCCCGGCATTCTGGTGCAGATCATTCTGATTCCTGTTATTGTGATCACCCTGCGCAAAGCAAACATCATTGAATAGTTTTGGGTTCCTCTGCCAGTGGCAGAGGAACTTTTTTTACCCTTAAGTGGCGCATAAATGTCGGAAAATGTCGAAAAACGAAAGAATTTTCCATACAATATTTTCCAAAAAAGGATTGAATGTTTTGTCTGAATATGATACTTTATAGATGCAATCAGCAAAACCAAGAAAACGGCCGGCGTTGTTTTGGGATGAAATCAGGCAGAAAGTGCCGCTGGGAGGAAATGTTCATGGAATATAAGAAGCGGATTTTGATTGCGGACACGGTGGAGGAGTTCCGCCATACCGTCATACAGGCGGCTGTCCGTGAGCCGGATTTTACCGTAGAAGGGGAAACCAACGATGGACAGGAACTGGTCCGTTTGGTTCGGCAGTTGAAACCTGATGTGGTGATTCTGGATATGGTACTGGAAGGAATCGATGGTCTGGAGGCAGTGCAGCAGATTCGAATGCTGGAGTGCAGGCCGAAAATTCTGGTCCTTTCGGGATACTCCGGGGGTGGGTTGGCTCATAAGGCGGCGGAATACGGAGCCGACTATCTGATGTGTAAGCCCTGTCGGATGGAGACGGTGTTTGACCGGCTGCGTACTCTGCTTGAGACCGGGATTCAGGAGGATGTCGCTGAGGAGATTGATATCGGCTGTGATCTGGAGCGGGAAGTGACTGCCATTATTCACGACATCGGTGTGCCGGCCCACATTAAAGGGTATCAGTATTTGAGGGAGGCTATTATCTACACAGTCAACGATATGGATGCCATCAATGCCGTGACCAAGGTGCTCTATCCTGCAGTGGCCCGAAAATTTGGCACCACCGCGTCCCGTGTAGAGCGTGCCATTCGCCATGCCATCGAAGTGGCTTGGGATCGGGGTGATCTGGACACCCTGCAGAAGTACTTCGGCTACACGGTCAGCAATTCCAAGGGAAAGCCGACTAATTCAGAGTTTGTTGCGATGATTTCGGACCGACTGGTGCTTGAGCGTCGCCAAATCGCGCAGAAGTGAGAAAAAATCCCAATGGGAATGTGATTCCCATTGGGATTTTTGCAATCGCGGGGATGTTAAATTTTATCGGCGCCGTATTTGGCGCGCAGCCGGTCCATGGTGCGCTCCAGAGTTTCGCGCTTGGCTCTGCGCTGGGGGGCAGCGGTGTCGAACAGGTCGAATTGCTCCACCGCCTGATCTTCCGGGATCAAAGATTGAGCGGTCAGGGTCAAGGCACGAACAGGTGCCTTTTCATTCCAGCAGTCGGCGAGAATATCCATGGCGGCGCGAAGCAGATCCAGCGCAGTGCAGGTGGGGGCAGCCAGCGGACGCTGCCGGCAGATATCCCGGAAGTGTGGGTCGCGGATGGTCAGCTGAAGGGTGGTGCATTTCATGTGGTGTTTGCGTAGACGGAAGGCTACCTGTTCGGCCAAAGGGCGTAACCCCTCGTGCAGCTGATCAAAACCCTGCAGGTCGTGGGGGAAGGTCTCACCGTTGCCTACCGACTTGGGCGGAACATAGGTACCGGCGGCAGCCACGGGGGAGTTTTCCAGTCCGTTGGCGTATATCCAGAGCTGTTCGCCCTGTTTGCCCAGCAGGCTGATCAGGGAGTCTCGGTCGGAGTTTGCCAGATCCCCGATTGTTTTGATGCCGAACTTGGACAGGGTTCCGGCGGCAGAACGGCCGACGAACAGCAAATCGGTGGCCGGCAGGGGCCACACAATGTCCCGATAGTTATCCCGGGTGATGACCGTGGTGGCATCCGGCTTTTTATAGTCACTGCCCAATTTGGCAAATATTTTGTTGAAGGAGACACCCACCGAAATGGTTAGGCCGAATTGCTCCCGCACTTCGACACGCAGTCGGTCGGCTACTGCTTTTCCGCTGCCGCCGAACAGGTGCATGGAGCCGGTCACATCCAACCAACTTTCATCGATGCCGAAGGGTTCCACCAGGTCGGTGTAGTGTTCGTACAATTGGTTGATCAGTTTGGAATAGCGGCGATATTCGTTGTGGTGGGAGGGGAGCAGAATCAGGTCGGGGCATTTGCGCTGGGCCTGCCAGATGGTCTCGGCGGTCTTGACGCCGTATTGTTTAGCCGGTTCATTCTTGGCCAGAATGATGCCGTGGCGGCTTTCCGGATCGCCGCAGACAGCAACCGGTTTGTCGTGTAATTCCGGATGATCCAGCAGTTCTACCGAGGCGAAAAAGCTGTTCAGATCACAGTGCAGAATGGTGCGGTCCATGGGGCTCCCTCCTTTCTGCATTGAGTATAATACAAATGTTCGACTGTGTCAATGAAAAACGCCCCGGTCTGAGTGACCGGGGCATTGGATATTATTTGATACCTTTATGTAGCAGGGGAGACAGAGGTTTGTAGATGAAGAAGGTAATCAGCGAATTGATGCCAGCCTTCAGCAGGTTAAAGGGAAGAATCACGGGCAGCAGCATGGAGTCCACTACTGCGACGGGGGCGCCCATAAAATGGGGGGTAATGAAATGGTTGGCAATCATCATAACCAGACCCATCATGATCGTGCCGAAAATCAGTCCCAGCAGTGCGCCGGTGCGGGTACGGCGGGAGCGATAAATCAGACCAGCGGTCAGAGCCAGAACGCTGGAGGAGATGGTGTGCATCAGAAAGCCGTACACTCCGTTTCCACCCAAGAAAAAGGCCTGAATGAACGAGGCTAGAACAGTAATGATCACACCGGGAATCGGACCGCAGGCGAAGGCACCCAGCAGGATGGCTACATCGGCGGGGTCGTATTCCAGAAAAGCGGCGGAGGGGAACAAGGGGAAGTGGATCAGGGTGATCAGCACGGCGGAGATGGCGGTGAGCATAGCGATGGTGGTGATTTTACGTGCGGTCATGGACATAAAAAAGACTCCTTTCCAATGGAAACATCTGAAAAGCAAATGCCTTTCAGGTGTCAACATCAAAAGGAGAAATTGTGACACATCTTCTTTCATCCAGACTATACTGTTGGTCCCGGAGTTGCACCGGGTCGGCTCCTTGAAATCGAGGAGTTCGCGGACTGTACCGCCAGTGGGGAATTTCGCCCCGCCCTGAAGACATTTCATTCAGTTGTTCTGAGCATATTATAGCAAAGGGGAAAAAGATTGCAACATAAAAATTTAGAATATATGTTCGACTGGAGGTTGACGCGGGAAAAGAAATTGGATAGAATAGGGATGGAAAGGGGGGGAACTTCGTGAAAAAAGAACAGACCTGCAGTTTTACCGGTCACCGTCCGGAAAAACTGCCTTGGGGATTTAACGAAGAAGACCCCCGCTGCGATGTATTGAAGGGGCGCCTTCGCCGTGCGGCGGAGCAGGCTTATGAAGACGGGTACCGCCATTTTATTTCCGGTATGGCCCGTGGGTGTGACCAGTATTTTGCCGAAATCGTTCTTGAACTGAAGGAGATGTACCCTGACATTACGTTGGAGGCGGCCATTCCCTGCGAAGCGCAGGCGGAAGGGTGGAAAGAGCACGAACGGGAGCGGTATTTTAATCTGGTGGCCCGGTGTGATTACGAAACCATGGTGCAGCGACAGTATGACAAGGGCTGCATGCAGCGGCGCAACCGCTATATGGTGGATCGGTCGGCACGGCTGATCGCTGTCTATGACGGAATGCTGGGTGGAACCATGTATACGCTCAACTATGCCATGAACCATGGAGTTGAGACGGTGGTTCTGGAATTGGAAACCGAATAAAGAATGCAAAAAGGCAGTCCGTTCGGACTGCCTTTTGTGTTTGTTTATGAAGGGAATTAGCCCAGCTGAGCCTTGGCCAGCTCGGTCAGAGCGGTGAAAGCGGCCTTGTCGTTGACAGCCAGCTCGGCCAGCATCTTGCGGTTGATCTCCACACCGGCCTTCTTCAGACCGTTCATGAAGGTGGAGTAGTTCATGCCGTTCATCTTGCAGGCGGCAGAAATACGGGTGATCCACAGACGGCGGAAATCACGCTTCTTCAGGCGACGGCCGGTGTAAGCGTAGGTCAGGGACTTCATCACTGCCTCGTTGGCAACGCGGAAGTGCTTGGAGCGAGAACCCCAATAGCCCTTGGCCATCTTCATCACTTTATTTCTTCTCTTGCGCGTCATCATCGCGCCCTTAACTCTTGCCATTGTTAAAAGCCTCCTATTCTAAAACGTATACGTTATCTTACTTGTAGGGGATCAGCTTGCGCACGGTGGCCTCGTTGGTCACGTCGGCATATGCGCCGGTGCGCAGATGACGAGTACGCTTGGTGGTCTTCTTGGTCAGGATGTGGCGCTTGAATGCATGTGCGCGCTTGACCTTGCCGCTCTTGGTCAGATTGAATCTCTTCTTCGCACCGCTATGGGTTTTGATCTTAGGCATAGTAGTAGCTCCTTCCGTGTGTTTAAAAAATCATTGATTTTTGACTTACTTATTTACCAGACTTTGGGGACAGGAAGATGGACATCATCCGGCCTTCCATCTTGGCGTTCTTATCCAGGTTTGCAACATCCTTGCACTGCTCGGCAAACTTATCCAGCAGGTCCTTGCCGATCTCAGTATGTGCCATCTCACGGCCGCGGAAACGAACAGAGACCTTGACTCGGTTGCCGTCAGCAACGAACTTCTGAGCGTTCTTCACCTTGGTGTTGAAATCACCCACGTCAATGCCGGGAGACATCCGGATCTCCTTAATCTCGACCACATGCTGATTCTTTCTTGCTTCCTTTTCCCGCTTGCTCTGCTCGAAACGGAACTTGCCGTAGTTCATCAGCTTGCAGACGGGGGGAGTAGCCTGGGGAGAAATCTTGACCAGGTCCAGACCCTGCTCGTCAGCGATCTTCAGTGCTTCGTCAGAGGACATGATGCCCAGCTGCTCACCCTGAGAGCCGATCAGTCGAATCTCCTTGTCATTGATCTCTTCGTTCAGTTCATGCATTTGCTTACTAATGGTCGATGCACCTCCGTTCTAAAATCACAAAACGCGGATACCATGATGGCACCCGCGCAACAACAAACCACCCACTGGTGGCCTGATAGAAACGTTGTTAACCTCTTTGCTTCGTGCTGGAGGTGAGGCGGATGCGATCAGCCTTCTTTGTTTTGCTGGATTAGTATATCAGCCCACATCTGGTTTGTCAATCACTTTCTTGAAGTTTTTTGTGCATTTTTTCGTATATTCCTTTGCCCTCCTGTTCATACTAATTCCTGTCCGCAGTGCGACAAAAGGAGGAACATTTTTATGCAGAATCAGAAGAATAATCAGAACAACCAGAACGAGCAGAATCAGAAGAACAACCAGCAGAACAATCAGAACAACCGCAACAACCAGAACGAGCAGAACCAGAAGAACAACCAGCAGAACAACAACCGCCGATAATGCCGACTCTTGATAAAAAGGTTTCACACCTTTTTATCAAAGCGCACAGTGCAGTATCCGCAAAGGGTACGCCGCATCCGTAATGCGGCAAAGCCGCTAACGGCTGCGCAGCTTCATAAAACGATGCAAGCGTTTTATGAAAAACTTGTATAAGCGGGGAAATGATGCGGCGGAGCATTCCGCCGCATCATTTTTATTACATATTGCGTACACTCAGTTCTTCAGGCTGTGCATAGGTGCAGGGATGCGGCCGCCTCGGTCGATAAACGCCTTGCTGGACTCCGGATGCACCGGCATCACAGGAGCGCTACCCAGCAGACCGCCCATCTCGATGTGGTCACCCACCTTGGTACCGGGAGAAACCAGCACACGAACCGCAGTCGTCTTGCTGTTAACCATGCCGATCGCCGCCTCGTCGGCGATGATGGCAGAGATGGTCTCCGCCGGCGTATCGCCTGGGACCGCGATCATGTCCAGACCCACGGAACAGACACAGGTCATGGCCTCCAGCTTGTCCAGACACAGGGTGCCACTCTCAGCCGCGGCGATCATACCCTCGTCCTCACTGACAGGGATAAAAGCGCCGGACAGGCCACCCACGGAAGTCGGAGGCCAAGC
>JAZOBA010000003.1:0-10206 GCA_045595705.1 Oscillospiraceae bacterium
AACAAACAAAGGCCCCCCCGGCCGCGTTTGCGGCAGAACGCCTTCGTTTCATTGAAATTAAGAGAATTACTTGTGGTCGACGGAGTACATGTGCTTGATGAGCTCCAGAACCTTGTTGGAGTAGCCCATCTCGTTGTCGTACCAGGAAACGACCTTGACGAAAGTGTCGGTCAGAGCGATGCCGGCCTTGGCGACAAAGATGGAGGTCAGGGGGCAACCCAGGAAGTCGGAAGAAACGACATCCTCGTCGGTATAGCCCAGAATGCCCTTCAGCTCGCCCTCGGAGGCGGCCTTCATGGCGGCGCAGATCTCATCGTACTTGGCGGGCTTTTCCAGGTTGACGGTCAGGTCGACCACGGAGACGTCCAGGGTGGGAACGCGCATGGACATGCCGGTCAGCTTGCCGTTCAGCTCGGGGATGACCTTGCCGACAGCCTTGGCAGCACCGGTGGAGGAGGGGATGATGTTGCCGGTGGCAGCGCGGCCGCCGCGCCAATCCTTCAGAGAAGGACCGTCGACGGTCTTCTGAGTGGCGGTGACGGAATGCACGGTGGTCATCAGGCCGTCCTTGATGCCGAAGTTATCGTTCAGGACCTTGGCGATGGGAGCCAGGCAGTTGGTGGTGCAGGAAGCGTTGGAAACAAAGGTCATGTCGGGGGTGTAAGCGTCCAGGTTGACGCCGCAGACGAACATGGGGGTATCGTCCTTGGAGGGGGCGGACATAATGACCTTCTTGGCGCCGGCGTCGATGTGAGCCTGGGCCTTGTCCTTGGTCAGGAACAGACCGGTGGACTCGACAACATACTCAGCCTCCAGCTTGCCCCAGGGGATGTCGGCGGGGTTGCGCTCGGCGAAGATGGGGATTTCCTTGCCGTTGACGATGATGGAATTCTCGGTGGAGGAAATCTCGCCGTCAAAACGACCGTGCATGGTGTCGTACTTCAGCATGTAAGCCAGATAATCGGCGGGGCACAGATCGTTGATGCCCACGATCTCGATCTCGGGGTGATTGACGCTGGCGCGGAAAACCATGCGGCCGATACGGCCAAAACCATTGATACCAACTTTGATACTCATTGTGTTGACACTCCTTATATTAAATAAAATTTTTGATAACAAAAGTCGGAACTCACATATTATATCAGAAAATTTCAGAAAGAAAAGGGGGTTTTATAAAAAATTTTCATTGATGAAAATACTGGAACGACAGCTTTTTACATTTTTCTTGCGGTGAGCAGACAAATTTTGTATACTGTACGTGGAACAGTGTGACATGACTATGCAAATAATAGGATAGTTATGTGCCATAACAGGAAGGAGGCCGGGAATATGAACGTGACTTGCTTTGATCATTTCCCTGAGCCGGTTTTTTATATTGCAGACGGCGTGCTGCAGTACAGCAATGCTGCCGCACTGGCGCTGGAGCCGGAATGGACGGCGGGAGCAGCTGTGCCCGAGCCGCTGGGGGTGGAGCCCGACGAGGAGGGTGTGTTTTCCTGTGTGCTGGGCGGCCGGGCATTTCAGGCTGCTGCCACCCGGACCGAGGAAGGTCTGTTGCTGGTGCTGCGCAATCCGGTTAAGGCGCCTGAGGCCGGAGCGCTCAACCGTCTGCCCGTGCAACTGCGTGAACTTCTTAACAGTATGCAGGGCGCCGTGCAGATGTTGACCGCAAATCTGAAAGAAACCGATGGGGCCGGTACAGGAGATTATCTGGCCATTGTGCAGCAGAATTTTTACCGTCTGCTGCGGCTGACCCGCCATTTGGAACTGGCCGATCTGGCAGGCCGGGAGGACTTTACGCATGTGGAGCAGGCGCCGCTGGATCTGGCTGAAATCTGCCGTGAGATGGCTTATGGCGCCCGCAAGCTGGCAGAGCAGGCCGGTATTTCCCTACAGGAGGATGTTCCCGGCGGTGTGATAATCAGTGTTGGCGACCGCATGCTGCTGGAAATTTTGCTGCTGGAACTGCTGTCCAACGCTATGAAGGCGGCCCGCAAGGGAGGACAGGCCGGCATTCGCCTGACCACCAACGGCAGCCGTGCCCAAATTACCGTGTGGGACGATGGACCCGGTATGAGCCAGGCCGACCTGACCGCCATGATGGACGGGGATGCCCCTGACAGCCTGCCAAGACCGGGCACCGGACTGAGGCTGGGGTTGCCTATCGCACGCTATGTGGCGGCCGCCCACGGTGGTGCCGTTCTGCTGGAGAGCCGGGAAGGTGACGGTATGCGTGTAACGGTATCCCTGCCGTTGCAGAAGGTAAGCAAGGGTGCCGTGTATACACCTCGAATCCGTGCGGAAGAGAGCTTTTCGTCCATGCTGACTATGCTGTCCGATGCCCTGCCCCGGCAGGTTTTTGAAGAATGAACAAACGGGAGTGCCGCCTTTACGGCACTCCCGTTTTGCATACAGATTGATTATTTGCAGAAGCACTCCACGTAGTGCTCCATGGCCTGTTCAATGACCTTGACGGCGGCGGCACGGTCGTTGACATCGCCGGGGACGGCCTCTTTGCCTTCCAGAGCCTTATACACCGCAAAGAAATGGGCCATTTCATCAAAAATGTGGGCGGGCAGGTCCAGCAGGTTCTGATACCCGTTGTAGGTAGGATCGGAGAAGGGGATGGCGATGATTTTCTCGTCATTTTTGCCGCCATCCAGCATGGAGATATAGCCGATGGGATAGCAGCGTACCATGGTCAAGGGGTCCAGCGACTCCGAGCAGAGCACCAGAACGTCCAACGGGTCACCGTCATCACCGTAGGTACGGGGGATAAAACCGTAGTTGGCGGGGTAGTGGGTGGAGGTGTGAAGAACACGGTCCAGAAGGATCAGACCGGTTTCCTTGTCCAGTTCGTATTTTTTCTTGCTGCCCTTGGGGATTTCGATGACCGCCATAAAATCTTCGGGAGCGATCCGCTTGGGGGAGATGTCATGCCAGATATTACTCATCTTGTAAACCTCCTTGCGTCGGTGGCACGCAGTTTGCGGCTGCGGCAGTTCTTGGCTTGATTATAGCGGAAAGTGCGGCAAATTACAAGCGGCGAAAAAAGCGCGTTTCGGCGGATATTTTTGGAATTATTTGTGCTTTCCTCTTGAAGAAGGGGTGTTTTTGCTGTAGAATAGTCGTATCTTTGCAAATGCAAACATGAAGATGAGAAATGGGGTGCAGCGATTGAAACTTTTGGAGGAACGCATCCGTAAGGACGGCGTGGTGCGCGGCACTGAGGTACTGAAAGTTGACAGTTTTCTCAATCACCAAATCGACGTGGAGCTTTTGAACGAAATCGGGAAAGAGCTGTTTCGTCTGTACGGGGATTGCAACGTCACCAAGATCCTGACTATTGAGGCATCCGGTATCGGCATCGCCTGCGTAGTTGCCCAGCATTTTGGGGTGCCGGTGGTTTTTGCAAAGAAAAACAAGACCAAGAACATCGCCGGCGATGTGTATACTTCTCAGGTGGAGTCCTTTACCCACGGAAGAGTGTATGATATCATGGTGTCCAAGGATTTTCTGCATGCCGAGGACCGTGTGCTGCTGATTGATGATTTTCTGGCCAACGGCGCGGCGTTGCAGGGACTGATCAAACTGGTCCGTGACGCCGGAGCAACCTTGGTGGGCGCCGGCATCTGCATCGAGAAGGCATTCCAGCCCGGCGGCGACATGATTCGCTCTATGGGTGTGCGTGTGGAGTCTCTGGCTCGGATCAAGTCACTGGACGAAGAAAAAGGCATTGAGTTCTGCTAATCGGTTTACATTGGGCAAAGCCCTGTAAAATAAAAAGAAGTTCGAAATGAACGGGAGGAAAATTTACATGAAGAAGCGCATTCTCGCACTGCTGCTGGCCTGCGTCATGGTGTTTGGTCTGGCAGCCTGTTCCAACTCCGGCGATAAGCAGTCCGAAGGCGACGGCAAGACCATCAAGGTCGGTCTGATCTGCATCGGCGACGAAAACGACCAGGGCTACACCTACAACTTCATCCGCGGCAAGGAAGCTGCCACCGAGACTCTGGCTGCCAAGGGCATCAATGTTGATTGGGTTGTCAAGTACAACATCGGCGAAGATGCCACCTGCGAAGACGCCAACATCGAGTTGGCCGAAGAGGGTTGCCAGATTATCATCAACAACTCTTATGGCTTTGAACCCTTCATGCTGAAGGTTGCTCCCGAGTATCCCGAAATCACCTTCATCTCCTGCACCAACCAGGCTTCCTGGGGCGATGAACTGGCCAACACCCACAACGCTTTTGCAAACATCTATGAGGGCCGTTATCTGGCCGGCGTGGCTGCAGGTCTGAAGATCCAGGAAATGATCGACTCCGGCAAGATCACCGCTGACCAGGCCGTCATCGGCTACGTGGGCGCGTTCTCTTTTGCTGAGGTTATTTCCGGCTTTACCGCTTACTATCTGGGTGCCAAGAGCGTTTGCCCCTCTGTCACCATGAAGGTTCAGTTCGTGGGTTCCTGGTCTGACGCCACGCTGGAAGCCAATGCCGCTTCCGCACTGTGCGATCTGGGCTGCGTCATGATCTCCCAGCACTCCGACAACACCACTCCCGCCACCGTGGCTCAGAGCAACGGCGTGTTCCACACCGGCTACAACAATGATATGACCGGTGTGGCTCCCGAGGCCTCCATCATCGGTACCCGCATTGACTGGGAAGTCTACTTTGTCCACGCCATCGAGACCATCGTCAACGGTGGTACTCTGGAGCAGGACTGGAGCAAGGGCATGAACGACAATGCCGTTGTTATGACCAAGCTGAACGAGAAGATCGCTGCCCCCGGCACCGCTGAAAAGCTGGCCGAGGTGGAAGCCAAGATCAAGTCCGGCGAGATCCAGGTCTTTGACACTGACACCTTCACCGTTGGCCACGAGAAGGTCACCACTTCCTTCGCTCTGGACACCGACGGCGACTTCGTTCCCGACTCCGTGGAAGCTGTTCATGACGGCGCTTACCACGAGTCCGAGGCCCAGTCTGCTCCCTATTTCGCACTGCAGATCGACGGCATCGAGTGGCTGAACTCCGCTTTCGGCTAATCCGAATCATTACATCGTATCCCGACGGGGGCTGTCATCAGACGGCTCCCGTCGTTTTTCTGCTTTTTTCCGAAAAATTCCGATTCGCCCTTGCACCTTTTCTACTGTTTTGATACCATAATAGAATACAGAACCATGGGGGCATATGCCCTTTTGACGAGGAGATGACGGCCTTGGAACCTGTCCACGCAATTGAACTGCGGCACATTACCAAGCGATTTGGTACAGTTGTCGCCAATGACAGCATTGATCTGACGTTGGGGAAGGGCGAAATTCTTGCGCTTCTGGGTGAAAACGGAAGCGGAAAGACCACCCTGATGAATATGCTCTCGGGTATCTATTACCCCGATGAGGGCGAAATTCTGGTCAACGGAAAGCCGGTGTCCATCCGCTCCCCCAAGGATGCCTTTGACAACGGCATCGGCATGATTCATCAGCACTACAAGCTGGTGGATGTCTTTACCGCCGCCGAGAACATGGCGTTGGGCCATCGGGAAGACGGACGGCTTAACCGAAAGAACATTTCTGCTCGTATCCGTGAAATCAGTGACAAGTACGGCTTCGGCGTGGACCCCAACAAGAAGGTCTACGAAATGTCGGTGTCTGAAAAGCAGACGGTGGAGATCGTCAAGGTGCTCTACCGCGGCGCTGATATTCTCATTTTGGACGAGCCCACCGCCGTACTGACTCCACAGGAGACCCAGAAACTGTTTGCAGTCCTGCGCAACATGAAGGCCGATGGCAAGACCATCATTATCATTACACACAAGCTCAATGAGGTCATGGAGATCTCGGATAAGGTGGCTGTTCTGCGCAAAGGCAAATACATCGGCACCGTCAACACGGCGGAGACCAACCCGCAGGCTCTGACCGACATGATGGTGGGTCACGCGGTGACCCTGAACATCAATCGCCCCGATCCGGTGAATCCCAAGCCCCGTTTGGAAGTGTGCGGTTTGACCGTGGAAGACGTGGAAGGGGTTAAAAAACTGGATGACGTCACCTTTACCGCCATGGGTGGCGAGGTGCTGGGCATCGCCGGTATTGCCGGCTCCGGTCAGAAGGAACTGCTGGAGGCCATTGCCGGTCTGCAGAGCGTCAAATCGGGTTCTATTCTGTACTCACCCGAGGGAGAGGACCCCTACGAACTGGTGGGCAAGAGTGCCATGCAGATCAAGCAGGCCGGTATTGCGCTGGCCTTTGTGCCCGAGGACCGTCTGGGAATGGGTCTGGTAGGCGATATGGGCATGGTAGGAAACATGATGCTTCGCTCCTGGCGGCAGGGCAGAGGAGCCTTCGTGGATTGGAAAGATCCTACCGAACTGGCTGAGCATGTCAAGGAAGAGCTGGACGTGGTGACTCCCAGCGTGGTGTATCCCGTGCGCCGTCTGTCCGGCGGTAATGTGCAGAAGGTCCTGGTGGGCCGCGAAATTGCTTCCTGTCCCACTGTGCTGATGAGCGCCTATGCCGTGCGCGGTCTGGATATTAACACGTCCTATACCATTTACAACTTGATGACTGAGCAGAAGGAGAAGGGTGTGGCCGTTATCTTCGTGGGCGAAGATCTGGATGTGCTGCTGGAGCTGTGTGACCGCATTCTGGTCCTCTGCGCCGGCAAGGTGTCCGGCATTGTGGACGGACGCACCACCACCAAGGAAGAAGTTGGCCTGTTGATGACCCGTGTAGGCGGCGAAGAGGAGGGTGTGAAGGAATGAAAGAACAGAAAACACCCCTGATCCGTCTGGCTAAACGTAGCGGTATGCCTCAGAAGACCATGTGGGCTATTCGCGCGGCCTCCTTTGTGGTGGCCATTCTGCTGGGCGCTATCATTTTTCTGGCCATTGGCCGCAATCCCTTTGCGGCATACGGAACCATTCTTTCGGGCAGTTTGGGCAAGGCGACAGCCATCCGCCAGACCGTCAAGATCGCCATCCCTCTGTTGGGAACGGCATTGGCCATTGCGCCCTGTTTCAAGATGCGGTTCTGGAACATCGGTGCTGAGGGTCAGATCACGGCGGGTGCCGTGGGCGCCTCCTACTTCGCCCTGTTTTGGGCTGATAATCTGCCGGCCCCTGTGCTGATTTTGGTCATGGCGCTGGCCGGCGCTCTGTTCGGCGGCATTTGGGCCCTGATCCCTGCTTTCTTCAAGGCCAAGTGGGGCACGAACGAGACGCTGTTCACACTGATGATGAACTACATCATCATCGGCGTTGTTCGCTGGCTTCAGGGCGGTCCGTGGGAAGGCCGCCCCGGTTCCCAGATTATTCCCATGTTTGACAAGGCCGCTGTCCTGCCCAAGGTGTTTGGTGTGCATTGCGGCTGGATCATCGTGCTGGCGCTGACCGTGCTGATGTTCGTGTACATGAAGTATACCAAGCACGGCTATGAGATCACCGTTATTGGTGAAAGCGAGAATACCGCCCGGTATGCCGGTATGAATGTTGGACGCATCGTTATGCGCACTGTGTTTATTTCGGGTGCCATCAGCGGTCTGGTGGGATTCATTGTGGCCTCGGGTGCCAACGGAACGCTGTACGACGGCGTGGCCGCCGGCGTGGGCTTTACCGCCATTACGGTGGCATGGCTGGCTCAACTCAATCCCTTTGCCATGGTGGGCATTTCCGCCCTGCTGGCTGTTTTGGAAAAGGGAGCCGACACCCTGCAGACCCGCATGGCGGTTCCGGCCTCCATTTCTGATATCATCACCGGCATTTTCCTGTTCTGCATGCTGGGATGTGAATTCTTTATTAACTATAAACTCATCTTCCGCGGGCATCAGGAGAAGGAGGTGGCCGGGAAATGAATCTGATTGCTGCCATTCAAAATATTTTGGAAAACGCGAACCAAAGTTTTCTGGTTCTGCTGATTATGGCCGCCGTGCTGAACGGCACACCTCTTTTGTTCGGCACTGTGGGTGAAGTCCTGTCTGAAAAGGCCGGCAACCTGAACCTTGGCGTCGAAGGTATGATGTTCATGGGCGGCGCCATGGGTCTGGGCGGTGCGTTCTACTATGAAAAGCTGGCCGGTGAGAGCGCAAACGGCTATGTGGCTGTTATTCTGGCTATTTTGTTCTCCTTCCTGGGCGGTGCCATCGGTTCGCTGATTTACAGCTTCCTGACGGTCACCTTGCGTGCCGATCAGAACGTGACCGGTCTGGCGTTGGCCATCTTTGGCACCGGTGCCGGACAGTTTATCGGTGAGTATATGCGCACGACTTCGGGCAGTTTTGTTGCGGTCAGCAACAGCCTGAAGAATATGTTTGCGAATTCGCCCTTCCCTGCAGCCATGGAGGAACTGCCCATCATTGGCCCCCTCCTGTTCGGACACAACATCTTTGTCTACATTGGTGTGGCCATTGCGATTGCCATGGCCTTGTTCCTGAACCGCAGCCGCAGCGGTCTGTATCTGCGCGCCGTGGGCGAATCTCCCGCCACTGCCGACGCAGCCGGCATCAACGTGACCCGTTATAAGTACATGGCAACTGTGCTGGGCGGCGGCATTTCGGCCATTGGCGGCATGGTGTATATCATGACCATCGCCGGCTGCGTGTGGAACCACGAGGGCCTGGCCGGCGAGGGCTGGCTGGCCGTGGCGCTGGTCATCTTCTGCCTGTGGCGTCCCATGAACGCCGTGTGGGGTTCGGTGCTGTTTGGTGCGCTGATGATCCTGTACGTGCGTATGCCGCTGGCTTTCCTGCCTGACCAGCTGTACCGCATCCTGCCCTACGTTATGACGGTTATCGTGCTGATTTTCACCAGTCTGCGCAACAGCAAAGACAAGCAGCCTCCGGCAAGTTTGGGTTTGCCTTACTTCCGCGAGGACCGCTGAGTTCAGACAAGCAAACGGTTTGTCTGCTTGTCTTTGGGGCCCTGCCGTAGGCGGGGCGGCGCTTGCGCCGGAAATTCGCAGCGCAGCGGAGAATTGCGCAGGGAGGATTCATTCCGACCGAGCATGTAACATAAAACGGGGTCCCCACGGGACCGAGGTTTCGTGGGGAAACAAGCAGCCTCCGGCAAGTTTGGGTTTGCCTTACTTCCGCGAGGACCGCTGAGTTCAGACAAGCAAACGGTTTGCCTTACTTCCGCGAGGACCGCCGATAAACATCTAAAAACGCGATGCAGAATATTCTGCATCGCGTTTTTGTTATGCAGTCCCGTTGCGATTCTGCTTTTTGCGGCGGTACCATACGCAGTTGAACACGTTACCCAAAATCAGAATGTTGCCGCACAGGTACAGCCAGACCAGCAGAATGATGACCGATGCCAGTGACCCATATACCAGACTGTACCGGGAGGACATGCCGATGAACCAGGAAAACAGGATGGAAGCTCCGGCCAGTGCCACGGCAGCCAGCACCGCGCCGGTGAGAATGGGAGGGTGCGGCTTTTCGATGGGGGCGCTGATCCGGTACAACAGCAGAATAAAGGTCAGAACCAGTGCAAACAGAATGACAAAGCGTAGCCATTGCCAATCCCAAAGGGCGGCGTGAATGGGCAGAAATCGCTCCAAAAAGCGCAAAAACCAGTCTCCGGTCAGCAGTACCACGATGGACAGATAGATGGTCAGCAGCAAAAGCAGTGCGATACCTACGCTGACGACGATACGCCATAGGCCGGTATAATTGCGATTGCCATAAATATCGTCCATGATCCGCATCAGGGCCCGCAGGGCGGCCGAGGCCGACACCAGCGTTACAAACAGGCCGGCCAGCAGCATACCGCCGGTCTGATTTTCGGTGATATAGCCCACATAATCGGCCAGAATGGCGGCCACGCCGCCGGGGAGGAATCGTTCTACCTCGCCCAGCACCACCGAAATATCCAGATCCAGCGCGCCGACAAAGGCATTGACACAGATCAGAATGGGGAAAAAGCTCAGGATCAGGAAATAGGCCAGCTCGGCGGCTGACCGGGACACGTGAGCCGAAAAGTACAGCTCCACAATTTCCCGCACGAACCGGACCGGCGCCCAGTGCCAAAGTCGCTTCATAGGTGAACTCCTTGGTGTTTTCCGGCGGAAATCATCTCTCCGCCTACGGTTTCACCCAAAGCATATCATATCCCCCTGTCGCAAAAAGGGGAAAAGAAAAATCGCCGTACAACGTACGGCGATCAATTCTTGTTTGGTTAATTTAGGCCAGCTTGTTCAGCTTGATGGTCATG
>JAZOBA010000004.1:0-19825 GCA_045595705.1 Oscillospiraceae bacterium
CTCCGATTGGATGAATTGTGCTGAAACGGAAATTTTTGAATAACCATATTTCACTCTCGATGTTTCAGCCGCTGCATGTAAAAACTCGCAACACCTTGCTGCGCAAGGTATTGCGAGTTTTGTTATTTTTCAATTACTCCCATTCGATTGTGCCAATGGGCTTAGGCGTCAGGTCATACAGAACACGGTTGATACCCTCCACCTCGTGCGTGATGCGGTCGGTGATTTTGTGCAGCACTGCATAGGGGATCTCTTCGATGGTGGCGACCATAGCATCGGTAGTGTTGACCGCACGGATGATGGCGGGCCCGCCTTCGTAACGCATCTCGTTGCGAACGCCGACACTCTTGATATCAGGCACGGCGATGAAGTACTGCCAGACCTTACCAGCCAGACCGGCATTGTCAAACTCTTCACGCAGGATAGCATCGGCCTCACGCAGAGCATGCAGACGGTCGCGGGTAATGGCACCCAGGCAGCGGACACCCAGACCGGGGCCGGGGAAAGGCTGGCGGTAAACCATGTTGTGGGGCAGGCCCAGAGCCTCGCCGACCACACGGACCTCGTCCTTAAACAGCAACTTGACAGGCTCAACCAGCTCCATGGCCATGTCGTCAGGCAGACCGCCCACGTTGTGGTGAGACTTAACAGGCTTGCCGCTCTCGGCAGCCTTGATGCTCTCCAGAATGTCGGGATAGATGGTGCCCTGCGCCAGGAAGGAAATACCGTCCAGCTTGGCAGACTCCTCATCAAAGACCTTGATGAACTCGGCACCGATGATCTTACGCTTGGCTTCGGGATCAGCAACACCGGCCAGCAAATCCAGGAAACGATCGGTGGCATCCACATAGATCAGGTTGGTATCCAGAGCCTCGCCGAAAACCTCAATGACCTGCTCACTCTCACCCTTGCGCATCAAGCCGTGATTGACGTGAACACAGACCAGCTGCTTGCCAATGGCCTTGATCAGCAGCGCAGCGACGACGGAAGAGTCGACACCGCCGGACAGAGCCAGCAGAACCTTCTTATCACCCACCTGAGCACGAACGGCAGCAACCTGCTCTTCAATAAAAGCATTTGCCAGTTCAAGCGTGGTGATACGCTCCATAGTTTCGGGACGAACGTTACCAGACATAAATTTTCCTCCTGAATCGAGGTGCGGAACCATGTGTTCTGCATCCCAAAATAAATTCAAATAACTGTAAAAAATATAACACAGATGACTTTTCAATACAAGATTTTTTTCGACGAAATCACCCTTGCGTTCAAGCCAATTCCTGTGTTTTTTTACACAACCGGGATGTCCGTTCAATGAGCCGCCGGCTCTGCCCCACAGAGGCACAGAGCAAACAATTCCAGCGTCTCTTTGCGCTTCTCCGTATCCTCGGGCCACGGATCATCGCCCTTATAGTCCACCATCAGAACAGGCATGGGAGCATTGTAAATCTCGATGGCAACGTCTACTTCTTCCCCCTTCGCAATGCAGTTGGGTCCACCATTGAGAATGATACCCTTTACATTCGGAAGGGCTTTTACTTCATCTAACGTGATATTATAGGGACGGATTTCACTGTATACACCCAATTCAGCCAACTCCCGAACAAGGCGGTCATTCTCCAGACTTCCCAAATCCAAAATCAAAATCATGTCTCTCTTTTCCATGTCATATCTCCCAACAGATTTTTTCTCATTCATTATAATTGATTCCCACCGCTTCGTCTATAAAAACATGTTCCGGCTCTCGCTGAAGCGCTTCAGAAATAAAAAGTTTGAAAAAATTGAAAAAAGTTCTTGCTTTTCTGAATTGGATGTGGTAATATAATCAAGCTGTCACGAGGGGAAACCCAATGAGAGACGGTATGCGGCTGTAGCTCAGCTGGATAGAGTGTTTGGCTACGAACCAAAAGGTCGGGGGTTCGAATCCCTTCAGCCGTACCACGAAAAGCGCTGTAACTTCATTGTTACAGCGTTTTTTGTTTTTTCCGCGAACTTCTCCCCTTCCAAAGAATTTTAAACGCCTTGAAGCAATGCTTCAAGGCGTTTTAGTTTCTTATTCATTCAACTCTTTCTTTTGTTGTTCATTCAGACCCTTGAGCTTATTGTAATAGGCCAGATTTTGAAGCAGCAATTTCATTGTGCGATCCAGTTCGCTCCCCTCAGAGTAATCCGCCTCAAACATCCAGTCAACTCGCTCATGCTTCAGCAGCGGGGCAGCATTGCTGTGCTGTCCCGGGTGATAAATGGCGATAGAATGGCCGCCGGACTGCTTGACCAACTTCATGCAGGGCACATCAGTCAATCCATCACCGATGTAAATCATATTGCTGAAAAACACTCGTTTCTCATTGTCCGGGCGGGAATTGTTCAGATCCACATCGTTATTGATATCCAGAACACCCTTGTTGATGCGATAGACAAACTGGGTCTTGTTGGTATAGTTGACCGACATCTTGGGCCAGAACGCATATCCATCCTTGTAGAAAAATTCACAGGCGTAGATTCGTTTAAAATACTTGGCGATTGATGTGCCTTCGATGATTTCCTTCAAGCCGGATGACAACACATAATGCTCTACCAGCACACCGGCTTCTTCAGCATACCGATTAATGCGCTCAAACCAGCCTTCCACGCCGGGATGGTATTCAATATCCTTACCGCCGGCAACCAAGGATTCTCTCGTCAACGGATTCCCGGCCTGTCGCGCTTTTTCTACCATGCAGTACATGTAGGTCAGGATCGAATCCATGGTTTCCGCTCTTGCCACTTCGGCGGTGTGGCGCCAGAATTCATCCGGCTCCATACCGACACTGGGTATAAAAGTATATTCCTGCATGTCCCGGGTACACAGGGTTTTATCAAAATCATACATGATAGCAATAATAGGCTTCTGCATAGTGTCTCCTCCCCGGAATTTTTTATTCATTATACCATCACCCTGTCATACAGTCAAATTTCGAACGCAATACATTTCGCGCATGCCGAGAATCCGTAAAGAACTCGTTCTAAACCGTTCAGGCCATATTTGCTTTTACAAAACTTCGAATCATACTTCCAATCACAAAAAGTCCCAACACAACCCCTGCCACAGCCAAAACTTTGCAGACAATCCGAGGCCAAAACCACAGGGCTACTCCGGCCAAAAGAACCAGCAACCCCATTGTCATCACAGCCCGCAAAGAAAAAAGCACAAACCGTTCCACAAACAAACGCATGGATGTTCACCTCCAACGAAAGTATGCACCGAATTCACCTTCGTCAGACAAAAAGCGGCGGGCAGCAAAATGCTGCCCCCCGCATCCTTATGTCAAATTACACTACGGCATGCATCGTCATAGAAAGCATCCATTTCCTCTTTCGTAGAGAAATTAGCCACATACATCTGGTTGCCCATAGCCCCTGCCAGGGCATCCGGGATACGCTCCACCATCTTCATATTGGCGCTGTATTTTGCAATAAAGTCATCATGACTGATTGCAAAACTCTTTCCATCACGGCGACCCATAAAGGCACAGTAATAATGCTCACCCTCCGGGACGTCAGTACGGTCAAAGGCAATCATATCGGCCCAGATCTTGTAAACATTGACGCTGTTGGCATAATTCATCATATCAGGCGAGAACCCGCCGCAGGGGCGCATATTGACCTCCAGCGCCACCACATCCCCCTTCTTGCCGATGGCCTGATCTTCGGTCAGGCGGAAGAACTCAAAATGAACAAAGCGGCTCCTGACATCAAAACTCTTGACAGTAGCACGGCCGGCAGCGCGGACATCGTCAGGCAGCTCCTTGTGGATGTAGTACAGAGAATTGTCACCGGTGTTGACCACTTCCATCAGATTGGACAGGGTCACGTTGCCGGTTTCAAAAATAGGCTCACCCCGCGAATTGATGATAGCATCATAGGAATTGATTTCAGCCGTAATAAATTCCTCCATGATGTAAGGGGTATTCTTATCATAATCATTGATAAAATACACCAGATCCTCATCATTGCAGATCTTATAGGTACCGGCTGCACCCACACCGTTGTCCGGCTTGGCACAGAGCGGATAGCCCACCTTCTTGGCAAAGGCGCGACATCCCTTCAGATCCTTCACCAGATGATAGCGAGCCACCGGGATCCCAGCCTTGGTATAGAACTGCTTCATCTTGGATTTGCACTTGATGCGATCCATGTAGTCGTACTGAAAACCGCTTGTAATGTGAAAATCAGTGCGCAGCTTGGCGTCCCGTACCAGCCAGTATTCGTTGTTGGACTCCAGCCAGTCAATACGTCCGTGCTTGAAGATAAAGAAGGCAACGGCACGGTAGACCTCATCATAGTTTTCCAGACTGTTGACCTTATAGTATTCATTCAGGCTGCTCTGCAGTTCAGGACTCAATTCGTCATAGGGCTGGTCGCCGATACCCAGAACGTTCATGCCGTTGTTTTTCAGTTCACGGCAGAACTGCCAGTAATTCGCGGGAAAATTGGGGGAAATAAATACAAAGTTCTTCATTTAATCTTTCGTCTCTCTTTTCCGATTCTTGTAAAACTTATGTTTCCAACAGAATGGGCACAAAGTACGCTACTTGCTTGTGCCACCAGTCCCAGTCGTGGGCACAGTCATAGCCCCAGTAATCCACCCAGACCGAAATACCTTTTTCGCGGAAAATCTGATCCAGTCTGCGGGTGGTGTCAGGAATCTCCCAAGGGCCCTGTCCCACACAGATGATGCCCTGATTGCGATTGTATTTCTCCACATAGGGGTGATGTTCGGGCATATTAGCCAAGTAATGTACCGGAGAGTTCCGATACACAACCTCATCCATATAGCCGTCGAAGCCGTAGTCAGCGGTATAGATACCGCTGAGGGCAATCAATCCGGTGAACAGATCCGGAAAACGGAAGTACAGATTAGCTGCATGGGTGGCGCCCAGACTGCAGCCAAAGGCAGTAATGCCCGGCTCCTCTTCCCATCCGTTGCGCTGCTTGGCATCAAAACGGATGAAAGGTGCCACCTCATCGGTAATGTAGCGCATCCAGTCCTCATGGCGGCGAATGCGCCAGTACGGATTTCCGCTCTTGTTGGACCAGGTTTCCTGATCCAATGTATCGATGGCGTAGACCATGATTTGGCCGGATTCCAGCCAGGGACGCCATGTGTCAATCATCTGATAATTTTCAAAATCAAAGAAACGGCCATCCTGACAGGGAACAAACAGCACCGGACGGCCGGCATGGCCATATACTTTACACTCCATGTCCCGTCCCAGCACAGGGCTATAATCTTTATAATATCTGATCTCCATTGGAACTCCTCTTTTATTCCAGTCCGTAAAGCAGGGTGTTCATAAAAAACGGGATCTGCTGTTCCCAGCTTGCCTCGTTGTGGTTTCCGCCCGGAACGATACGGCAGTCCAGATAGACTCCGCGCTCCAGCAGCTTGGAAGCCACCTTGCTGAACTGATACTTCATATTCTTGTGGAAAGAAATTTCCCGAGATCCGTAATCCATGTAAATCACGGTATTGGGATCAATGGGAGCACTGCCGAGCATACGGTCCAGCTGCCGGGTTGCAAACCAAATGGAAGGAGACAGGGCGGCAGCACGGGAAAACACATGGTTGTATTCCATGACAGCGTACAGGCTCATCAGACCGCCCATGGAACTTCCGGAGATAAAGGTATGCTCCCGGTCTGGAATAGTGGGATATTCTTCGTCAATGTACGGCTTGAATGTATTCACCAGCCACTCCATGGTGGTCTTCCCTTTTCCCTTGATATACCCCATATCGGTATTTTCAAACGTAAAAGGAGAATACTCCTTCAAACGACCGTTGTCCGGGTCGTGGTCGCATTCCACCGCTGCAATGATCATGGGCAATTCGGTCGCTTCCACAAACTCCGCCATACCCCAGCTCTTGCCATAGGTAGCGTCCTCGTCAAAAAACACATTGTGTCCGTCAAACATGTATAAAACCGGATAACGGGCTTCAGGATCCTCCTCTGCCTCGTCCGGAATATAAATATACGCATTTCGTTTCACATCCCCTGTCAGTTCCGGGATGGTGATGCTCCATTTTCTGATCATCGTAACAGTCTCTTTTCATCCATGAAATTTTTCACTAGTTTATCACAAAAAAGCTCATTAAGTCAATCTTTGGCCTGTCTGCATCCCTCTCTTTGCAAGGAAAAGCTCCCTCCCCATCCAAAGATGGCGAGGGAGCCAATATCAGACTTACTTTTTCTTTCCGGACTTTCGAACAGGATGCGCCTTGAGCACCACCGCGGTACGGGCCGGCAAGTACAGTTCCAGAATGTGTCCTTCCTCAGTCAGCCTGGTGCTGTAGGTCATATGCTCCACCAAACCCTGACCGCCGTACTTCTCATCGTCGCTGCACAGTTCCACAGTATACTCTGCCGCGACGCGGACCGGAATTTTCACCCCGGTCTGAGAGCAATCGGGATGGAAGTTGAAGGCAAAGAGCAGACCCTTGCGTTCAAATGCAATGACCTTGTTGGCATCGTTGAGCATTCTCAGGTCGCCCATACGCTGAGTAAACATGCGGCTGGTCTTGGTCAGCTTGACCATGTCGTGATCAAAGTCTCCCAACCACTGGTACTTCAGAAATCCGTTGTCCCGTAAACTCCACTGACGGCGACAGTAATGGAAACTCCAGCCATTGCCCTCGCGCGGGAAATCGATCCATTCGGGATGGCCAAACTCGTTGCCCATGAAGTTCAGATAGGCCTCACCGCCACCGGCCAGCGTGAACAGACGGATCATCTTATGCAGCGCAACGGCACGGTCAATGACAAGGTTGTGGCAATCCTTGTTCATGTCAGTGTACATATTGGCATCTGCCAGACGGAAAATCATGGTCTTATCGCCAACCAGAGCCTGATCGTGGCTTTCCACGTAGGCCACGGTATTTTCACCGGGTCGGCGCAGACACATATCGCCCCACATCTGGCCGATGTTCCAGTCCTCGTCTTTCTTCTCCTTCACGGTACGAATCCACATATCGGGCAGACCCATAGCCAGACGGTAGTCAAAACCAACGCCGCCGTCCTCAATGGGCAGACACATGCCGGGCATGCCGGACATATCTTCGGCAATCGTGATTGCCTCAGGATTGATCTGGCGGATCAACTCGTTGGCCAGCTGCAGATAAGTAATGGCTTCGGTGTGGGTATTCAGAGAGAAATACTTGTTGTCGTTGTCAAAGTTAGAACCCAGACCGTGGTCATGGTACAGCATGGACGTCACCCCGTCAAAGCGGAAACCGTCAAAGTGATACTCGGTCATCCAGAAAGCCAGGTTGGACAACAGGAAGTGGATCACTTCGTCCTTGCCGTAGTCAAAGCACTTGGTACCCCACGCAGGATGATCACCCTTGGGACCGTCGTGGAAAAACTGCCATGTGGTACCGTCGAACATATTGATGCCTTCGGCGGTATTCTTAACGGCGTGGGAGTGGACAACATCCAGCAACACACGCAAACCAAGTTTGTGGGCCTTGTTGACCAAATACTTCAAATCCTCCGGCTTACCGAACCAACTGGAGGCGGCATAGAAGTTGGCCACCTGATAGCCAAAGCTACCGTAATAGGGGTGCTCCATGATGGCCATCAGCTGAATTGCATTGTAGCCGGCCTTCTTAACGCGGGGCAGCACGTATTGAGCAAACTCGCGGTAAGATCCCACTTTGCCCTCTTCCTGAGCCATACCCACATGAGCTTCGTAGATGTACAGAGACTGCGCCGCTTTGAAGTCCTGATCGGTCCAGTCAAAACTCTTGCGGTCATCCACCACTTCGGCGCACCATGTCACATTTCCTTTATCCTGCACCACACGGCGGGCATACAACGGAATGTGCTCGGTACGCTGCAGATTGGCATCCACCACTGTCTTGACCTTACAGCCGTCCCAGAGAGTATTATCACCCTCCAGATACAGTTCCCAAATGCCGTTATCCAATCGCGTCAACGGGTGCGAAGTGGAATTCCAGTCATTGAATTCACCGGTCAGATAGAGCTGATGAGCGCTGGGAGCCCACTCACGGTAGACCCATGCGCCATCCAGATGGTGGAATCCAAAGTAATTGTGAGCATTTGCAAATTCCTTCAGATCCATCCCGTTGGGCAGAATACGTTCCTTGGTGCGACGGTACAAATCCATACGCAGGTCGATATCGCCTACAAATGGTTTCAGTTGAGGATTCAACTCCAAAATGCGATACATAACATACCTCTTCCGTGTAAATGTCATGGGTTAATATCAACTTTGACTTATTGTACCACGGCATAGCTTTTGTTGACAAGAGATACCGTACGACAGTTTTTGACAACTCGTATAAAAGTTCATATCTTTACGTCCATCAGTTGCAATGCAAGGCTTTTTGTGGTATATTTATTAAATATATGTATATCATCCCGCGTGGGCCCGCAAACAGCGACTCACGACTTTGCCACAGGAGGATTTTGAGATGAAATTCCAGGAAATGCCTTATGTACGCCCCGATATAGAAGCCGCCAAACAGATGCTGGCCGACATGACCGAACAGCTGAAAAATGCCGAGTCCTATGAACAGGCCCGCGCCGTTTTCATGAAGATGGAAGAGGAAACCAAGCACGTTCACACCATGGCAACTTTGTGCAGTGTACGCCACTCCATTGACACCCGCGATGAATTCTACGATGCCGAGGAAAAGTATCTGAACAACGTTATGCCCGAAGTGCAGGAATATACTCAGGCATGGACTCTGGCTCTGCTGGAATCCCCCTTCCGCTCCGATTTCGCAAACGAATTCGGCGAGCTGATGTTTATCAACGCCGAAATCGAACTGAAAACTTTTGATCCTTCCATCATCTCCGAGCTGCAGCAGGAAGCTAATCTGACCACCGAGTACCAGAAGCTGATCGCTTCTGCCCAAATCCCCTTTGAAGGCAATGTATATACCCTCGCTCAGCTGGGTCCCTTCAAAACCGACCCCGATGACGAGCGCCGTGCCGCCGCATGGAAGGCTGAAGGCCAATGGTATAAGGACAATCAGGCCGATCTGGACCGTCTGTACGACGAACTGACCCATCTGCGTGACGCTATGGGAAAGAAACTGGGCTACGAGGGCTACACCACTTTGGGCTACTACCGCATGGGCCGCAACTGCTACGACAAGAACGACGTGGAGAAGTTCCGCGCCGCCGTACAGAAGTATCTGGTCCCCGTTGCCGACAAGATCTACCGCCAGCAAGCCCAGCGTCTGGGCAAGGAATACCCCCTGAGCTTTGCTGATGCCGCTTTGGAATTCCGTTCCGGCAATCCCCGTCCTCAAGGCAGCGCACAGGACATTCTGGATCAGGGCCTGAAATTCTACGAAGAACTCTCCCCCGAAACTGCCGAGTTTTTCCACACCATGATCGACAACGAGCTGCTGGATGTTCTGTCCAAAGAGGGCAAGGCCGGCGGCGGCTATTGCACCGGCATCATGGATTATGAGGTCCCCTTCATTTTCGCCAACTTCAACGGAACCCAAGGCGATGTGGAAGTGGTCACCCACGAGGCAGGCCATGCCTTTGCCTACTGGATGAACCGCAAGCGTGTTCCTTCCGAGCAGGCATGGCCCTCCATGGAGGCCTGCGAGGTCCACTCCATGTCCATGGAATTCATGGCATGGCCTTGGGCAGAAGGTTTCTTCGGTTCTGACGCTCGCAAGTTCCGCTACAGCCATCTGGCAGCTGCCCTGACCTTTATCCCCTACGGCACCATGGTGGACCACTTCCAGCACGAGGTCTATGCCAAGCCCGAAATGACTCCCGCAGAGCGTCACGGTGTGTGGAAAGAACTGCTTAGCGTATACATGCCCTGGATGAAGCTGGACGGCGAAATCCCCTTCTACGCCGAGGGCGAAGGTTGGCAGCGTCAGCAGCACATTTACAACAGCCCCTTCTACTATATCGACTATTGTCTTGCACAGACCGTATCCCTGCAGTTCTGGGCCATGACACAGAAAGATTTCAAGGATGCATGGGAGCACTACATGGCCTACACTGTTCAGGGCGGCAGCTGTACCTTTGTTGACCTGCTGAAGAACGCCGGTCTGGACACTCCCTTCGACGAGATTACCCTGAAAGGCGTGTGTGAAACCGCCAACCAGTGGCTGGACTCCTACGACCTGACCGGCATTCTGTAAATACAACTGACTATTTTCGGAAGGAGCAGGTGTATGACCCTGCGTTTCTTCCCATCACACAGAGGTGAAGCCCGTGATATTCGGCAAACACATCAACCGCTATTACCTGAAATACTCCCCCATCCTGCTGCTGGGTCTGCTGGCACTGGTCTGTGTAGACTACTTCCAACTGATGATCCCAAATCTGTACCAGATGGTTATCAACGGCATCAATGACGGTGTGGTCATTCACAACGGCGTGCAGCGTGTCTTTGATATGCCTTTCCTGCTGCAGGAAATCTGCATGCCTATGGTTGGCATCATCCTAGCCTTGGTCATCGGCCGCTTCGGCTGGCGCGTATGTTTCTTCGGTTGCGCCATCAAGGTGGAAGCCCATCTGCGCGAGCTTATGTTTGACAATGCCCGCCAGCTGTCCCGCCAGTACTACCAGGTCAACAAAGTGGGCAACCTGATGAGCCTATTCACCAATGACCTTGACACTGTACAGGAATGCTTCGGCTGGGGCATCATGATGCTGTGCGATACCGTTCTCATGGGCGGTCTCGCCATCTGGAAAATGTGGCACATGAGCCACACTCTGACCATCCTGTCCCTGATTCCCATGGTGTTTCTCCTGTGCGCCGCCACCGTACTGGGCCGCTACATGATGAAAAAGTGGGACATCCGTCAGGCCGCCTTCTCCAACCTGTCTGACTTCGCTCAAGAGAGCTTCACCGGCATTGCCGTCATCAAGGCCTTTGTAAAAGAGGCCAAGGAACTGTGGGCATTCAAAAAACTGAATGTGGAAAATGAAAAGGCCAACATGGACCACACCCGCGCTTCGGTGCTGTTCCGCGTTCTGGTCATGCTGTTTGTGGAAAGCGTCATCTGCGTCATTCTTGGCTACGGCGGATATTTAGTCTATCATGACACCTTCAACGCCGGCCAGCTGGTGGAATTCATTGGCTACTTCAACTCGGTCATCTGGCCCATCATGGCCATTTCCGAACTGATTGACATGGGCTCCCGCGGCAAAGCCTCTCTGCAGCGCATCGGTGAACTGCTGGATGCACCGGTGGACGTTCTTGACCGTCCCGGCGTTGCTGAACTGACCAACGTGCGCGGTGACATCGAGCTGCGTGACCTGTCCTTCTGCTATCCCGATGGAGAACACGACGCTCTGGAACACATCTCCTTTACCATCTCTGCCGGCGAACAGGTGGGTCTGGTAGGCCGCACCGGCTCGGGCAAAACCACTCTGGTAGACTTGCTGTTGCGTACTTACAACGTGCCAGACGGCACATTGTTCATTGACGGTCATGACGTCAACGATCTGAGCATCCGCTCGGTTCGTGCCGCCTGCGCCTACGTACCCCAAGACAATTTCCTGTTTTCCGACACCATCGCCCACAACATCTCCTTCGGTCAGGAAGACCCCGACGGCACCGCCGTCCTTCAGGCTGCCCGTCTGGCCGATATTCACGACAACATTGCTGGGTTCCAGCACGGCTATGACACCGTTCTTGGCGAGCGCGGCGTCACCGTCTCCGGCGGTCAGAAACAGCGAATCTCCATTGCCCGCGCTCTGATGAAGGACGCTGGGATCCTGATTCTGGACGATTCCGTCTCTGCCGTGGACACCAAAACCGAGCGCACCATTCTGGAAAATCTGCGCACCGAGCGCACCGGAAAGACAACCATTCTCATCGCCCACCGCATCTCCACCATCGAGCAGATGGACAAGATTCTGTTCATCGACGAGGGCAAGCTGGCCGGTGCCGGCACCCATCAGGATCTGTATGACACCAACCCCGCCTACCGCAGAATGGTAGACCTGCAAAAGCTGGAAGAAGAAGGGGGTGCGCCCAGTGGCTGAGTATCTGGCCATTGTGATCGTGGGCGCCATCATCGGCGTGTTCGCTCTGATTTTCCTGGTAGCCTACGCCGTGGATCGCCGCCACAAAGTGGATGAGGAAGACCGTGAGCGCAATATGCCCGACGGCCAGATTATCCGTCGCCTGCTGCGATACGCCAAACCTTATCGCGGTAAGTTTGTCCTCGTCTTCTTCATCATGCTTTTCTCCATCGTGTATGAGCTGCTCTCCCCCCTGCTCATCGGCCATCTGGCCGAAGTAGTGGCCGGAGAGTTCACCCTGCACTACCTCTTCACTCTGGTTGGTATTTACGCCGGCATTCTGATCGTCTCTCTGGTCTGTACCTATGCTCAGGCCATGATTTTGCAGAAAATCGGCCAGAAGATCCTCTCGGCCCTGCGTGAGGACGTATTCACCCACATCGAAAGCCTGTCCCACGAACAGCTGAACAAAATCCCTACCGGCAAACTGGTCACCCGCGTCAGCAACGATCCCAACGCCATCTCCTATATGTTCACCAACATTCTGGTCACTCTAGTGAAGAATATTCTGGTCATTTTCGGCGTACTGGGCGCCATGTTGATGCTCAACTACGCACTGACCCTGATGGTGCTGTGCTTCGTGCCCTTCCTGCTTCTGTTCACTATCATCTTCCGCAAACTCTCCCGCAAGGCACACCGCCGGGTCAACAATGCCACCACCAACATCAACACCTATCTGTCGGAAAACCTGTCCGGTATGAAGATCACCCAGATCTTCAATCAGGAAGACCGCAAGATGGAAGAATTTATGACCCGCAGTCGCACCCTGCAGAAGGCCAAGTTCGGTCGTATGTTTGTTTTCGGCATCTTCCAGCCCATGGTGCACATGCTGTACATCTCCTCGGTCATGTGCCTGCTGTATCTAAGCAGCAAAGGTGTCATTCAGGAAACCGCGTTCCTTGGCCAGCTCATTGACAGCAGCATTGTAGTCTCCTTCTATATGTACACCTCCAAGTTCTTCCACCCCATCCAGGCCCTGGCAGAACAGTTTGATATGCTGCAGCGCTCCTTCGCCTCGGCAGAAAAAATCTTCACCATCATGGACATGGCCCCCGACTTGACCGACGAGGACGCCACCATCGAGTTGGAGACCATTCGTGGCGAAATTGAGTTTAAGGATGTCTGGTTCTCCTACGTTCCCGGTGAGTGGGTGCTCAAGGGTGTATCCTTCCATGTACAGCCCCGCCAGACTGTAGCCTTCGTGGGCGCCACCGGTTCTGGCAAAACCACCATTCTCAGCCTGATCTGCCGTAACTATGACATTCAGCGCGGCCAGATACTGATCGACGGAATTGACATCCGCAAGATCAAGATCTCCTCCCTGCGCCGCCATTTCGGCCAGATGCTACAGGACGTGTTCCTGTTCTCGGGCGACATTCGAAGCAACATTCTGCTGCGCAGCGAGGGAGTCTCCGACGAAGAAGTCATGCAGGCATGCCGCTACGTCAACGCCGATTCCTTCATCAACAAGCTGGAAAGCGGTCTGGACGAAGTGGTGCGCGAAGGCGGCAACAACTTCTCTGCCGGCCAACGTCAGCTCCTGTCCTTCGCACGCACCATTCTGCACAAGCCCTCTGTCATGATTCTGGACGAAGCCACCGCCAACATTGACACCGAGACCGAAATTCTCATTCAGGACTCCCTGGAGAAGATGAAGAACGTGGGCACCATGCTCATTGTGGCCCATCGCCTGTCCACCATTCAGCACTCCGACAACATCATTGTTCTGTCCCACGGCGAGATCCTGGAACAGGGCACCCATCAGGAGCTGCTGCGCCAGAAGGGCCGGTACCATCAGCTCTACACCTTACAGCACACCAAACAGCAGCTGCAAGCCGAGCAAGTGTAATTTCCTCACTTATTGCAAAACACGGGTTATCCGAATTCGGATAACCCGTGTTTTTAATCATTTACAAAAGCATAACACACACCGCAAAGCCCATCACGGAAAAATTTCCGTGATGGGCTTACAATCAGAAAATGTTGAGTCCCTTCAAAAGAGCCTTTTCCGGACCTACATATCGGTTGTAAATCCCGACATTGGCCGACAAACGAATGTGACAGAGCACCTCGCTCAGTGCACCCGAAATCGAAATTCCGGTGACCGGGTTCCGCTTCTCCCCGTCGTAGAAATAAGCCAGACGAATCTCACCGCCAATGTAATCGTTGTTCAGGTCCACCTGCAAACCGGACATGGACACGATCTCCAAATGGGGGCCATGAACAAACTCCTCCGCAGAAGCGCTTCCGGCATCCACCACCATACAACGCAGATTGCCGGTAGGGGTTTCTCCCAGATACTGTCCAAAGCGGTTGCTGCCAAAATAATTCACGACCTTGCCATCCTCGGCAACGCGGATGCTGCCCAAAGACATGCCGTCCGCGTCAAAGCGGGCACTGTACATACAGCCGGGTACCTCTCCTGCCATGGTGATGCCGATCCGATCACCCTGCGTTTCCTTCTGGAATGCGTCACCCTTCTGGAACAGGTTGGACTTGGAATAGACCGTGCTGTAATTCATATCGCCCACAAGGTTGCTAAACAGAGTGGACAACTCATCTTTATTCAGGATCACCGGGCAATTCAAAGCAGACTCCGGTCTGACCGCCTCATAGCGGGCCTTTACCTGCTCCATCTTTTCAGCGATCTCGGCAGACAGCACGACCTCATCCAAAGCGCCGAAATTGTATTGCTCATACAGTTCCACGCTCTGCAGTGCGCCGTTGTAAGTGGGAATAGCCTCCACCATGGCGTCGTAGCTGACCTGAGACTTACACAGGCCACGGCTGTTCTGAACCGATTGCGTGTGTCGGTTGACGAAGACTTCAACCGAATTCAAAGCGGCATTCGGAATCTGGTTGGCTTCAAATACGATCTTTGCGATTTTGGCGGCTAAACCAGCCGGCTCATAGTCTGCAAAATTGCTTTCAACCACAAATTCGCCCTGCTCATCTGCAGGCAGCTCATAATTCTTGTTGTTAATCAGAAGAGCCTTACCAACAGCCTCCTCCAGCAGAGTTTCCATCTGCTGGGCTGTGGTAGAAGGATACACAAAAAACTGGGCATCGCCCTTGAACCCGTCGTGGTTGACGTACACTGTCACTTCCTTATCGCAGGTATCGGTGCAACGCACGGTCTCCAGCTTACCCTTGACAAAAAACAGTTCGTAGCTTTCCTTCTGATGAATATTAATCTTGTAATCAGACACTCGAGGATGTTTCTGCAGCAGTTCAACCATGACTTTCATCCCAACTTCACCTTCACTTTCAGAGCAGGACCACCGTCGCTGACACGAACCCACTCTTTGTAACCCTTGCCGCACATTCCGGCACCAATCACCTTAAAGTCATCGGAAATCATGGAAATGGACTTCAGAAGATCGGGCACATAGCCGCTCATAACAACGGGCGAAACCCAATTGTCGGTCAGCTTACCGTCTACAATCTCAATTCCGTATTCCGCTACACACTGGATGGCCCAGTTTTTGGGATCTTCCATACCGTTATTGGTCTCAAAGAGCATATAGCCGTGATCGATGGATGCGATCATGTCCTCCAGCTTGTCACTTCCCTTTTCAAAGAAGGTGTTGGTCATTCGGGAATACGCTTTTCTGCGGTGGGACTCGCGACGGCCATTGCCCGTGGCCGGCAGACCAAGCTGGGTAGCCGATGCCAAATCTGAAATACCGGTAACAAGGATACCATCCTTGATGATCTGGGTATCACCGGCCAGCACGCCGTCATCATCAAAGAAATAAGAAGCAGCGCTCAAGGTGGATGCGGCTCCATCCCTCATATTGCAGATGGGCGAGGCCACGTATTTACCCACAAACTCCTTGGCCAGAGCTCGGTCTTTCACGAACTGGTCCATTTCCACACCGTGGCCAAAGGCCTCATGGGCAATCAGACCGGTAATGGACGGATCGGTAATCACATCATATACGCCGGGAATAATCGCTTTCGCGGTGGTCAGCATGTGCGCCTTATGCAGAAGCTTATCAACCAACATGGGCATTTCACCCATAACATCCGCAATCAGATGGCTTGCCGAAGTCTCGAAAGACTGTACCACCTTGTCGTTCTCGCGATACACCACGGCCATCATGCCGTTAACCCATGCATAGTGCTGGTCCAATTCACGGTTGGCGGAAACAAACATCTTGGACACTTCCAGTGTACTCACCGCCACCATTGCATTCAGCACACATTCGTTCTTTCCGATCAGATCATTGCAACGTTCCTTGCAGAAGTCCAAAAGCCGGTTCTCGGTGAAGCTTTCCAAATCATCTTCACGGTGGAAGGATTGCACGAGGGGCGCATCATCCAGGCACACATTCCCGATTACGTTCTCGCGCAGTGCTTCGTTCACCCGGAAAGCGGCAACAATTTTGGCCGCAAGGGCAGCGCTATCATCAGAAAGGTCATCCAGAGAATACTCAAAAAAGACCTTTCCATCACTCATTTTGACTACAAATCCGCATTCCGTATCTCGTCCGGGGCCAATCCCGGAAGAATTGCGGTCCACGCGGACAGATTTCGCCTTAATGTCAGAACCCAACACGCTGACATAAGCAAATTCCTTTTTTAATTCTGACACCAGATTTTTCGCATTCCCTCGCCGGGAATCCAAAAACTCAGAAAAACCCATATACGTCCCTTCTTTTCTGTTTGATTCTTAATTATAACATAGTTTATTTGATATGCTCAACCGGCAACGTTTCTTGTATCGGTTTACACCACGTTTTCCAGCCTGTAAAATTCAAGTTCATAAGGCGAACCGTCCCGCGGATCCACCCGATCTTCCACGTGAGTAAACGTAAAACAACAGGAAAGAATCGTACCACGGGATGCAGCATTTTGAGAGCGGCACGATGCCACAAAAGCCTTGGCCCCCAATTGATTGAATGCATAATCGGTCAATGCAGTCAGGATCTGCTTTCCGTACCCCTTCCCCACAAATTCCGGACCGACGGCAACACCGCAATCTTCATAAACACCATCCGATAGTGGAACGATACCGCCCCACCCGATTGCCTGTCCACTTTTCTTCTCAAAGACAGTCCATGTGTCATTCTCGCTTTGGAACTGAATTGTACGGCGCATTCGGTCCATGGCTTCCTCTTCCGAGGTGGTCACCTTCCAGAGCATAAAGCGCGCACTTTCTTTCCGACTCCAGATATTTCGGTACATATCCTTCCAGTCGTCAAACTGTGCTTTTCTAAGGATCAGATCTTTTGTCTCCAACATGATCTCACCCGCCTGATTATCTTTTTGTTATTTCATTATAGACCTTGTCTCAAAAAAATCAATACACCCGCCCGTTTGCCTTTTCTTCCGCACTGTGTTACAATGGCAAAAACAAAATTCTAATTGGAGGAAATTCCATTGTCTGTCATGATTGACCTGTCGCTGATGTGTTTGGGCTGCGGCTCCTGCGTTGCGGAATGTCCCACCGGTGCCCTCGGTCTGGACGAGGATGACCACGTAGAACTGCAGGATCCCCTGCGTTGCGGCGAATGCGGGTGCTGCGTTGAGGTTTGTCCCACCGGGGTATTGACTCTGTAATAAATCAAAAATCCGGAGTGTGTTGTGAACACTCCGGATTTTTACGTTTATTTGCAGTCCAGATAACACATGACCAGCTTCAAAGTATTCATCAGGCCGTCAATGTGGGTGCGCTCCATACCATGGGAGGCATGGACGCCGGGACCGATCAGGCCCGCCGGAGCATCGCAGCCGGCCTTCCACGCCACAGCGGCATCGGAAGAATAATAAGGATAGTCATCCACGGCAAAGTCAACCCCGTTCTCTTCTGCCAGATGGATCAGGCGGGTAGTCATATCATAATCAAAGGGGCCGGAAGAGTCCTTGGCACAGATGGACACCTGCTGCTCGGAGCAGTTCAGTTCGGGTCCGACGCAACCCATGTCCACGATCAGGAACTCCAGCAATTCCTCGGGGAACCAGTTGCAGCCGGAACCAACTTCTTCATAGACGGTAAACACGATGTTGGTGCGATACTTGGGCTTCAGACCAAGTTCCTTCATGGCCATCAAAGCGGTCAGCAACACAGCGACACTGCCCTTGTCGTCAATAAAGCGGGACTTCAGATAACCGGTATCGGTCACCTGCGTCTTGGGATCAATGCAGATGATGTCGCCGCATCGAATGCCCAGTGCCTCCACATCAGCCTTGGACTTGACGGGCACATCCAGACGGACGTACATATTTTCTTCGTCACGAGCACGGGTCGATGCATCCTTGAACACGTGGGTCGCCGGGGACAGGGACAGAATGGTGCCGGTATACACCTTGCCCTCGCGGGTATAGATACGGCAGTATTCACCATCCAACGTGGGCAGAATGGGACCACCGATACGGGTAAACAGCAATTCGCCACTTCCCGTAATGCTGCGCAGGGACAGACCCAGTGTATCCATATGAGCGTAACAACCCACGGTTTTGCTGTTATCATGGCCATCCACCACGATGCGCAGAGCACCGCGCTTGGATACATCGGTGGAATAGCCCATCTCTTCGGCAATTGCACGGGTCAACGCCAATGCGTTTCCGGTAAAGCCACTGGGACTGTCGCAGCCCAAAACACGCTGCGCAAACTCCAGAATGCGCTGACTGTATGCAGAAAAATCCTTCATAGCGAAGACTCCTTAACAATAGATTTGCTTCTTGCGCAGGGAAAGAACAAATCTATCATACCGCGTTTGACGATAAATAACAAGTCCGGAAAACAAACTACACTACACATTGTATACCATCACGGCTTGTGGTACAATGAAATCAATCCAACGGTAAGGAGGCAGCGTCATGAAAAAACTCTACACCAAAAGCGAGCTGTGGTTCTCTCTTCTCTGGATCATTGCATATGTAATTCTATTCAGTCTGGCCGATGGTATTTCCGTCAAACTGAACACAGAGAAGATTGTCACTGCACCTTTGGCCGCCCTACTGACCATTTTTCTGCTGTTTTGGCTCGGACGAAACAACCTGTTTTCTAAATACGGTCTCACCAAAGTAAGGGTTGACCACAAGCAATATCTCTACTATATTCCCCTTTTGGTTCTGGCATCCACCAATCTGTGGGGCGGATTCGCGATGCACCTCTCTCCTGTCGAAACGGTATGTTATGTGATCAGTATGATCGGAGTCGGCATCCTGGAAGAAATCATCTTCCGCGGACTTCTGTTCAAAGCACTGTGCAAAGACAGTTACAAGGCCGCAGTGGTAATCTCCAGCGTAACCTTTGGCATTGGCCACATCGTCAATCTGCTTAACGGAGCAGCCTTTCTCCCCACCTTGCTGCAGATTATCTATGCAACTGCCGCCGGATTTCTGTTCACCGTCCTATTTCAAAAATCCGGCACACTGCTGCCCTGCATCGTCACCCACTGTGTCATCAATTCTCTGAGCGTCTTCGGTGCCGAGCGCGTACCTGCTCTTGACTATATTGCCGCCGCGTCATTGACTGTCATTTCCCTTTTGTATGCGGTTTGGATCCTTAAGCAAACAAAGCATGTTCTATAGTCAAAACCACCGGCTAAGCCGGTGGCTTGAGTAAGCCCTAGAAGGGCATTATACAGACAATACCCCTTAAGGGGCCCGAAAGGTTTGCCGACTGCATTTCTTTCTCGGGCCACCCCTTAAGGGGTTTTTATTACGCCTTCTTGTTCTCGCGACCCGTGAACGGGTCAACAAATTCCTTCATCCCTATTTGATCCGCGATCTGATCCGACGACAGC
>JAZOBA010000005.1:0-56362 GCA_045595705.1 Oscillospiraceae bacterium
TGTCAAGGACGAGTATGTTGGAAATAACTACGCCGGCTACAGCGCTGCCCAGCCCATGAACGGCCAGAACTGGCTGGATCTGGTTGAGGTGGAGCAGGGCCACGGCTTTAAGGTCAAGCTGGACTACATCCCTGTCATGTACAAGCACAACCGCAATCTGGTTCTGCCCGAGGGCGTGCCCGAAGGCGCCATGTATGTGCGTGAGGACGGTCTGACCATCATCGATCCCGAGAAGGCCAAGGGCTGCAAGGCCATTTACGAGGCCATGAAGGATCAGGGCGTGTACTGGAACGAAGAACTGCAGCTGCCCCAGATTTACACTCTGGACGCACACCGTCTGGACGAGGGAGAGAAGCTGCCCCGCTGCGTCGAGTGCTGCCCCACCCAGGCTATGCATTGGGGCGATCTGGAAGACCCCAACAGCGATGTCAGCAAGTTTATCGCTGAGCATGAGGGCGAGATTGAGGACTATATGCCTGAGGAAGGCGCAGACTATGTGGTTCGTTACTACAAGCTGCCCAAGCCCTTTATCTGCGGCGAAGTCATGGTCTGCGACAGCAAGGACTGCGTGAAGGGCGCCAAGGTAAGTCTGAAGTGCGAGTGCTGCGGCGACACCTACGAGACCGAGACTGACTTCTTCGGTGATTTTGAGTTCAAGTACCTGATGAAGGGCTGCACTTACACCGTTAAGGCTGAGGTTCCCGGCTACAAGACCGCCGAAGTTCAGGTGGTTCTGGACGAAGCCAAGAATCTGGGCGTTATCACCTTGGAGAAGGCCTAAGGCAAAGCGATAGCGATCAAGCAAATAAAAGCACCCGGCGAACTTGATTCGCCGGGTGCTTTTTCAATGATTGCAAGAATCTCCCATAAAAGGAGCAAATTTATGCATGGTCATTCTACACAAAAAATTATCTGTCCACCGTGAGCGGACACTGTGGGTGGATAAAAATACAAAAAACAAGAAAATAAATGAATAAGTATTTCAAATAATACGTTGACATAATGAGAAAATTGAGATAAAATGGCTGGAAAAGCAACGAAAAACAGGAAGTTGGGAAAATTCACGTGAATGAATATACGGATGAATGGATTTCGGCGGGGGAAACATTGAATTTTTCTTATTTTAAGGTATAATATAAATTCACGAAAATGGTGCATAATCGTTCTGTAAAAACAAAAAGCGCGGTCCGGAGACTCAGCGCAGCAAGCGGCAAGCGAGCTTGCCGAAGGAAGCATAGGGGTACCCCTATGTGCGTACGCAATGAACATTGCATACGCATAGATGATTACAGAAATGATGCAGTTGCACGGATACATATTATTTAGCAAGGCGGGAAAGACATGAACTCGAAGACTTTGTTCTATATTCTGAAGCGGCTTGTCCTGGCGATTTTGACGGTGTGGGTGGTCATTACGATTACTTTCTTCGTCTCTCGTGCAGTGCCCGGCGGCCCCTTCATGAGTGAGAAAGCGATCACTCCTGCAGCACAGGCGGCGTTGGAGGCCAAGTACGGTCTGGATAAGCCCTTGATGGAGCAGTATGTGACCTATCTGAAGGATATTGTGACCAAGTTTGATTTTGGTCCTTCGCTGAAAAACCGTGGCCGTGATGTTATCGACGTGATTGCTGACGGTATGAAAACTTCCGCAAAGTTGGGTGTTGCCGCTGCTGCCATTGCTTTGGTTGTGGGTGTGGTGCTTGGCTCGGTAGCTGCCCTGCGCCGCAACAAGCTGATCGACCGCATCGTCATGGTATTTACTACTGCGTGTATTTCCATGCCGTCGTTTATTATGGGCTCGCTGTTGTTGATCTTGTTTGCTATCGTATGGCGGATTTTGCCAGCCAACGGTGCCGCGGCAGGCGGTTTGATTCTTCCTGTGATTACCTTGTCCCTGTCGCCCATGGCAAACATCACCCGTCTGACCCGGTCCTCCATGCTGGATGTACTGGGACAGGACTACATCCGCACTGCCAAGGCCAAGGGCGTCTCCGGCGGTAAGATTATTTTTGGTCACGCACTGAAGAACGCTTTGATTCCTGTAATTACTTACTTTGGCCCCATGCTGGCCTATATTGTTACCGGCAGTCTGGTTGTGGAGCAGATTTTTGCCGTACCCGGCATTGGCCGTGCTTTTGTCAGCAGCATCACCAACCGCGACTATCCCATGATCATGGGCACCACCATCGTGCTGGCCTCCCTGATCGTCATTATGAATATGGTCAGCGATATTCTGTACAAGGTCGTTGATCCTCGCATCACTCTGGAGTAAGGAGGTGGAGTAAAAATGGATATGAAAAAACCCTTCAGTCTTCAGATTGACCTGAGCTCTTTTACTCCCGCCACCGATGCCGAGAAGGAATATATGGTCCAGATGCGCCAGTCCACTACCTTCTTTAAGGACGGTGTCAAGCGTCTGTTGAAGAACAAGGTGGCTACCGTGTGCTTCTTTCTGATCATTCTGATCACCCTGTCGGCCATCTTTATTCCCATGTTCTGGCCTTATGCCTATGATACTCAGCTGGGTATTACCCCCGGTAAGCCGGTGGATGCTTCCTTTGCCAATCTGGCTCCCATGGAGTACGGTAAGACCGAGCTGAAACGCATGGAGGCAGGCGAAGATGTGTTCCCTCACATTTTCGGTACTGACGCAGCCGGCCGTGACTATTTCATCCGTGTGGTCTACGGCACCCGTATTTCGCTGGCAGTCGGTTTCTTTGCCAGTCTGATCGTGCTGGTTATCGGTATGCTGATGGGCTCCATCGCCGGCTACTGCGGCGGTAAGGTGGACTTGGTCATTATGCGTATCGTTGACATCATTTACTCTTTGCCCGATATGCTGATGGTCATTCTGCTGTCGGCTATGCTGGGCACGGGTCTGAAGACCGCGATTGAAGGCACGGTGCTGGAAAAGCTGGGTGGCAATATGATCAGCTTGTTCATCGTGTTTGCTCTGCTGTACTGGGTGTCTATGGCCCGTCAGATCCGCGGCCAGATCCTGTCCCTGAAGGAGCAGGAGTACGTGCTGGCTGCCCGCGCCACCGGTGCCCACGGCAAGTGGATCATCATGAAACACCTGATTCCCAACAGCATCAGCGTGGTCATCATTTCCACTGCTCTGCAGATTCCCAGCGCCATCTTCACCGAGAGCTACCTGTCCTTCCTGGGCCTGGGCGTAAATGCTCCCATGCCCTCCCTGGGCAGTCTGGCCTCCGATGCCTTGAACGGTATTAATTCCTATCCCTACCGTCTGGTTATTCCCGCTATTGTGATTTCTCTGATCGTGCTGTCTCTGAACCTGTTTGGCGACGGCCTGCGCGATGCATTTGACCCCAAGCTCAATAGCTAAGAAAGGAGAGTATGACAAATGCCTTTGCTGAAAGTAAGAGATCTGCATACCTCCTTCTTTACCGATGCCGGTGAGGTCAAGGCCGTCAACGGCGTGTCCTTCAATCTGGACCACGGCAAGGTGCTTGGTATCGTGGGTGAGTCCGGTTCCGGCAAGTCGGTGACCGCCTACTCCATCATGCAGATCCTCGCCTCCACCGGCAAGATCGTTTCCGGTTCCATCCAGTTGGACGGTCAGGAACTGGTCAACGCCGGCGAAAAGGTCATGAAGACGGTGCGCGGCAACAAGATCTCTATCATCTTCCAGGACCCCATGACCTCTTTGAATCCTACCTACACCATCGGCCATCAGCTGATGGAGGCCATTATGCTGCACACCGACCGCGACAAGAAGCAGGCCCATGAGCGTGCGGTGGAAATGCTGCGGCTGGTCAACATTAACGAGCCCGAAAAGCGCATGGAGCAGTATCCCTTCGAGTTCTCCGGCGGTATGCGTCAGCGTATTATGATTGCCATGGCGCTGGCTTGCGAGCCCGACATTCTCATCGCCGATGAGCCCACCACCGCTTTGGACGTGACCATTCAGGCTCAGATCCTCGAGTTGATGAAGTCTCTGCACAAGGAACTGGGCATGGCAATCATTCCGATTACCCATGACCTGGGTGTTGTGGCCCAGATGTGTGATGAAGTCATCGTTATGTACGCCGGCTCCATTTGTGAGCAGGGCACTGCCGATGAAATCTTCTACAACCCCTGCCACGAGTACACCAAAGGTCTGATGCGGTCCATCCCCACCGCCGATACGGCCGGCACCAAGCTGCAGCCCATTACCGGTACCCCCATCGACCTGCTGAATATGCCCGAAGGTTGCCCCTTTGCTCCTCGCTGCGACGCTGCTATGAAGGTCTGCCTGTCCCAGCGCTGCCCGCGTATGCGGCTCAACGAGTACCACTTTGCAGCCTGCTGGATGAACGTCAAAAAGGGCATCGAAGATGGCAGCATCACTGTCGAAGGAGGTGACGCACAGTGAGTGAGAACATGAATCAGCCCTTGCTGGAAGTCAAGGACCTGAAACAGTATTTCGACATCAATGTGGGCGCCTTCAAGACCAAACCTCTGAAGGCCGTGGATGGCGTATCCTTCTCCATTAACAAGGGTGAGACCCTCGGCCTGGTGGGCGAGTCCGGCTGTGGCAAGACCACGGTTGGCCGTACCATTCTGCACCTGTATAAACCCACCGCCGGTGAGATTTGGTACAACGGTAAAAAGCTTGAGACCAAGCACGACATTATGGAGTTCCGCAAGAAGGCCACCATGGTCTTCCAGGATCCCTACTCCTCTCTAAACCCCCGTATGACGGTGGCCGATATCATCGGCGAGCCTCTGGATGTACATAAGCTGTACGCAACCAAGGCCGAGCGTCAGGAGCGCATTCTGGAGTTGATGGCTCATGTGGGTCTGAACAGCGAGCATGCCGCTCGTTACGCCCACGAGTTCTCCGGCGGTCAGCGTCAGCGAATCGGCATTGCCCGCTCTCTGGCCGTGAATCCCGATTTCATTGTCTGTGCCGAGCCGGTCTCCGCACTGGATGTGTCCATTCAGGCGCAGGTCATCAACATGTTTGACGAACTGCAGGATAAGCTTGGACTGACCTATCTGTTCATCGCCCACGATTTGCTGGTGGTGCGCCATATTTCCGACCGCATCGCCGTCATGTATCTGGGCAAGATGGTGGAACTGGCCGATGCCAAGACCATCTACGAGCGGCCCATGCACCCCTACTCCAAGTCCCTGCTGTCCGCCGTACCCATGCCTGACCCCAAAATTGCCCGTTCCCACCACCGCATTATGCTGGAAGGCGATATCCCCAGCCCCCTGAACGCCCCCTCCGGCTGTCCCTTCCGCACTCGCTGCCCCTACGCCACCGAGCAGTGCGCTGCCGAAATGCCCGCCTTCAACGAAGTGGAAAAGGGTCATTTCGTAGCCTGCCACCGCGTGGCAGAGGTCAACTGAGGTTGACTGTACATCCATTTTGGCAATATGTATGCCAGCAAAGCCGCGCTGTTCTGTTTTGCCATGCGTATTGTAAATAAAAGCGGGCCCAAACGGTCCTGCGAAAAATCTTTTTGGAAAGGAAGAACCAAAAATGAAGAAGATCCTTGCATTGGTGCTGGCTCTCGTTCTGTGTCTGTCTCTGGTTGCTTGCGGCAACAAGACCGACAAGAAGGATGGCGAAAGCACTACCCTGGCAGTTTGTCTGGCCTCCGAGCCCGACACTCTGGACCCCGCACTGAACTCCGCCGTGGACGGCGCTACCATGGTCTCTCACCTGTTCTCCGGCCTGGCCAAGTGGCCTCAGGACGAGAAGGGCGCTCTGGTCATCGTGGCTGACTCCGCTAAGGAGCTGGTTGAAGGCGTCGTCAACGCTGACGGCACCGTCACCTACACCTACACCCTGCGCGACGGCATGAAGTGGTCCGACGGTAAGGCTGTTACCGCCGGTGACTTCGAGTTCGCCTGGAAGCGCGCTGCCTCCGAAGAACTGGCTGCCGACTACGGCTACATGTTCGAGCAGGTCAAGGGCTATCCCAACGATCTGGCTGTCAAGGCTCTGGACGACAAGACCCTGGAGGTCACTCTGAACAACGCCGTTGCTTACTGGAACGAGCTGCTGGCATTCCCCACCTACTTCCCCGTGCGTGAGGATGTTGTTGCTGATGAAAGCTGGGCCACTTCTCCCGAGGCCTACATCTGCATCGGTGCCTACACCATCACCGGTTGGGAGCACAACAGTGTTATCACCCTGACCAAGAACGAGAACTATGTCGATGCTGACACTGTTACTCTGGACGTTCTGGAGTGCTACCTGTCTGACGACTCCAACAACATGCTGACCAACTATGAGAACGGCGATTGGCTGATGATCGACGACGTTCCCACCAACGAGATGGCTGCTCTGAAGGAAGAGTATCCCACCGAGTACCGCGTGGTTGGCCAGATCGGTACTTACTATGTTAACTGGAATGTCAACGAGAACATCCTGCCCGCTGACAGCAAGCTGACCGGCGTTGAGGCTGAGAAGGCCAAGGCTGAGATCCGTGCTGCTCTGGGTCTGCTGTTCGACCGTGACTACATCTGCGTGGAAATCGGCCAGGCTGGTCAGGTTCCCGCCTCCTCCTTCGTCGCTATGGGTATGACTGAGCCCGACGGCTCCGAGTTCTACAAGAACGCTGGCGACAGCGATGACTACGTCGGCTACTACGACGTTGCTGCCATCGAGGCCAACTTCAACGCTGCTGTTGAGACTCTGAAGAAGTACTACAACTGGGATGGCGCCAAGTTCACCAACTTCCCCTCCATCACCTACCTGTACAACACTTCCGACGGCCACAAGGCTATCGGTGAGTATCTGGCCGGCGCTCTGTCCTCCGTTGGTATCACCATGAACCTGGAGAACCAGGAGTGGAACACCTTCCTGAACACCCGTAAGAACGGCGAGTACTCCGTCGCCCGTAACGGCTGGCTGGCTGACTACAACGATCCCATCTGCTTCCTGGATATGTGGACCACCGCTTCCGGCAACAACGACGTTCAGTTCGGCAAGGGTGAGCACGCCAACCTGGCTATGTACAATCTGGACCTGACCGGTCTGGGCTACGATGTCAAGGTTGCCAATGGCACCTGGGCTGAGACCTATGACGTTCTGATCTCCACCATCAAGGGTGAGACCGACAACGCCAAGCGTTACGAGATGATGCACATGGCTGAGGACATCCTGATGAGCACCGGTTGTATCGTTCCTCTGTACTACTACACCGACGTCTTCATGATCGACGACTCCGTGGAAGGCTTCTTCTGCAACCCCCTGGGCTACAAGTACTTCATGTACTGCACCATCACTGAGTAATTTCAGTTTTTCAAGACCGGCAGGTTTAAACCTGCCGGTCTTTTTTATAGCGAACCGGAGAATTCATAAAACAAGGATTTTTCTTTTCAAAAATCGAAAAAATTCGTTGACAAACGCAGAGATGTGAAGTATAATAACATTCGCCTGTTGAAAAGGCATTTATGGCGGCGTAGCTCAGGGGCTAGAGCACTCGGTTCATACCCGGGGTGTCGGCGGTTCAAATCCACCCGCCGCTACCAGATCCCGGAGAGATGATTTCGTCTCTCCGGGATAATAAAATGGCGCGTTGGTCAAGCGGTTAAGACACCGCCCTTTCACGGCGGTAACACGGGTTCGATTCCCGTACGCGTCACCACATGGAGGCATAGCTCAGCCGGTAGAGCGCTCGCCTCACACGCGAGAGGTCACAGATTCGAGTTCTGTTGTCTCCACCAAAACCAAAAGGACATGTCGAAAGACATGTCCTTTTATTTTGGACTTCGCGCCGTAGGACGGCGCTGAAACAAATCATCTGTTCAGATATCTTGAAACAAGACGGGCTATGTGTTAAATTGGTAGGGAACAGGAGGGATGTGCGATGAAAATTGCCGGATTGCAGAAAATGACATTGTTGGATTATCCGGGCAAGGTGGCCTGCACCGTGTTTTTGCCTGGGTGTAATTTCTGCTGTCCCTTCTGTCACAATGCAGAATTGCTGGATGGAGCGATTTCTCCCGTGATGGACGGTCGGGAACTGTTGGAGTTTTTGGAAAAACGCCGCGGTATTCTGGAAGCCGTCTGTATCAGCGGGGGAGAGCCCACCCTGCATCCCGGACTGGGCGAGTTACTGCGTGCCATCAAGGATATGGGGTATCTGGTCAAGCTGGATACCAACGGGTACCGTCCCGAGGTGTTGAAACAGCTGGCGGCCGATGGATTGCTGGATTATGTTGCCATGGATATTAAGAACAGTCCCGCCCAATATGCCGTGACCGCCGGCGTGAATGAACTGGACCTGACTGCGTTGGAGGAGAGCATTACCTTCCTGATGACCGAAGGACCGGATTATGAGTTCCGTACCACTGTGGCAGCTCAACTGCACGATGAAAGGTCCATCCGGGAGATGGGGCAGTGGTTGTTGGATCTGTCGGGGGGGAAGAAGGTTCGAAGATTTTTCCTGCAGCCCTTTGTCGACCGGGATACCGTGGTGTATTCTGGGTTGAGTGCACCCGGCGAAGAAGAATTGGACCACTATATCTTGTGTGTAAAGTCTTTTGCCGAAATTGCCGAAATTCGGGGTCGATAACTATATATTGTGCCGAAAATCCCGGAAAACAAAATATCGTACCACAATATATTGACATTTCTGGTAAAGCCGTGATACAATGTCCGAGCCACACTTCGTGGCGGATATTGTGTCACGGTTTATTTTTTTCAGCGGACGGTTCGTCCGCTTATCTATTCAAAAGGGAGGCCTGTTTATGTATCGTGTACTGAAACGAGACGGCAGCACCGTCGAATTTGAGATTTCCAAAATCAGCTCCGCGATGATCAAGGCATTCAAGGCTCAGGAAAAGCTGTATCACCCCAGTGTCATCAATATGCTGGCCCTGCAGGTCAGCGCCGACTTTGAACCCAAGGTCAAGGATGGCCTGATCGCTGTGGAAGACATTCAGGACAGCGTGGAAAAGGTCCTGTCCGATGCCGGCTACGCTGACATCGCCAAGGCATACATCCTGTACCGTAAACAGCGCGAGAAAGTGCGTAATGTCAACTCCGCCCTGCTGAACTACAAGGATCTGGTAGACAACTACCTGCAGATCAACGACTGGCGCGTGAAGGAAAACTCCACCGTTACTTACTCGGTCGGCGGTCTGATCCTGTCCAACTCGGGTGCCATCACTGCCAACTACTGGCTCAGTGAGATCTATGACAACGAGATCGCCGAAGCACACCGCAGCGCAGCCATCCATCTGCATGACCTGTCCATGCTGACCGGTTATTGTGCCGGTTGGTCCCTGAAGCAGCTGATTCAGGAAGGCCTTGGCGGCGTGCCCGGCAAGATCACTTCCTCTCCCGCCGGTCATCTGTCCACTCTGTGTAATCAGATGGTCAACTTCCTGGGCATTATGCAGAATGAATGGGCCGGCGCGCAGGCATTCTCCTCCTTCGATACCTATCTGGCTCCCTTTGTCAAGGTGGACAACCTGTCCCAGAAGGAAGTCAAGCAGTGCATCCAGTCCTTCGTTTACGGCGTGAATACGCCCTCCCGTTGGGGTACTCAGGCTCCCTTCTCCAACATTACTCTGGACTGGGTTGTGCCCAAGGACCTGGCTGATCAGCCTGCCATCGTGGGCGGCAAGGAGATGGATTTCACTTACGGTGACTGTAAGAAGGAAATGGACATGGTCAACAAGGCCTTCATCGAAATCATGATCGAGGGCGATGCCAATGGCCGTGGTTTCCAGTACCCCATTCCCACTTATTCCATCACCCGCGACTTTGACTGGAGCGAGACCGAGAACAACAAGCTCCTGTTTGAGATGACTGCCAAGTACGGCACTCCCTATTTCTCCAACTACATCAACTCCGACATGGAGCCCTCTGACGTGCGCTCCATGTGCTGCCGTCTGCGTCTGGACCTGCGTGAACTGCGCAAGAAGTCCGGCGGCTTCTTCGGCTCCGGCGAGTCCACCGGCTCCATCGGCGTGGTTACCATCAACCTGCCCCGTATCGCCTATTTGGCTGAGAATGAGGCTGACTTCTATCAGCGTCTGGACAAGCTGATGGACATCTCTGCCCGTTCTTTGAAGATCAAGCGTACCGTCATCACCAAGCTGCTGGACGCTGGTTTGTATCCCTACACCAAGCGTTATCTGGGTACCTTCACCAACCACTTCTCCACCATCGGCCTGATCGGCATGAACGAAGTGGGCCTGAACGCCAAGTGGCTGCAGGCTGACCTGACCAACGAAAAGACTCAGAAGTTTGCACAGGAAGTTCTGGACCATATGCGTGAGCGCCTGAGTGACTATCAGGAAGAGTACGGCGATCTGTACAACCTGGAGGCTACGCCTGCCGAGTCCACCACCTACCGCTTTGCAAAGCACGATAAGGAGAAGTTCCCCGGCATCATCACTGCCAATGAGAACGGCACTCCTTACTACACCAACTCTTCTCATCTGCCCGTGGGCTACACCGAAGATATTTTCTCCGCGCTGGAGGTTCAGGATGAACTGCAGACCCGCTACACCTCCGGTACCGTGTTCCACGCCTTCCTGGGTGAGAAATTGCCCGACTGGCAGTCCGCTGCCGCTTTGGTCAAGAAGATCGCAGAGAACTTCAAACTGCCTTACTACACCATGTCTCCCACCTACTCGGTGTGTGCCGAGCACGGCTATCTGACCGGTGAGGTGTACGCCTGTCCCCATTGCGGCAAAAAGACTGAGGTCTACAGCCGTATTACCGGTTACTACCGTCCCGTTCAGAACTGGAACGACGGTAAGAGCCAGGAGTACAAGGACCGTAAGGTGTATGACATCGCCAACTCTACTCTGAAGCGCGCCGGTATTGCCGGCAGTCAGGTGACTGCAGAAGTAGAGGAGCAGGTGGAAGTGGCCGAGAATGCCAAGGCCATTCTGTTCTCCCGTGTGACCTGTCCCAACTGCCGTGTGGCCGAGACTCTGCTGAACAAGGCCGGTTTTGCATATGAAAAGCTGATTGCCGACGACAACACCGATCTGTGCCGCCAGTACGGCGTCAAGGGTGCTCCCACTTTGGTCATTACCGACGGCACCAACTTCCAGAGTTATTACAGCGTGCCTGAGATCAAGAAGTTCCTGGCCGAGAAGTAAGAACAAATTAAAAGAGCCGGGTGAACAACCCGGCTCTTTTTTCACCGCAATATAGGAGGAAATAACGATGCATGATATTCTCATTGTCGGCGGTGGCCCTGCCGGTCTGACTGCTGCTGTTTATGCTCTGCGTGCCGGTAAGAGCGTCCTGGTGATTGAAAAGGCCGGATTCGGCGGTCAAATTGCTTTTTCTCCCAAGGTGGAGAATATTCCCGGCACCATTTCCGTCAGCGGTGCCGAGTTTGCTGAGCTTTTGATCGAGCAGGCCATGAATCTGGGCGCCGATGTGGAACTGGAAAATGTGATTGGTGTGGAAAAGACCGCCGACGGTTTTGCAGTTACCACCGAAGAGGGCTCTACCTTTGAGGCAAAGGCTGTGATTCTGGCTAACGGCGTCAAGCACCGTATGCTGGGCCTTGAAGGGGAAGAAGAACTGGTCGGAAAGGGGCTGTCCTTCTGCGCCGTGTGCGATGGTGCCTTTTACACCGGACAGCATGCGGCCATGATTGGCGGCGGAAATACCGCGCTGCAGGAAGCATTGCTGTTGGCTGAGGTGTGCAGCAAGGTGACCATCGTGCAGAACCTGCCCACCTTTACCGGCGAGCAGAAGCTGGTGGATGCCCTGATGACCAAAGAAAATGTAGAGGTTATTTTCTCCACCGTAGTGTCCGGCTATCTGACCAAAGACGGTGAACTGTGTGGCCTGCGTGTGCGCAGTGAAGTGACCGGGGAAGAACGGGAAATTGCTGTGGACGGAGCCTTCCTGGCCGTCGGTTTGATGCCTCAAAACGAGAATTTTGCTCACCTGTCCGACCTGAATCAGTGGGGATATTATGATGTGGATGAATTTTGCGTGACCAAAACTCCGGGCGTATTTGTAGCCGGTGACTGCCGCAGCAAGTACATCCGTCAGGTGACCACCGCTGCCGGCGACGGTGCTGTGGCCGCCATGGCTGCCTGCCGCTGGCTGGAAAGCTGAGTTCATTTTTCTGTTGCAGGAGCGCGCCCAAGCGGGTGCGCTCCTTTTTTGCTCAATATGACAAGTACTTGACATAAATGAGCAAAGGGTGATATTATGGAGAAAAGCACAGGAGGGAGGTCCCAGTGTGGAACAGGAAGGCAAGATCATTGAACAACTGCGGCAGCTGCAGGCAGTGATGCACCGCCGGGCCTTTCATAATTTTAAGGATCACAGTGCCTATCGAGGGCAGGGAAAGATTCTGAGCATCCTGAAGGAACAGACGGAGATCAACCGCAGAGAATTGGAAGAGCGGCTGAGTATCAGCCGTCAGGGCCTGGCTGAACTGTTGAATAAATTGGAGAAGAACGGTTGGATCCTTCGCGCACCATCCGAAACCGACCGCCGTGCGGTGGTGATTCGCCTGACGGAACAGGGACGTGCCGCGGCCGAGACGGCCGAAGAACGAATTCACCCGCTGACCGGCCTTTTGGACTGTTTGACGCCGGAGGAACAGGCTTTGTTCAGCAATTGTCTGGAACGCATTTTAGAGACGCAAAGCGCAGAAACAACGCACTGTATGCACTGCCGTGGGCCGGAATTCTGCAGTCATGATTATCTGAAATACGGTCACAGAAAACCCAACAAAGAATATTGCAAGTACATTCATTTGTTTACCGATTCTGCGTGCAATGACGCGGAAACTACTTGAAGGAGGCGGCAAAGCATGACCAAAACCGAACGTCTGCTCAAAGCAAAAATTCCCTGTGAGGAGACAGGGATCACTGTAAAGCACACCCTGTGTGATGTCTGTTCGCCCGGTATCCACTGCGGCGTGGATGCCTATGTAAAGAACGGAGAGATTCTGAAACTTGAGGGAACTCCCGGTTTTATCTCCAACAAAGGTGCTCTGTGCGTGAAGGGTGCTTCCGGCCGTCAGTATGCCTACCGGGAGGATCGCATTCGGACCCCCATGCGTCGGGTAGGCCCCCGCGGCAGCGATGAGTTTGAACCCATCAGTTGGGATGAGGCCTTTTCCCTTGCAGCGGAAGGATTGAACAAGTCCAAGGAACAGTATGGCCCTGAGGCCACCTTCTTTCTGGCTGGCTATTCCAAGTGGTTTCGCACTTTCCTGCACCGCCTGGCCTATTCCTTCGGTAGTCCGAACTATCTGAGTGAATCCAGCGCATGTTGGTGGTCGGATATTATGGCTTCCCGCTGCGTATTTGGTCACGGCACCATGGCCGATGTGCCCAACGCCGATCTGGTGCTCATATGGGGCAACGATCCCTTCACCAAGAACATCCATCAGAGCAAGATGTTTTTTGATGTGAAGGCCCGCGGCGGTAAGATTATCGTGATAGATCCTCGCCGCAATGCAACTGCCGAACAATTGGCCGATCTGCGTCTGCAGCCCAGACTGGGTACCGACGGATATATGGCCCATGCCATGGCGCGCTATCTGATTGAGAATGACCTGTATGACAAGACGTTTGTGGAAACGTATGTTCACGGTTTTGAGCAGTACCGGGATTATGTTATGAGCTTTGATCTGGAGACTGCCGAAAAAATCTCTGGTGTGTCCGCTGCTGATATGATTACCGTGGCGGAGATGATTGCGAAAAGTCCTGCGGCTGCCCTTTGTATCGGAACCGGTCTCACCCACCGTCTGAACGGATTTAATAACAATCGTGCCATTCGGTGCCTGATGGCCATCTGTGGTCAGTTTGATAAGCCCGGCACGCTGAAACCCAGCATGGGTCCTGCTACCTTCTGTTATTCTCCTGGCGGTTTTATGTCCAAGGAGCCCAAGTACATCAACAGCGTTAAGCCGAAAGGCGCAAAACCCACCATCGGCCTGGCTCGGTTCCCTCTGTTCGCAGAGATGATGAATGAGGGCCAAAGTATGGACCTGGCCAATCAGATTCTGTCGGCAGATCCCTATCCTGTCAAGAGCGCCTTTCTGGCCGGTGTCAACCACATGATGTACCCTGACTCCAAGCGTTTTATGGAGGCGCTGAAGAGTTTGGACTTCATTGTAGCCTCGGATATTTTCTGGACCGATACCTGCCGGATTGCCGATATCGTGCTGCCTGCCTGTACCTCCTATGAACGCGGCGAAATCAAATGCTATGCCAATAAGTTCATGTTCTACACCAAGCCGGTTATTCCTGCCCGGTTTGAAAGCAAGAGCGACTTCGAAATCTTTTCCGGTTTGGCCAATGCGCTGGATCTGGACGACGATCTGCTGCGCAGTGATTACGATACCAACGCCCGTTGGATGCTGCAGGAGAGCTCGGGAATCAAGGACTGGGAGGCGTTCAAAGCCAGTGAGAAACCGGTTGTGGCGCCCAATGCCGTGCCCTACGAGTGGGGTACCTGCCTGAAACAAGGTCCTCGCACACCCACCGGAAAAATTGAACTGTACAGCGAAGTGCTGGCCAAGTATACCGAAAGTCACGGTCTGGAGCCGCTGCCTGTTTACGAGGACAGCAATGACAGTGCCGATCCCGTGGAGTATCCTTTCGTGATAGCTACCGGATGCCGCAACCACAACGCCATCCATTCCCGTCTGCACAACTGTGAGTGGCCTCGCTCTCTGCGGCCGGACGCCGCAGTGGATATCAATCCTGCGGATGCCAAAAAGCTGGGCATCCGAACAGGGGATACGGTGGAGCTGAGTACCCCCTCCGGTGCCATTCGGGCAGCGGCCAATGTATCTCTGATTGCCAATGTGGGCGAACTGCTGATGTTCCACGGGTATAAAGAGGCCAATGTGAATGAGCTGATCCATGCCGACCATCTGGACCCCTACAGCGGATTCCCCGGCTATAAGCAGTTCCGCTGCAAACTGGCTAAAGTCTGATCGCGGGGTGACGATATGGGAAGAACAGCCATTATCGGCTTTGGCTGCGCCGGGTATCACGCAGCCAGAACCCTGCGCATGGGTGATCCGCACGGGGTCATCGATGTTTATTCCGATACTGCGCAAGCGCCCTACAACCCTATGCTGACCACCTATTTTGTCTCAGAGAAAATCCGGCAGGAAGGGATGTTCCCCTTTGGTGATCTGGAGCGGGTGCGCGAGCAATTGGGCGTGAATATCCGAACCAATGCCAAGGTAATTCGTCTGCACGCAAAGGATCGCATTGTAGAGACTGATGCAGGGCGTAGTGAACCCTATGACGATATCGTTATCTGCACGGGGGCGTATCCTGTGGTGCCGCCTTTTGCCCGCAGCCTGGCACGCAATTCCTACACCATGCGTACCGTGGAGGATGCCCGCGCTTTGGAGCGCAGACTGAATACCGGCGAAGTAAAAAGTGCCGTTGTGGTCGGTGCCCAAATGGTAGGCATCAAGGTGGTGGAGCTGCTCTGGAAGCGGAATATCAAGACGATTCTGGTGGATATGGCACCGCGCATTTTCCCCATGTCTGCCTGTGAGGACATTTCTGCGATGATTCAAAGCAGACTGACAGAGAACGGGATTGAACAGCGCTACTCCTGCGGATTGAGCAGCGTGGAATGTACCGAACAAGGTATTTATTCCACCTTTGCTGACGGCAGCAGTGCCGAGACGGATATTATCGTGTTTTGCTCCGGTATCCGGGCCAACGTGCCTTTTGTGGATCCGGAAGAAATCAAATTGGGCCGTGCCGTGGAAGTGGACCTGCAGATGCGTACCGGTGTGCCTCACATTTATGCCTGCGGTGATTGCTGTGAAGTGCCTGATATGCAAACGGGTGTGAATTCCTCCATCGGCCTCTGGGCCAATGCCCGGGAGCAGGGGTGTGTTGCGGCACAGAATATTCTGGGGCAGCAGGTCAGCTATCAGGGCAACCTGATTCACAACATTACCCACTTTATGGACATGGATTTCATCAGCATCGGCAACTGCAATGCGCCCGGAGAGCACATCCGTTGGGAGAATGCCCGCGACGGATGGCAGATCGAAGCCATTCTGAACGAGGGTGGAGAGGCGGAATGCATCAACATTCTGGACAATGCCAAGGTGTCCGGTCCGTTGAAGGCTCTGTTTGTCAAGCGGCTGAAGGCTCCTGATTCGCAGTTGTCACCTGCGCTGGAGATGCGCCTGCTCCGAAGCGGGGTGCCGGTTGAACTGATTGCGTTGTTGGACGGAAGAAAGTGAAGGTGGAGCATGAAATATATCTTTAATCTGGATTACAGTAAATGTGTGGCCTGTGGCGCCTGCGCCGTGGCCTGTATGGATCAGAATGACACTTCGCTGAAGGACGGAGAAAAACCCTTCCGTACCGTGGCCGCAGTGGAGCGCCCCGGAGACCCGAAGAAGGAAATTCGCTATCTTTCGGTGGGTTGTATGCACTGTGCTGCAGCACCTTGCATTGGGGCCTGTCCTGTGGGATGTCTGCAGAAAAACGAGATGGGACTGACCGAGTATGACAACGCGGCCTGTATCGGGTGCCGCAGTTGTGCCATGGCTTGCCCCTTTGGAGCGCCTACCTTTGGTCCCAGCGGAAAGATGACCAAGTGCGACGGCTGCCAGACCAGACTGGAGAATGGTATGCTGCCTGCCTGTGTGCGCGTCTGTCCTACCGGAGCACTGACCTGCATGCCCGAGGAAGAGTACCTGAAACAGCGCAAGGAGCGCACGATGCAGGCAATTGCTGACAAGATGGAATAACAAATACAAAATCCTCCCGTCACTGGCTGGCGGGAGGATTTTGTTCTGTGTATTGATGACCTTGTTTTTGGTTGGAGAAGCAATTATTTGTCGGACACGATGGCCGACTTCTTTTTCCAAAAGCCGGACAGATAGTAGAAGGTGCCCAGTACGAAGGGCATAGATCCCGAAATGGCGTCACCCAGCCAGAAGCCAAAGTAACCCATGTCCAGCACTTTGCCAAACAGCAAGGACAGGCCGATGCGGGCGAGAATGCCGTCGATGATGGCCACGGCGAAGTTGAATTTGTAGTTGCCGCAGCCCGAGGTGAAGGCGTTCATGGAGTCGCGCAAAGCGGCGGCAACAAAGGAAACCACCAGAATGGGGACAAATTCCATGCACAGAATCAGGACCGAGGTATCGGTGGTAAACAGACCGAACACGGCACGCGGGAACAGCAGGATCCCGGCGATGAACACGCTGAAGCAGACGCCATTGATCAGAAAGGCGCTGCCCAGAATGCGGCGCACGCGGTCGTATTTCTGAGCGCCGATGTTCTGTCCTACCATGGAGCTGCCCGCCGTGGTGACGGCGGTGCCGATCAGATTGGCGATGACATTGACCTTGCTGCCCACGCCGGTTACGGCGGAAACTGCCACGCCGTAGCTGTTGATCCACGAGCTGACAAACAGCTTGGAGAACATAATGGAGGCCGAGCGAATGGCGAAGGGAACGCCCAGTTTGACCAGAGTGGAGAGCTCGTATAGGTCGATGCGGAAATTGGGTAGAGAGAAATCAAAGCCAAACCGGTCGCGTTTTTTATACAGGTAAACCAGTGCGGTCAGGAAGCTGGCACCTTGAGCGATGACGGTGGCCAGCGCGGCACCAAAGGCTTCCCATTGGAAGCCGGCCACGAATACGATGTCGAGGACCAGATTAAGCACGGCGGCAATGGCAATGAACATAAAGGGGCGCTTGGAATCACCCAAACCGCGCATAATGGCACTGACAATGTTGTAGCCGTAAATGAAAATCAGGCCGCACATACAGGTGGTGGCGTAGGCCAGTGCCTGATCCCACGATTCTGAGGGGGTGTTCAGCCAGGACAGGATATGTTCCCGCAGCAGCAGCGCCAGTACGCTCATACCCACGGCACATAGCATCAGCGAGGAGGCCATAGTTCCGATAAATCGGGACAGTTTCTCCTTCAGACCGGCGCCAATGTACTGGGAGATGATGACCTGACTGGCGCTGGAGAAGCCCATGGAGATAAAGGTAAGAAAGGACAGCACCTCGCCGCCGATGGTCACACCGGACAGACCGGCCGCGCCCACCACGCGGCCCACCACGATCATGTCCACCATGTTGTAAACTGCCTGCAGCAAGTTGGACAGAAACAGTGGGAAGGCAAAGGTCAGCAACGAACGCAGAACCGGGCCCGTGGTAAAATCATTGATGAAGTTTTTTTCTTTGCGCAGCGACATAACTCTCACGACCTAAAAAAGACTGTTTTTATGTTAGCACGATTTGGAAAAACTGTCCAGTAAGGTACCGAAGAAATTTTGGCTAAGAAATTGTCCGCTCAAAGGCAATTTGCCCAAGAGCGGACAGAAAATCAGGATTGCGATGCGGGAGGACTGCCCTTGCGCCACGAGCCGGACAGGTAAAAAATTATGCCCAACAGGAAGGGGACGAAGCCGGCGGCGGCGCTGCCCGCCCAGAAACCGTGGTAACCCATGTTAAGGCCCAGACCCAGCAGTACAGACAGACCGATACGTACCACAAAACCGTCCAAAACAGCAACACAGAAGTTGAATTTTGCATTTCCGCAGCCGGTGGTAAAGGCATACATGGAGTTGCGCAGAGCGCTGGCAGCGTAAATGACCAGAAGGAAGGGCAGGTACTCCATACAGACGGCCAGTACGCCGGTTTCGCTTGTAAAGCAGCCGAACACGGTCCGGGGAAACAAGCCAATGACCAGAATAAGCAAGGCGTAGAAAATCCCATTGATCAGCAGTGCACAGCCCAGAATGCGGGAAACGCGCTTGTATTTGCCGGCACCCAAATTCTGCCCCACCATGGAGCTGCCAGCGGTGGAAACGGCGCTGCCCACCAGGTTGCCGATGACATCCAGCTTATAGCCGATGCCCGAAACGGCGGACACCATGACACCGTAGCCGTTGAGCCAGAAGTTGATGAAAAATTTGGAGAAGAGCACGGCGGCCTGCCGCAGGGCGAAAGGAACGCCCAGCTTGACCAGCGTTACCAGTTCCCGTGGGTCGATGCGGAAGTGGCGGGTGGTCAGTTCGAAACCCAGCCGCTGCCGGTTGCGGTACAGATAAACCAGCGCCGTGACAAAGCTGACCGCCTGCGCTGCAACTGTGGCAAGAGCAGCGCCAAAGGCGCCCCAGCCCAGACCGACTACGAGAATCAGATCGAGCACCACATTGAGTACGGCAGCAATGGCAATGAACAGGAAGGGGCGCTTGGAGTCGCCCATGCCGCGCAGAATGGCGCTGACTGCGTTGTAACCGTAAATGAAAATCAGACCGCACATACAGGTGGTGGCATAGGCCATGGCCTGATCCCATGACTCAGAGGGGGTGTTGAGCAGTGTCAGGATCTCACCCCGCAGCAGCAGGAACAGGGCGCTGATGATAATGGCGCAAAGCGCCATAAAGGTGGCCATAGTGCCGATAAAGCGGGACAGTTTTTCTTTCAGACCGGAGCCGATGTACATGGAGATGATGACTTGCCCGGCATCGGCAAAGCCGATGGCGATAAAGGTCAGCATGGCCAGCACATCGCCACCCACCGAAATGCCGGAAAGACCCGGTGCGCCCGCAACCTGACCCACCACCACCATGTCCACCAGATTGTACAGCGCCTGCAGCAGGTTGGACAGGAACAGGGGGAAGGAAAAGGTTAGCAGGGAACGCAGGACCGGGCCTGAAGTAAAGTCTTTAATAAAGGTTTTGGAGTGGTGCTCCATACAATGATCGCCGCCGGATACAAAAATTATCCATCACCGATGGATGAAATTATGGTACCATACATAATTTGGTTTGTCTATGGACAGACTGAATGAGAAAATTCGGTTTGGAGGGTCGCTTTTATGGAGATGAGCAATCGGGAATATGGGAAATATGTGGACAGGAAAGCCAAACCCTCACCCATCTGGAAGAATATGATTTGGGCCTTTGTGGTGGGCGGGGCCATTTGTACGCTGGGACAGGGGTTGATCAATCTGTATAAAAGTTTTGACCTGTCTGAAACAGCGGCGGCAATTGCATCCTCGGTGACGCTGATTGTCATTGCGGCATTGCTGACCGGCTTTGGAGTATTTGATGACATTGCCAAGCATGCCGGAGCTGGTACGGTTGTGCCGATCACCGGCTTTGCCAATGCTATGGTTTCTCCGGCGCTGGAGTTCAAAAGTGAAGGCCTGATTTTGGGTACCGGCGCAAAACTTTTCACTTTGGCAGGACCGGTGCTGGCCTACGGAATTGGTGCCAGTGTGGTTTATGGACTTATTTATTGGATCACGGAAAATATGTAGGGGCAGTCTGAAGCACGTTCCCCTTTGATACCAAAGAGGGAGGTGCTTTATGTCTGATTGATGGTCAAAATGCACAACTCGCGACAAAGAAAGAATGGAGTAGGTGTAAAAATCAACCAAAAACTTATTGACAACGGGAAAATGGTATTGTATAATCAAAGCAGAAAGAGAGGAAAGGTGAGTCCAATGGGCTAGCGAGTACAAACTTTCGAAAGCGTATAAGAACCCGGTGATTGAAGTTGCCTGCGGGCGGAACGCAACAAACTCATTATAATGAGATGGACTCAGTTATCCTCTCTTGTAAAACCTTGCAGGAGACCCGGAGCTGGACGTTCCAAAACTGTTGGAAGAAGCCGCACAAAGAGTAGATTTGACCCAGGTTCCCAAGCGCGCAAACCCATGAAAGAAGAGGTAAACACGTTGACAGAAACACAAAACCAGGTGTAACCCCCTATCCGCGTTGGACGGATAGGGGGTTGTGCTTTTTTAGAATAAGAAGTCAAGGAAGATGCGCCCTGCGGTGAGGATGCTATTCACAAATCTGCGGGAAGGGTGTATAATAAGGATGAGCAAAACCGTAAGGAGGAACAAATCCCATGGAAATGGTATTGCTGACTGCGCTGGGCGTGGGTGGAGCCACTGTGATTGGTGCCATTCTCGGCTTTGCATTTAAGAAGATTTCTCATACATTCAGTGATATTGTGTTGGCCTTTGCTGCCGGTGTGATGCTTGCGGCTGCCGTGATCGGTTTGATTCTGCCTTCTTTGGAGTACGGCGGAAGATTTGGTGTTCTGATTACGATTGCCGGCATTTTCTGCGGTGCGGTCTGTCTGAACCTACTGGATCGAGTTGTACCGCATCTGCATCGACTGGCCGGAGTGGATCAGGAGTCCCATCCTGTCGGTACCGAGCAGCTGAACAAGGTGCTGCTTTTCGTCATGGCCATCGCAATCCATAATCTGCCGGAAGGTATTGCCGCCGGTGTGGGTTTTGGTACCGGAGACGCGCAAGGCGCACTTTTGATCGCGGCCGGTATCGCGCTGCAGAACATTCCGGAAGGCATGGTCATCATCGCTCCTATGCTGGCAGCCGGCATGAGCGGTGGCCGCACCTTTGTGGCGGCCCTTCTGACCGGTGTGGTGGAAGTGATCGGTACTCTGCTGGGTTATTTTGCGGTTAGTATTTCGACTGCCGTGCTGCCCTTCGCACTGGCCTTTGCGGGTGGCACCATGCTCTATGTGATCAGTGATGAGATGATCCCGGAAACCCATGCTCACGGCTGCGAGCGAGGGGCAACCTATTCCTTGCTGATGGGCTTTTGCCTGATGCTGGTTATGGATGTGTTTTTGGGATGACGGATGATCAAAACGGGGCAAAATACCCCGTTTTTTCATAAATGTGATTTTGTTACAGACGGAAAAGAAAAAATGGGGTATACTACAGTCAAAGAAAAGAAAAATGAATCGGAGGTATACATTATGATGAGATTGAAGGATAAAGTGGCCGTTATTACCGGCGGCAGCCGTGGTATTGGTTATGCAACCGCACAGGCCTTTTTGAGAGAAGGCGCCGTGGTTGTGATCGCGGCCAGCAGTCAGGGTTCCGCAGAGAAGGCGGTTGCCAAGCTGAAAGAAGAGTTCCCCAACTCCACTGTTGGAGGTATCTGGCCCAACCTGGCCGATCTGGCAGATGTGCAGGAGACATTTGAAGGTGTGATCGCTCAGTATGGTGATTTGGATATTCTGGTCAATAATGCCGGCGTATCCGAGAGCACTCCGCTTTCCCAGTATACGCCCGAGACGCTGGACAAGGTCATGGACCTGAATGTGAAGGGCATGTTCAATGCCACCAAGGTGGCCGCTGAGAATATGGCCGCTCGGGGTGACGGTGTTATTCTGAACACCTCCTCCATGGTCAGCATTTACGGCCAGCCCAGCGGTGTGGCCTACCCCATGTCTAAGTTTGCTGTTAACGGTCTGACCGTTTCTTTGGCACGCGAGTTGGGTCCCAAGGGTATCCGTGTCAATGCCGTGGCCCCCGGTGTGATTGAAACCGACATGATGAAGGCGGTACCCAGACAGGTCATTGAGCCCATCGTAGAGCAGATTCCCCTGCGCCGTATGGGTCAGCCGTCTGACATTGCAAATGCCTTCGTGTTCCTGGCATCCGAAGAGGCATCCTATATCACCGGTGTCGTCCTGAGTGTGGACGGCATGGCAAGAACGTAATTGAGTGAATGCTGATTTGAAAACCACAAAGGAGAATGAATGATGAGTGTTCTGCATATTACCAAAGAAAATTTTGAGCAGGAAGTTCTTAAGAGCGACAAGCCGGTTCTGCTGGATTTCTGGGCAAGCTGGTGCGGTCCGTGCCGTATGTTGGCTCCTGTCCTGGACGAACTTGCCGCCGAAAATCCCGAGGTTAAGGTGGTCAAGATCAATACCGATGAGCAGCCCGAACTGGCCGCTCAGTTCAACGTTATGAGTATTCCTGCCCTGTTTGTTATGAAGGGCGGAGAGATCACCAACCGCTCGGTGGGTGTCCAGCCCAAAGATAATCTGCTGGCAATGCTGAAGTAAATGAAATGCAGGGGATTCCGGTTCGGAATTCCCTGCATTTTTCTTATGTATCCAATTCAGTCAGTTTGTCTCCGGCCAGAATTTCAATGCCGCCTCGAGTCAGTTTGACCATACCCTCGGTTTGGAAGTAGCGCAGCATGCGGGTGACTACCTCACGGGCGGTGCCCATGTGGTTCGCGATTTTTTCGTGGGTGATGTTCAGTTTGGAGGTGTCCTCCAGATTGCACTCATCCAGCAGGAATTTGGCCAGACGCTTGTCCATGCTCTTCCACATGATCTGCTCCATCAGCCACATAACCTCGGTAAAATGAGCGGCCATGACCTGATTGGTGTAATTGGCCACCACCACTGAACGTTCGGTCAGCGCTTTGTACACCGGGGGAGGAATGATCCAAAACTCGGTTTCTTTCTCGGCGGTGATGGTAATGTCAAATTGAATGTTGTTCATGACGCAGGAGGCAGTCAGCAGGCAAACGTCCCGGTCAAACAGGCGGTAAACGGTAACTTCCCGCCCCTCATCCGAGGTGATATAGGCCCGCAATTGTCCGGAGCGGATGACCAACAGACCAAGGCACATATCCGACCCGTTGTGCAGGACGGTGCCGGCAGGGGCAGTGCGTTTGTAGGCTGCGCGGGAAAGTTCCTCCTGCTCGGCGGGAGTCAGTCGGTTGAATATGGGAAAATATTCGGAAAAGGACATGGGGACACCTCCTGTTCCAGACTATTGTAGCTTGAATGAAACCGATTGTAAACAATTTCTGAACTCGCTTGCATTTTTTGTTGTTTCGTATTATGATAGAGTTAGCACTCGGTTCGGATGAGTGCTAACTCTATATACTTTGCGCGGGAAACTGTGCTTGATGTTTAAAGGAGACGAAATCCATGGCAAAGAAACAGTTCAAAGCAGAATCCAAACGACTGATGGACCTGATGATCAATTCCATCTACACCCACAAGGAGATTTTTCTGCGTGAGATTATCTCCAACGCCAGCGATGCGCTGGACAAATTGGCATACCGTGGACTGACCGACGATTCAGTCACGGTGAAACGCAAAGATTTGCAAATTACGCTGGTGCCCGATCAGGCAAGCCGCACCCTGACCGTTTCCGATAACGGTATTGGCATGAGCAAGGAAGATCTGGAGAACAATCTGGGTACCATTGCAAAGAGTGGTTCCCGTCAGTTCAAGGCCGATCTGACCGAGGGGGATAAGGCTGCCGACAAGATTGACGTTATCGGTCAGTTCGGCGTAGGATTCTATTCCGCCTTTATGGTGGCCGACAAGGTGACCGTGGTGTCCCGGGCTTACGGCAGTGATGAGGCTTGGCAGTGGGAATCGGCCGGTGCCGACGGATACACTGTTACCCCGGCAGAAAAAGCAACGCCCGGTACCAATATTGTCATGCATCTGAAAGAGGATGCCGAGGGCGAAAACTACGGCGAATATTTGGAACAGCGTGTCCTGTCCGGTCTGGTCAAGAAGTACTCTGATTATATTCACTATCCCATCCGCATGGAGATGGAAAACTCCCGCATGAAGGAGCGTCCCGCTGATGCCGGTGAGGACTACAAGCCTGAATGGGAGATTGTCAAGGAGTGGGAGACCCTCAACTCCATGGTGCCCCTGTGGCAGCGTCCCAAGAGCAAGGTCACCGAGGAGGAGTACAACGCCTTCTATAAGGAAAAGTTCGGTGACTGGGAAGACCCTCTGGCCGTTATTCACACCAGTGCTGAAGGTATGGTCAGCTACAAGGCCATGCTGTATATTCCTGCCCGTCCGCCCTTCGATTTCAACACCCGCGAGTATCAGCGCGGTCTGCAGCTGTACTCCTCCGGGGTGCTGATTATGGACAAGTGCTCCGATCTGGTGCCCGATTACTTCGGCTTTGTCAAGGGCGTGGTGGATTCTCCCGATTTCTCCCTGAACCTGTCCCGTGAAGTGCTGCAGCACGACCGCCAGCTGAAGATCATCGCCACCAACGTGGAGAAGAAGATCAAGGCTGAGCTGCTGCGCATGATGAAGGACGACCGGGAGAAGTATGAAAAGTTCTGGGCTTCCTTTGGCCGCAGCATGAAGTACGGCGTGGTCAGCGACTATGGCGCGCACAAGGATGTACTCAAGGATCTGCTGCTGTTTTGGTCCTCCAAGGAGGGCAAGCTGATTTCTCTGAACGAGTACAAGGACCGTATGCCCGCCAGCCAGCAGTATGTGTACTACGCATGGGCCGAAAGTGTGGACAAGGCTGAGCGCCTGCCTCAGGTGGAGCGCATCCGCGACGCCGGTTACGAGATTCTGTACCTGACCGAAGATGTGGACGAGTTTGTGGTGGGTGTTTTGGCCAATCTGGAGGGCAAAGCTTTCAAGAATGTGTCCGATGAGGACGCCCTGCCCCAGACCGACGAGGAAAAGGCGGCTGCCGACAAGAAAGCCGAGGACAACAAGGATGTTCTGGACTTTGTCAAGGAAACGCTGGGCGAGCGCATCAAGGAAGCCCGTGTGTCCCGAATCCTGAAGTCGGGCACAGTTTGCTTGACTGCCGATGGTCCTGTGACGCTGGAGATGGAGCGCTACTTCCGCAAGATGGGCAACGATGCCATGCCGGTCAAGGCCGAGCGGGTGCTGGAACTGAACGCCGTCTCGGGTGCTTTTGCCGCGCTGCGTGATGCTGTGGACAACGATAAGGAGAAGGCTGCCAAGTATGCCGAGCTGCTGTATGCGCAGGCTCTGCTCATTGCCGACATTCCGCTGGAAGACCCCGCGGCCTACGCCGAACTGGTGTGCAGCCTGATGGTCTGATATTAAGATGAAAACAACGCCCGGAAGATTCCGGGCGTGGTTTTTGCCGATTTGTAACCTTTTGTGCCTTGCTTTTCCGTATGTGGAGCAGGTAGTATAGGAATGGAAGAATCCTTTGTAGAAAAGGAGCCGCTTATGAAAAAATACAGTGCTGTTTTGATTTTAGCCGCCCTGCTGACTGTGCTCTGCCTTGGACTGACTGCCTGCAGAGAAAAGCCGGGGGCGGAGACCGCCCCGACAACCCAGCCGACCCCGTCGGCAGTCCAGACGCCCGCCGTGGAGCCCGCACCTACGCCGGAATTCACGCCCGCACCGACGCCCACGCCTGAGGTATCGGCCCAGCCGACCCCAACCGCCGAACCCACGCCCCTGCAGGGGGAATGTTATACCCTAAATGCCGGCGGATGGGAACTGACGCTGGCGGTGGAGGCCCAAAAGCTGCCCGATTGGGATTATTACCGGGTGAATACCCTGAAGGTGTATGACGGCAGTCAGCTGCTGAGCACCACCGACACCACCGCGCTAAAATACGAGGGAGACTATCTGTTTGACGGGGCTTTTTTCCTGCGTGGCGAACTGGCCTTTTGGAATCCCCTTGTGGGCGATTTCAACTTTGACGGGTTTGACGACCTGTGCCTAATGGCCACCGATGGAACGCCCAAAAACATGCCCTTCGCTTACTTCCTGTGGAATCAGGAGCAGCAGCGGCTGGACTTTTCCTTTGTGCTGGCCAACCCGCTGACGGTGGATGCCGAAAACCGTACTCTGGTCGAATGTGTCGTCGGCCCGGCGGGTACTTATGAGGATTTTAACACCTATCAGTTTGATGAGCAGGGCAAATTGACGCTGATATCCACCCGGCGCGTGGAGTGGGGCTGAAACAGCAAAATACGGAAAATAGTGGAGGGAGAAGGCAATTGCCGTCTCCCTCCGTTTTTGTATCAACTTATTCCACCACGACGGTGCCGTCTTCTTTGACGGTGATGCTCATGCCGTCCTTGACGTAGTCCAAAAACTCGTCGCCCAGGCTGTCCACCACGGGCATCTGGATGTTGGGGCACCAGACCGAAGCCAGAATGGAGCCGGCGGCAGCCAGCGAGTCGATGGGCTTGCTGAACAGCATGCAGGCGGGCTGGCGGCCCATGGCACAGGCGCAGTAGATGACCAGGCCGCCGGTGGTGGAGCCGATGGTTTGGGGCAGGCACAGGGCCTTGCCGGCCAGCTCCTTGCCGTGCAGGTCGGGGTTATTCTGGTCGCCGCAGGTGGCCTTCTTATCGCCGAACTGCAGAGCGCCCTGCAGGGATGCCAGCGTATTAAAACCGCTGTGGGTGACCACTGCTTCAGCAGTTACTGTGCCGGGGGCAATGATGCGTCCTTTGAATTCTTTCATCTCAGTTGCCTCCCTTGGTAATCTTGGCCAGAATTTCGGCCTCGGTGTAATAACGGGCGGTGGTGTAGGTGCGCAGTTTATTGGAAGAAGTCATGACGGGCATGGACTTGCACAGAGGGTTGTTCATGTACATCAGGGGGCAGATGTAGCTGAGGATGACGCCGGTGGCCTTCAGACGCTCAGCATACTCGGTCTGTTCGAACTCTTTCTTGACAGCGGGAGCGGTGGTGAAGACGGTAGGGATGAGTACCTTCTTATTGCCGGCGGCCTTCAGACCCTCTTCCACGGCGAGGGTCCAGTCCTTCAGCTGCTGCAAACTCATGTGGGGGCAGCCCACAAAGCACAGCTTGGGCTGGGCGTCGGGATTCTTCCACATGACGGGGTAATCGGCCTTGGTTTGAGCCAGCACCTCGTCGGTGACGATAAAGGTCTTTACGTTATCGCAAAGCAGGGCACCGCCCAGCTCCTTGGCTTCGGGGGTCAGGTTTTCCATATGGTACAGACCCACGGCACCGTTGGATGCGGTGGCAGCACCGAAATCCTTCAGATAGGCGCAGTTTTCATCGTTCAGTTCATTACCCAGCCACTTATCCATGCCCACGATATAGGGCACGTCCTCCATGACCTTCATGCCGATGGCGCTGCCCAGCAGCTGTGCTTCAGGTTTTTCGGTGGTTTCCACCTTGACCAGCCAAGTGGCTTTGCGGCCCTCGTCGGTCAGCAGACCGAAGTAGGGTACGAAACCGGCGATGGAGCCCATGATGTCCATGATGCCGGAGTTACGGTTGCAGCGTGCGCCCAGCACCGAGTTGGCGTATACCACAGCAGAGGATTCGGCCCAGCTGAGCACCTCGCCCTTGGCCGGCTTGTTGCCTACCTGATCCAGATAGCAGGCGCAGGTAAAGGCGTTGTCATCCATGAGACCCAGCTGCTTGAGTTGCTCCTCATAGGACTCCTGAGTGGAGTACATGAACTTGTTGAACACGAACTTCTGCAGGAAGTTGGCAGGCACATTGGGATCCACAGGGCGGGGGTCCACTGAGAACTGCTGGCCGGACAGAGCGCCGGCGTCGATGAGCTGCTGCATCAGTTCAAAGACGGGGGTCATCATCTTCAGACCGAAGGATGTGACCAGATGATTGTACTTACTGGTAACCGGTACCATTTTTTCAGCGCCAAAGGCTTCGCCATACATGACCAGAGTTTTCATGACTTTGGCCATGACTTCACCCTTTTCGCCGTCCAGAATGGCCTGCTGCTCGGGCGTTAAATACATTGCCATAAGGGTTTCCTCCTAATTTAAAATACCTCGTAGAGTTCGCACCGTCAGGTGCGAAGAAAATCAGATCCTGTATTTTCGGGCGACACGCGCGTCCGGAAAAACACTTCTCAGGCCGCAAACGTGCGAGCGCAGCGAGTGCGCTGCCGCGGACTGCAAACATTCAAACAAGTGACATAGTCACTTGTTTGAATTAAATTTTCATACAGACATCCCAGGCTCCCCAGATGACGGTGCGCAGGTTGCCCACCTTGGCAGCGTCGCCCACGATGTGGACTGTTTTGCTCTTTTCAGCCAGCGGTTTGCTCTTGTAGCCTACGGACAGAATGACGCTGTCGGAGGGGATATCAAAGACATTGCCTTCCTTATCAGCTACGGTGACGGCGCCGTCCTTGATCTCCTTCAGACCGGTTTCCAGATGGACGGGGACCTGATTGGCCTCAAAGAAATCACGCAGGAAGCTGGTGTTGGCCAGGCAGACACCCTTGGTGACGATCAGATCGTCCATCATCTCTACGATGGTGGGCTTCTTGCCCTGCAGGTACAGTTCGTAAGCAATCTCGCAGCCGGTCAGACCGCCGCCGATGATGGTGACGTTCTCGCCCACCTCTTGCTTGCCCAGCAGGAAGTCCACCGCCTGAATGCCCTTTTCGATGCCGGGCACGGGGATGCGGTTGGGGGTGGAGCCGGTGGCAATGATCACTTTGTCGGCGCCCAAAGCGGCAACGTCGGTGACCTCGGTGTTCAGTTTGACCTCGATGGGGTACTTGGTCAGTTCACGCTTGTACCATGCGATCAAATCACGGTCCTTTTCCTTGAAGGAGGGGGCTGCTGCAGCGATGAACACACCGCCCAGCTCACCGGACTTTTCGTACAGAGTGACCTTGTGGCCGCGCTTGGCCAGCACCAGCGCAGACTCCATACCGCCGATGCCGCCGCCGATAACGGCAACGTGCTTGACCTTCTTGGCGGGATCGAGATGGTATTTCTTGCTCTGCATGGTCAGGGGGTTCAGAGCGCAGCGGGCCAGACCCATGGTGTCGGTCAGATCCTGGGTGTTGGCATGGCCCTTGGACTTGGAGAAGTTGAAGCAGCCTGCATGACAGCAGATACAGGGCTTGATGTCCTCCAGACGGTCCTCGATCAGCTTGGTGACCCACTCGGGGTCGGTCAGGAACTGACGGGCAACGCCCACGCCGTCAATGCGGCCCTCGGCCACCGCCTGGGCGCCCACATCGGGCTCCATACGGCCGGCACAGACCACCGGGATGTCCACAAACTGCTTGATGTGAGCCACGTCATCCAGATTGCAGTTTTGGGGCATGTACATGGGGGGATGGGCCCAGTACCAGGAATCGTAAGTACCGTTGTCGGCATTGAGCATGTCATAGCCGGCATCCTGCAGATACTTGGCGGCACGCTCGGATTCCTCCATGTTGCGGCCCAGTTCGGGAGCGTTATCACCGGGGACAATGCCCTTGGCAAAGCCTTTCAACTTGGATTCCACACTGTAACGAAGGGAGACGGGGAAGTCCTGACCGCAGCGTTCCTTGATGGCCTTGACTACTTCAGCGGCAAAGCGATAGCGATTTTCAAAGGAACCGCCGTACTCATCGGTACGCTTGTTGAAGAATTCAATGGCAAATTGGTCCAGCAGATAGCCCTCGTGTACCGCGTGAACTTCCACGCCGTCCACGCCGGCGTCCTTGCACAGTTTGGCGGTTTTGGCAAAGGCCTCGATAATCTCGTGAATCTGCTCCACGGTCATTTCGGGACAGATAATGTCCTCGGCCCAGCGGGAGGGTTGGGGACTGGGGCTGGCCAGTTCGTGGCTGGTGTCAAGGATGGGCTTGACGATGGCACGGGTAAACTTGTTCTTGTGCAGGGGAGCCACCAATTCGGTAATGGCCCAGCTGCGGCCCATACCGGCGGTCAGCTGGACAAACAGTTTGGCCCCCGTCTTGTGGATCTCGTCCATGAATTCTTTCAGATCCTCAAACATTTTGGGGTTCTGCCACAGCCACTTGCCCCAAAAAGTGTCACGCAGGGGAGCGATACCGGGAATGATCAGGCCGACGTTGTTGTTGGCGCGCTCCAGAAACAGTTTGGCGGCTTCTCTGTCGAATTTGCAGCCGGTCAGTTCAAACCAGCCGAACAGGGACGTGCCGCCCATGGGACACATGACAATGCGGTTTTTAATCTCCACATTGCCGATTTTCCACGGGGTAAAGAGGGCTTCGTATTTTGCGTCCATATCTGAAATCTCCCTTTCCAATCGTTGTTGTGAATTGTCTGACAATTTTGTTTTAATTTCAAAAAATCTAAAAGATATTATACGACCGGAACCGTTGGAAATCAACTATTTCAAAAAAAGGCACCGATCTTACAACAAAAGATCGATGCCCTTTCGACAAAGAAAACGGGAAGCGGGTTTTAAGTGTTACGTGCTGGGCTGCTTTTTAAAAATGGTACGATACCGTGATTTCCCAAAGACAAGAATTTCAGCGAGAATACATACCGGGATGGCGGCAAAAAAGTCCACGATGGAGTGCTGTTTGACGAAAGCTGTGGATGCGCAGATCAGAACTGCGGCGATGACAACGGACGGTTTTACCCACCGCGGTATATTTTTTTCGCTGAGCCAGACCGAGGCAATGCCGATGGAGTAGGCACAGTGGAGGGAGGGACACACGCCGGTGTTGGTATCCACGGAGTAGATAAACCCAAGCAGCTGTGTGAATACATTGTCATTGACGAAGCTCTCCGGGCGCAGGTCCTGCCGGTTGGGATATACGATATAGACGATCATAGCGACAACTTGTGTAATGATGATGTATTTCTGCAGGTTCTTAAAGTTTTCCGGGTTGTAGAACATGAAATACAAAAGGGAGATCACGATCAGTGCGTACCAGAATACATAGGGAATCAGAAAGTATTCGCAAAAAGGAATCAGATCATCCAGTGGACTGTGGATTACATGGCAGCGCTCGGCAGGAATCAGATTTTCGGTCAGGAAATAGGCAATAAAATAACCTACCCATCCGAGCAGCCACTTCAGATGGGAAAAACGGGGATCGTTGAGCTTGGAAAGACGAAATTCCCGATAATTAACAACAGGTTGTTTCAAGTGTGCTCGCCTTCTTTTCGGAGAATATTGGTGGGGTATTTCTTCTTTGAAATGTTGTTGTAAGGTACTACGGTGTGGTGGGGCAAAGCTTCAGCCATGCAGGTGATCTCGGCCATCAAATAGTCACAGATGCGCCGACGCTCCAGTTCTTTGGGGTTGTCGGGACAGAACGTGATGGGGGGACCAAAGTATACTTTTTTCAGACTGGGGGCCACGTACATGGGAATGAACTGCAGGGGGGTGTCGGAACGGCGCTTGTAAAGCCGGGCAATATCCACAAACCCCTCCTGGAACTGGTTGATGATGTGGTTGTGCGGTTGGTCGTGTTCGGGGAAGACTACAACTTTAGCACCGTCTGCCAGTGCGCTGACCGTCTGGCGGAATGTATTTAATACATGAGAATCTCTGTATACGCCGATGATATGGGGTTGGTTAAAGATCCCAACGGCAATGGGCGCGATGACGGAAGAAAGAAGTTTATAGAACCAGCGGATCCCTTTGGGTTTGGAACTCCAGAAATCCCGATAAGCATAAGAGGGAACATCCTTCAGATGCATCATTTCGCCGGCGCACCAGATGGAGCGCTTTTCGGGAATATACAGGTCACCGATGATGGGTCCGTTCATCTGGGCGTGGTTGCTGACCAGCAGGCAAGGCCCGACGGGAATGTTCTCCGCGCCGACCAACGTGATTTTAGGGTAAAAGAGACGGACAAGTCGACGGACGATGGAGTAAACGATATGAAAAATGGGGTTTTGTTTTGCTTTGTGTTCCATAGGGATTCACCGTTTCGATATGTGTTTTTTGATTTCTGTTATGTCTGCCCTGTGCGGAGCGTTTGTATGATGAAACCCGACCCGCATAGTGTGGGCCGGGTGTGGATCACTGTGTGATTGCGTTTTCGCAGTTTGCCCAAAAACGCACGGTCTCTGCTTCGTACCCGGGGCGATCCAAAAAATAACTCATGCCGTGTCCGGCTCCCGGCACGACGAAAAGCCGCTTTGGAGCGCTGCAGGCTTGATAATTTTCAAAGGTCATTTCCACGGGGACGAATCGGTCTTCGGTTCCGTGGACAAACAGCACCGGGGTGCGGTTGGATTTTAGTGCTTCGGTGGTGGAATATGTTTTGGTCCCGGTGTGAATTTTCTTTTTGCAAAACCGCTCTGCCATGGGACCGTGTATCCCATAAGAGAGGTGGAGGTTGTTTTCCATGACATGTTTCCAGATGGCATGGACCGAGGTGTAGCCGCAATCGGCAAGAATGCCGCAGACATTTTTGGGAAGGTCCAGCGCGGAGGCCATTAATACAGTGGAAGCACCCATGGATACACCGGCCAGATAGATGGGCAATATACCTTGGGTTGTCTGGTTGATCCAGTTGAGCCAGTCCAGACAATCGTGGCGCTCGATCAGGCCGAAACTCATATATTCCCCGCCGCTGGCGCCTTGCCCACGCTGTTCGGCATAAAGGACACTGCAGTTCTGCCGATACCAGAAGTCGGAGATAATGCCAAAGTCGGAAGACCAGGAGGAACGCCAGCCGTGCATGGCCAGAATGACGCGCTTGGGTGATTCACATGCCAACCAGTGTCCAACCAAAGGAGTTCCGTCTTGCGCGACGATTTCGACGGTTTGCGGATTGCGCTGCTCCAATGCAGCTTTTGCTTCCGTGGCCTCTTTCAGCGCAGACGCACGGATACCGGAACCGGTAAGACGGCTGCGGGTTTGGGCAAGATTCAGAGGTGAGGAGCGGTCCATGGCCGTGCTGACCAGTTTTTTGGTAACCGCCGTAGAAGCAACACCGCAGGCGGCAAGTCCGGCAACAGCGATGCTGCTTGTTGTGAGGAGGGTCTTTGCTTTATTGGTCAAATGAGTCATCGGTCCTTTCTGACGATGGAGGGGGGACAATAGATTGCTTTTTGTCCAGTTTATAGTGGGTGTATTCCTTCAAAAGAGTGACAAAAACTGCGGTCAGAGGGATAAAGAAAATCATGCCGAACAGGCCCAGCAGCTTGCCGCCTACCAGCACGGCAATCAGGGTCCACAGGGGGCTCAAGCCTACAGAGGTGCCAACTACGTGGGGGTAAATCAGCTGATTTTCCACAAACTGAACGACCAAATAGGCAATCAGGCAGACCAAAGCCTTGGAGGGCTGGGCCAGCAGGACCAGAAGCACACCTATGGCACAGGAAAAGAAAGCGCCCACATAGGGGAGAAACGCCAGTACCGCCGTCAGTACGCCAATCAGTGCGGAGTAGGGAATACGCAGAATGCTGAACACAACGAAAATCAATCCGCCAAGGATGCAGGCCTCCAGACACTGGCCGGTCAGGAACTTGGTGTAGGTGGCATCCAGCAGTTTTCCAAAATGGAAGAGGAAAGCGCCCACCCGGTTGCTGCAATGGGCCTGAATCAGCTTTTTGCCCTGTCGGTTCAACTCCTTTTTGGTCAACAGGGTATACATGGCAATAATTACGGCGATGGCGGCATTGCCGACAATCGAAACGGTGGAGGAGACAACTCCAACGGCAGAGGAGATCAGAGAACCGGCACCGGAAAGCACTTGCTCGATCAATTTGCTGATGTTCAACGATTCGACCCAGCCGGTGATCCAAGTGATATCAATATTGTACTCCTCAAAGAAGGCGACCCACTTCGGCCAGGACTCTATAATCAGATTGTACAGGCTGACGACAGAGGAAACCAGTTCAGGGATCAGCATGATGCAGACCAGTGCGATCACCAGCAGAACAGAAATAGCAGTCAGGATCAGGCTGACGACAGAGATCAGCTTGGGGTTCCAGGGGCGTTTTGCTTTCTTTGTTGCCCGCAGGAGCAGCTTCTCATACCCGCGCATGGGAACATTAATAATGAAAGCCAGAATGAAGCCCAAAAGGGCAGGCAAAAACAGATCGCCGATATCTTTCACAAAGCCGATGACTGCACCCAGATTCATCAATGCGGCATATAAAATGATGCCGAACGCGACCAGTTTGAAAGAATGATTTGCTTTTTTCTCCATTAGTATTCCTCCCACGTTTGCGGTGATACATTTTTTGTTCGGCGATACAGTTTGTGCAGTCAATTCTTCGGTTTCAAAGTGTGCTGCGACAGCCTGTGTATTTTATTCGTTTCTGTAAGCAGAATATAAACAGAGCGGATTACATTGCACTCGGTGGATCGAGAAAAGGAATATACGCTGACTGAAAATGAAGTAATTACTTTTAATAATATTTTAGCGCGCCACGCTGTTTACGTCAAGATGTTGCGTATGGCGAGAGACAGAGAGAGGTGGAGATGGAAAACCATTCTTGCGCTTTTGCTGCATTTAAAGTATAATATGATAAAATGGGCTTAGTAGGTACAATCCTATAGAAAGTGCAGGGAAGGATCTGAACGAGTGTTGCGGGATGTACGTAAAAAACAACTGATGTTCCTGCTTTGGTTTCTGGAAGGGATTGTCGTCGGATTTGGGGCCATCCTGCCGGGAGTCAGCGGGGGAACGCTGTGTGTGATTTTTGGTATGTACCGCCCTATTATTGACACACTGGCCCATGTTCGCAGTGGGATCCGCAAATTTGGCTTGATGCTGCTGACGTTTTTCGTGGGCGTGTTTGTAGGATTCGTGGTACTGTCGGGTTTTGCAGCATGGATGCTGGAGCGGGATACGGCTCTGGTCACCTGCCTATTTATTGGCTTTATTCTCGGAACCTTTCCCGAACTGTGGCAGGATGCCGGCAAGCAGGGGCGAACCGGACGCGGAATTTCTGCCATGGTGCTTGGTTTCATAGTTATGGCAGCTCTTTTGGGTGTACTGAGAACCACCGCATCCATCACGGTGCAGCCCGGAATGGCCGGATTTCTTCTTTGCGGGGTACTGTGGGGACTGAGTTTTATTGTTCCCGGCCTTAGTTCCTCGTCACTGTTGTTGTTTTTTGGACTGTATCAGCCCATGTTGGCCGGAATTGCAGGGTTCAATCTGGCGGTGCTTGTGCCGCTGGGCATTGGCATGGCAGCGTGTGTGCTTTTGCTGTCGCGGATCATTGAGCGGACCTACCAAAAGCATTTCTCCATTGTGTCCCACGGGATTTTGGGCATTGTCGCCGCAACGGCACTGATGATTCTGCCCAAATGGGACGGATCGATACAGATGCTGATTACCAATCTGCTGGCGATTGTTTTCGGATGTGCCCTGTCGTATGGATTTTCAAGGCTGTTCAAAAATGTTCATAGATCAATATAAAAATATCTGAGGTTCTGTTATGAGTATGATTGATTTTATCCACCAGATGTGGGGCAACCCCATGTTGATGATTTCCACCTTGCTGACACTTGGTGTTATCCTGGTGAACGGTTGGACGGATGCGCCCAACGCCATCGCGACCTGCGTTTCCACCAAAGCGATCGGGGTTCGTAAAGCCATTGTTATGGCGGCGATTTTCAACTTCCTGGGCGTTTTCGTTATGACCACCGTCAACGCATCGGTTGCGTTCACAATTTATAAGATGGTGGACTTTGGCGGCGACTCTCACTTGGCTTTGATTGCGCTTTGCGCGGCCATGGCAGCCATCGTGATCTGGGCAACCGCTGCATGGTATTTCGGTATTCCTACCAGTGAAAGCCATGCGCTGATCGCCGGTATTTCCGGTGCAGCTGTTGCGATTCAGAACAGTTTTTCCGGCATCAACGGCGCCGAGTGGGTCAAGGTGCTTTACGGAATTGTCCTGTCCACACTTCTGGGCTTTGGCCTTGGTTTCCTGTCATCCAAGTTGACGGTGCTTTTGTTCCGTAACAGCAACCGTCTGAAGACCGAACGCTTTTTCTCCGGTGCGCAGGTGGCCGGCGGTGCTGCGATGGCATTCATGCACGGCGCGCAGGATGGTCAGAAATTCATGGCGATTTTCCTGTTGGGCGCCGCCTTTGCTGACGGTCAGGCGGGAGCATCCAACTTTGCAGTGCCCATCTGGCTGATGATTGTTTGTTCCCTGGTCATGGGTCTGGGTACTTCCATTGGTGGATACCGAATCATCAAGTCGGTCGGCATGGATATGGTCAAGCTCAAGCCCTATCAGGGTTTTGCGGCAGATCTTTCTGCTACCCTCTGCCTGCTGCTGTCTTCTCTGACCGGCATTCCGGTCAGTACAACACACACCAAGACAACTGCCATTATGGGTGTCGGTGCGGCGCGAAGAGTGAGTAACGTGAATTGGAGTGTGGTCAAGGAGTTGGTCCTTACCTGGGTTTGTACGTTCCCCGGCTGCGGATTGCTGGGTTTTGGTATGGCAAAACTGTTTTTAATGATTTTTGCATAAGGAGAAACGACAATGGCTAAGAAGAATAACGATTACTTCAAGATGATTGAGCAGCAGACTGCCTATTGTGTGGAGGCATCCAACCTGCTGGAAGAGATTTTCTGTAAGTTTGACGCGAATCACATCAACGAATACCACACCCAGATGCACGAGATCGAGCACGCTGCCGACAAGATCCATCATGAGATCCTGAACAAGCTCTCCACCGAGTTTATCACCCCGATTGACCAGGAGGATATCCTTCTTCTGGTCCAGATCATTGATGATATTACCGACGCCCTGGACGAAGTTGTGCTGGAATTCTATATGTATCATATTGATCATGTTCCCGAGAAGGCAGCCAATCTTTCCAAGATCGTCAATCGCTGCGTGTGTGCTCTGCACGATGCAGCAGGTGAGCTGAAGAACTTTAAGAAGCCGGATGCACTGCGCGCTCTGGTTGTCAAGGTTAACGATATCGAGACCGAAGCCGACGTTGTTTACACCGAAGCGATCCACGGCCTGTTTGAGAAGGAACTCGAAGTGAAGCACTTGTTGGGCATCAAGGCTGTCTTTGAGAGCCTTGAGCAGTGCTGCGATTTGTGCGAACACGCCACCGATGTGATTGAGCAGGTTATCATCAAGAATACCTAAATTCATCATTTCCCTGCCAGGTGCGGCGTGAGCCGACATTTGGCAGGGAAAACCGCAAGGATGCAAAATCGAGTCCTCCGGCGTTCGGATAGAAACTGTACCGGATGCGGGAAAACGCCGATTTACCGGCTGTTCAGCTTTTTGTAAGGACGGGAGATGAAGTCGATGAGAATTGTGATCATCGGGCTTGGCACAATTGGACGGACCATATTGAAAAGCCTTTCGGGGAAAACACATACCATCACGATCATAGACGAAAATAAGGGTTTGGTTGAGACTCTGATCGAAAAATACGATGCTTTCGGTGTGGTTGGAAATGGCGCGTGCATGGACATCCAAAAAGAGGCAAATGTTGAAAGCGCGGACCTGGTCATTGCTCTGACAAGAAATGATGAACTGAATGTGTTTGCTTGTCTCGTGGCGAAGCGGCTTGGCGTGAAAAATACGGTTGCCCGCGTCAGAAATCCCGCATACAGAAAGCAAATCGCGGAGATGAAGGATGATCTGGGGATTTCTATGGTCGTCAACCCGGAACGCGAAACGGCAAACGAGATATTCAACAGGATCAACCTTCCGTCGGTTGCCCGAATCGAGCATTTTGCGGAAGGAAAGGTGCTGCTGGTTGAGGTGATTGCCGCAAAGGGGTGCTCGCTGATCGGAGAGAGCCTGATTTCCCTTGGCAGGAAGTTGACATCGAAGGTTTTGATCTGTGCCGTGCAGAGAGGGGATACGGTGATTATTCCTTCCGGTAATTTTACCATTGAGGAAGGGGATAAAATTCACTTTACTGCAGACGTGAAGAATCTCGGCGATTTTCTGGCGGAAGTCAATCTCGTAAAATCACCCTTCAAGAATATTATGATCGTTGGCGGCGGCAGGATCGGTTTTTATCTGGCCGACACACTGTCAAAGAAAAAATATGCGGTCAAGCTGATCGAAGAAAACCCTGCCCGGGCGGAAGAACTGGCAGAAATGCTGCCCCGCGTAACAATGATCTGCGGAAATGGGACCCAACACGACCTGCTTCTGGAAGAAGGCATTGAAGCGATGGATGCTTTTGTGGCACTGACTGATAATGATGAAGAAAACATCATCGTGTCCATGTTTGCCAACAAAAAGAAGGTTAAGAAAACCATTACGCAAATTCATATCGATGATTTCTATGGGTTGCTGGATGAACTGGGGATTGATAATTATGTGTCCGCGAAGGATGTGGTGGCCGGCAGAATTATCAGCTACGTCCGTGCCCTGGCGAATACGAGGGGCAGCAATGTGCTGACGCTGTACCGGCTGGTCAACAACCAGGTCGAAGCGTTGGAGTTTGCTGCAAAGCGGCAGGAACGGTTCTGTGACAAGCCGCTGAAGGAGCTGACCATCAAAAAGGACTGCCTGATTGCCTGTATCATCCGGGATAATGAAGTGATGATTCCCAACGGCAGTTCTATGATTCGGGTCGGAGATAATGTTGTGGTGGTAACCACTCATAAGAACTTCGACGATCTGACCGATGTGTTTGAGTAAGGTGGAGCTATGAACTATAAAAAACTCGGGGCGATCCTGGGTAAGGTCATGGTTCTGGAGGGTGCGTTGATGCTTGCGCCCCTTGCGGTAAGCCTGATCTACAGGGAGTCCTTGACGCATGTTCTTGCATTTTTGATTCCTATTGTTATTCTGGTTGTGCTTGGGTTGTTGCTGCAGGTGCTGAAATCAGAGCGGAACACCCTCTACCAGAAAGAGGGATTTGCCCTTACGCCTTTGGTGTGGATCGTTATGGCGTTGTTCGGTGCCCTTCCGTTTGTGATCAATGGGGATATTCCGAATTACATTGATGCCTGCTTTGAAATCATGTCCGGATTTACAACGACCGGAGCAAGTGTGGTTACGGATATTACGGCTCTTTCCCGTTCTACGCTGTTCTGGAGAAGCTTTTCTCACTGGATCGGTGGTATGGGCATTCTGGTGTTCGTGCTGATTTTCATTCCGGAGAGCAACGACGGTTCGTCTATGCACCTACTTCGTGCGGAAAGTCCCGGCCCGCAGGTGGGTAAGTTGGTATCCAAAATGAAGGTGACCACACGCATTCTGTACCTGATTTATCTGGGAATGTCGGTGCTTGAGGTTATTGTTCTTATGCTGGACAAGCCCATTCCGGGGTATGAAAGCGAACAGTTTTTTTTCAGCTTGCTGGCGACATTCGGCTGCGCCGGTACGGGCGGATTCGGGTTTATTCCCGGCAGCATGGAATTGTTCCATCCCTTTTCCCAGTACGTTATGGCAATTTTCCTGATTCTCTTCGGATGCAATTTCAGTCTGTACTACCTGCTGCTGATCGGAAAACTCAGAGATGCTCTGCGCAGTGAGGAGTTAAAGGTATATTTTGCGATCGTTGTCGCCGCTGTTGCCGTTGTATTTTTCAGCCTGGTCGGGCGTTTTCAGGCGTTCCCGCAGAGCTACACGGTGGAGGAAGCGTTCCGGCATTCTCTGTTCCAAGTGGCGTCACTGATGACGACGGCGGGCTTCACGACCACCGACTATAACGCCTGGCCCATGCCGGCCACCACCGGCCTGATTGTTGTCATGTTCTTCGGCGCCATGGCGGGTTCAACCGGCGGCGGAATCAAGGTGTCCCGCATTCAAATCGCGCTGAAGGGGGCCTACGTTAACGTAAGGAAACTGATCAATCCCCGCTACGTCCCGAAGGTGAAGTTTGAAGGAAAGACGTTGGAGACAAAGACCATCAATGATGTCTTTGCGTTTATTACATTGTACCTTTTCCTGCTTTTGGCGGCGCTGCTGCTGCTGGCCTTTGATCCGATCAACGGACAGACGGTGACCGTCCTGTCTGATGCCGGAACGTACGACGTGAAGCACGGCTTCTTCAGCAATTTTTCTGCCGTGCTTGCCTGTATCTCCAATGTCGGTCCGGGTTTTGAGGCGGTGGGGCCGTACTCGTGCTATGTGGGGTACAGTTGGCTGTCCAAAATTATTCTGACCTTTACCATGCTGTTCGGAAGACTGGAGATCCTCCCTGTGCTTATTCTGTTCAGCAAGCGTACATGGAAGAGAATCTGACTAATTTCATTGAAAAGAAAATAGAAAAGAACACCGGCGGAACTGGAATCAGTTCCGCCGGTGTGTTTTTTGATATGAATTTAGTTGTTGTTTTTCTTTTTGCCGTTGCCGATTTTGAGCAGGACGAGAACGGCCAGATAAATAACGATCAGAACCACGAAAATGGCCAGCATGCCAAGGCCCATGATCAGCAGAGAATTCACAATATTATTCATAGTCGTTCACCTCAACCAAGCAGGCCCGGAGCAAGGGCCAGGATCACACCGCCGGCTACCACAGAAGCAATCTGGCCGGAGACGTTAGCACCAACAGCGTGCATCAGCAGGTGGTTCTGAGGATCGGCCTCCAGACCCATCTTCTGGATCACACGGGCGGACATGGGGAATGCGGAGATGCCGGCAGCACCGACCATGGGGTTGACCTTGTTCTTGGTGAACAGGTTCAGGAACTTGGCAAACAGACAGCCGGCCATGGTGTCGAACACGAAGCCCAGCAGACCCAGAACCATGATCAGCAGGGTTTCCCAACGAACGAAGTTCTCAGCCTGCATGCTGCAAGCAATGGTGATGCCCAGCAGCAGAGTGATCAGGTTAGCCAGAGCATTCTGAGCGGTCTCGGACAGGTTGTTGAGCACGCCGCACTCGCGGATCAGGTTGCCGAACATCAGGAAACCAACCAGAGACACGGAAGCGGGAGCCACCAGACCGGCGATGATGGTGACCACGATGGGGAACAGGATGCGGGCGGTCTTGCTGACGCTCTTGGGGTTGTAGGGCATACGGATGGCGCGGTCCTTCTTGGTGGTGACCAGCTTGATGGCGACAGGCTGGATAATGGGAACCAGAGCCATATAGGAATAAGCGGCCACGGCGATAGCGCCCACATAGCGGCTCTTCAGAATCTGAGAGACCAGGATGGAGGTGGGGCCGTCGGCGGCGGCAATAATGCCGATGGAGCAGGCGTCCAGGAAATCAAAGCCCAGAGCACTGGCAATCAGGATGGCGGCAAAGATACCAAACTGAGCAGCGGCGCCGAACAGCAGCAGCTTGGGGTTGGACAGCAGAGGACCAAAGTCGATCATGGCACCGATGCCGATGAACAGCAGCAGAGGCATGGCCTCGGAGGCCTCAATGCAGGTTTCGAACAACCAGGAGATGATGCCCTGTACTTCGCCGATACCCTCCATAGTCTGGGTCAGGGCGCCGGACATGGGCAGATTGACCAGAATGGCACCGAAACCCATGGGCAGCAGCAGAGCGGGCTCCATGCCCTTCTTGATGGCCAGGTAGATCAGCAATCCGCCGATAACCCACATGACCAGCATCTGCCAAGTGATGCCGAGAATACCTTCAATCAAAAATTCCACGGATATACCCTCCCAATCAGCCAATCTGGATCATGGGATCGCCGGAGTTGACGGTGTCACCCTTGCCAACGAAAATGGCGGTGACAGTGCCGGAAGAAGCGGCGAAGATTTCATTTTCCATCTTCATGGCTTCCAGAACCAGAACGACCTGACCGGCGGTAACAGCCTGACCAACGCTGACAGAAATCTCTGCGATGGTGCCGGGCATGGGAGCGGTCATGACGCCAGCGGCGCCGGGAGCGGGAGCAGCAGCCTTGGGAGCGGCGGGAGCGGGAGCGGCTTCAGCTGCGGGAGCAGGGGCAGCGGCGGGGGCGGGAGCAGCAACGGGTGCGGCAACAGGGGCAGGAGCGGCAACGGGAGCGGCGGTGGGTGCGCTGACTTCTTCGGCGGCAACCTGATAGACCTTGCCGTTCACGGTAATGTTATAGTACTTCAAGGTGTGTTCCTCCTCAATATTATTTCATTAAGTTCTTGCGGCCGGCGGCGGACCAGGGGGTGCCTTCGGAACCCACATGGGTAATACCGCGCAGGACTAACTGGGTGCCGGTGCGAGCGGATTCCATGGCCAGGACGGTGGCGGCGATGACAGCCACGATCTCATCCTCGTCTGCGCTCTGAGGGGCAGCAGAGGAAACTTGTGCGGCGGGAGAGGCCGCCTTCGGGGTACGGGTGCGGCCAATCAGCAGGCCAATCAGCAGACCAATCACCAGAGCGGCCACAGCCACGGCTGCGACGATCAGAATCAGCGTAATCACGGGGGACTGAATGAGGACTACGCCGTCAATGGGGCCAAGTACGGCAAACATAGAATTGTTCGGATCCATGTTGTCCCTCCTTACAGCGGAATGTTTCCGTGCTTCTTGGCGGGACGGTCCTCGCGCTTGCCGGAGAGCATATCAAAGGCGCTGATCAGGCGCTGACGGGTCTGGTTGGGCTCGATGACATCATCGATGTAACCGAAACCGGCGGCCACATAGGGGTTGGCGGCCATTTCGCAGTACTCGGCAGTCTTCTGCTTCTTCATGGCAGCGGGATCCTCGGCACCTTCGATGTCCTTGCGGAAGATGATGTTGGCAGCGCCGTCGGGGCCCATAACGGCGATTTCGGCGGTGGGCCATGCCAGTACGGTGTCGGCGTGCAGGTGGCTGGAGGACATGGCGATGTAAGCGCCGCCATAGGCCTTACGGGTGATCAGAGTGACCTTGGGCACGGTGGCCTCGCTGTAGGCATACAGCATCTTGGCGCCGTGGCGGATGATGCCGCCGAACTCCTGAGCGGTGCCGGGCAGGAAGCCGGGTACGTCCACCAGAGTCAGCATGGGCACATTGTAGCAGTCGCAGGTGCGGATGAAGCGGGAAGCCTTGTCGGAAGCATTGATATCCAAACAGCCGGCTTGCACCTTGGGCTGGTTGGCGATGACACCCACGCTGCGGCCGTTCAGACGCATGAAGCCGCAGATCATGTTGGGAGCAAAGTAGGGCTGGTACTCCAGGAACTTGCCGCCGTCGGCCAAAGCAGTGATGAGGGTCATCATGTCGTAGGCGCGGTTGGCACTTTCGGGAATCAGTTCATCCAGCTCGGGCAGCAGGGTGTTGGGATCCATCAGAGCAGGAGCGGATGCGGGCTCCTCCAGATTGTTCTGGGGCAGGTAGCTCAGCAGATCGCGCACGCGGTCGAAACAGGCCTGCTCGGACTCGTCGTAGAAGTGAGCCACGCCGGAGGTCTTGTTGTGGGCCATAGCGCCGCCCAGTTCCTCGGCAGAAACCTTTTCACCGGTGACAGTGGCAATGACCTGAGGTCCGGTGATGAACATCTGGCTGACACCCTGCACCATGAAGATGAAGTCGGTCAGTGCGGGAGAGTAGGTTGCGCCGCCGGCACAGGGGCCGACAATAATGGAAATCTGAGGGATGACGCCGGAGGCAATGGAGTTATGATAGAAAATCTCACCATAACCGGCCAAAGCGTCAACGCCTTCCTGAATACGGGCACCGCCGGAATCGTTGATACCGATGATGGGGGCGCCTACCTTCAGAGCTGCCTGCTGGCAGCGGATGATTTTCTGTGCGTGAGTCAGACCCAGACTGCCGCCGATAACGGTGAAGTCCTGAGAAAAGACGTAGACCAGTCGGCCGTTCACCGTGCCGTAGCCGGTTACTACGCCATCGCCGTCTACCTTCTTTTTCTCCATGCCAAAGTTGGTGCAACGGTGCTGGGAGAAGGGATCCAGTTCAACAAAACTGTTGGGATCCAGTAACGCTTCAATGCGTTCCCGGGCAGTGAGCTTACCCTGACTATGCTGTTTGTCGATAGCCTTCTGGCCACCGCCCAGCAGCAGTGCCTCTTTTCGCTGCCGCAGATTTTCCAATTTTTCGTTCGACAAGTTGCCACCTCCGGTGTTGAAAATATCAATTTACGCAGTAACAGGAATAAACATTTCGTGCTCCATCGGAGCGAAATAACGGGGGGAAAACTGAGTGAATGGACTGTATAAAATGGGATCAAATCCGAGAAAGTACATATGCACCCAATTTAAAAATCATTTTACAATATGTTTTACAATTCGTCAAGGAAAAAACTGGGTGTTCTGTGCTTGGAAGCATCAGCTTTTGTATGGCTTGGCGATGCTTTCATTGACGAAGCAGATTATAAGCGAAAGACGATATTTTGCACAAAGAAACGCCCCGCACAAGGCGGGGCGTGAAGTTATTCGCGCAGAAGTTGTTCAATTTCGTTTCGTTGTTCTTTTGTATAGTCATAAATTGTAGAATTAAACCACTTTGTTTCCACGAAATCTTCAGCAAAAGCATCCATGATTTTTTGTGCGATTCGGAATTGTGAGATTGCTTTCTCGGTTTCGCCGATTTCCTTTAAGTGTTTGCCTGCAACAATCAGCATGTCGATCAGGTCTTCGGCAGAGATGTTTTTCTGTTTCTGTGCCGCTTCATAGCTATCCTCGCCATCCAAAAGGGAGGCCATAAGCTCCAGTTTTGTAAAATAAATTTCGGGTATTTTTTCTAGAGTAGGTCTGATCAAATCATGTTGTCCATTTTCTTTATAACATGATGCAAGGATGCGGCAGGCATCGTATTTGACCGAATCGTCTTTGGTGGACTCGATAAGGGTTTTACAAAGGGTGACTACTTCATCAGCTCGCGTCTGATAATCCAGCGTATAAAGTAGATTGTTCAATATGATGTCATTTCCGGGAAATCGCTTCAAGCCGTTGCGTAAAATTTGCTCCGATTTCGGCGTATCGGTAAAGCGGTACTTGTATGCTTCGAGGCAAATTGCCTCAACCTGCTTTTCGATTTCAAACAGATTAAAATCAAAAAGTTCGTCGGTCGAAACACCGAAAAAGGACGCGATGGCAGGAATCATCGTTACATCTGGCATGGTGTATCCGTTTTCCCATTTTGAAACGGCTTGAAACGAGACTCCAAGGTAATTGGCAAAAACCTCTTGCGATATATTTTTCTGTTTTCTCAACAATTTTATTTTTTCACCAAGTTTTATCATTGTAGCACCTCCAAATGATTTTGGATCAGCGCGCATCCTGATACTGTTATAGCACATTTGTGTGGGAAAACAATAACTTCATTTGAGAGGAAAATTCTAATATAAGTTGAATGCAAAGAAAAATGCACATCATTTGATGTGCATTTTCCAGTGGACCTGAAAGGGATACCCGGCGCAAGCGCCGGGTGGCATTTCGGATTTCCATTTCTTTTTCGTCTTGCGAAAAATACCCGCAGCGCGGGTTGAAATCCTCATCCTCGAATGACAATTCTGCTCAAATCACTCAGCTTACCAAAAGAAAGAACACGCTTTGGCGTGTTCTTTCTTTTGGTGGACCTGAACGGGATCGAACCGTCGACCTCTCGGATGCGAACCGAACGCTCTCCCAGCTGAGCTACAGGCCCATATGGAATTTTACAACGCGGTTATTATACACCTTGCGTTTGCCACTTGTAAAGAACTTTCTTAACGGAAAGGGAGGGAACCGGATTGGTTCCCTCCCTCTTTGTTTGGCTTATTCGCGGCCCATACGGCGGGCCATTTCCTTGACTGCGTAGGTGATCACGTCGTCGGCATAGGTGCCGGCGCCAAAACCGGCGTCATAGCCCAATTCCTTGGCCAAAGCGTGGGTTACGCGGGCGCCGCCACAGCAGATGAGCATCTTCTCACGGATGCCCTCAGCCTCGCACAGCTCGATCAGCTCGGTCAAGTTCTGGATGTGAACGTCCTTCTGAGTGACGGTCTGGGAGACCAGCAGCACGTCGGCATTCAGCTCACGGGCCTTACGGATGAATTCATCGTTGGGGACCTGAGCGCCCAGATTGTGAGCTTCAACCATGGAGTAACGCTCCAAACCGTAGTGGCCGGCGAAGCCCTTCTGGTTCATGATGGCGTCGATGCCCACGGTGTGAGCGTCGGTACCGGTGGAAGCGCCCACCACGACCACCTTGCGGCCAATGTGCTCACGGATGTAGTCGTTGGTCTCTTCCATTTCCATGGCGTGGTCGCCCACGGTCATGACTTCGATTTCCTCGTAGTTGATGCTGTGGGTCAGAGAGCCGTAGACAACGTAGAAGGTGAACTCCTCGTCCAGTTTCTGGCGCAGAGCCACGTTGGGGTCGTTCAGGCCCATCTTCTGAGCCAGCTGGGCAGCAGCTGCCGCACCGCGGTCATCGTCCTTAACAGGCAGGGTGAAGGAAAGCTGCACCTTGCCGTCGTTCATGGTGTCGCCGTAGGGACGCAGCTTGGTCAGATCCAGAGTGGTGTCCAGGCTGTCGTCGCGAATTTGATACAGTCCGCTGCTCATACTGCTGCGCCTCCTTTCTTCATGGGCTCCAGGAAGGGGTTAATGTAACCGGGAGCCTTCTGGAACACGCCGTCCAGACCCTTGCCGCCGTCACGAGGACGTTTGATGTCGGCGAAGACACCGCGCTCCAAAGTTTCAAACAGGCCCAGACGCTCAATCTCAGCCAGCAGTTCGGTGGCCTTGGCCAGGACCTCGTTGGCGCGGGTCTGCATGATGCCACCATCCTTGAAGACCAACTCGCTGCCCAGGTCCTTCATGGTGGTGAAAATGTACTGAGCGTTCTGAATGGCCAGGAAACGGTCGGACAGGAAGGGAGTGTGGATGGCTTCGGTCATCATGCCCAGCAGGTGGATCTTCTGACCGGTCAGGATGGTGACCATGTTGAACAGAGCATCCTGCACGTGACCGCGGAAGACGTTGCCGGTCATGAATTTGGTGGGGGGCATGTACTTCAGAGGAGCCTCGGGGAAGATCTCGCGGGCCATTTCGGCCTGAGCCAGTTCATACAGGAAGCCGTTTTCGACAGCGGGGTCGATCTCAAAGGCGTGACCCAGACCCATCTGGTTCTTGGGCAGGCCGGCGCGCAGAGCGAACTGCTCGTTCAGGAACTGGGAAGCCAGCACGGTGTGGGCCTCTTCCACGGCGTCGGCGGTGGTCAGATAGTTGTCCTCACCGGTGTTGATAACGACGCCGGCGTAAGCGTTAATGGCGCGGGAGAAGTTCTGGTCAACCAGAGTACGCTGCATGTTGATATCACGGAACAGGATGCCGTACAGAGCGTCGTTCAGCATGACGTCCAGGCCCTCGAAGGCGCCCATGGCGGCGATTTCGGGCATACACAGACCGGAGCAGTAGTTGCACAAACGGATGTAGCGGCCCAGTTCCTGACCCACTTCGTCCAGAGCGGCGCGCATCAGGCGGAAGTTCTCCTGAGTGGCGTAGGTGCCGCCGAAGCCTTCGGTGGTAGCACCGTAGGGGACATAGTCCAGCAGGGACTGGCCGGTGGTACGGATGACGGCGATAACGTCGGCACCCTGACGGGCGGCTGCGGTAGCCTGTACGATGTCTTCGTAGATGTTGCCGGTGGCAACAATCAGATAGACCCAAGGGCCCTGCTTGTCGCCGTGCTCAGCCAGGAAATTCTCACGGTTTTTGCGGCGGGCGGCGATCTTTTCCATGGTGTCCTTCACCACGGGAGCCAGAATGGCCTGAATCTCCTCGTCGGCATGGACGGTCAGGGAGGTCAGGTCCAGACCTGCGGCCACGTCTTCGGCGATGGCCTGAGGAGTCTTGCCGATGTCGATCATGGCGTTGCCGATCCAGAAAGCGACGCCCTGATCCAGAGCACCCTTGTCCACCAGATGGTCAACAACCACGTTGGGCAGGGGGACTTCAAATTCGTTGACACCGTCAATGCCCAGCAGACGGCAGACGGTACGCTCGACAGCCACGGTGGTGTGGCGGTCGATGAACAGCTGGGTGTCGTCGGCCACCTTGGAGGCATGGGCGCGGGCCTTCTCCACCAGATCAAAATTCAGATTCAGTTTGGATTCCAACGAGTTCACCTCTTAAGGCATCGGGTCATGCCCGTGCCGATTTTATGGGGTGGATATCCACCCTTTTGTTGTGGTTACCGCAGGGAACACGTGGGTGCTCCCTGCGGTCGGGTGTTTCTTTTAGCGCTTGTGACGCTCCAGATTGGCGGGCTCCATGGACAGGGCCTTGCCCTGCTGCAGGGCAGCGACGCCCATGATGTTGACCTCGCGCTTGCCGGTGCAGACATCGCACTGGCAGGTCTCTTCGTAATGCTCGGGCTCGGTGTAGGTGGTGATAACGCCCTCGTAGTTACGCAGGATGACCTTTTTGGGGGTCTGGGAAATGACGTAGTTGGGCATAACGGGGGTCTTGCCGCCGCCGCCGGGAGCGTCGACCACGAAGGTGGGCACGCAGTAGCCGGAAGTGTGGCCGCGCAGGCCTTCGATGATTTCGATGCCCTTGGAAACGGGAGTACGGAAGTGCTCCAGACCCAGGGACAGGTCGCACTGATAGATGTAATAGGGACGGACACGGATCTTGACCAGCTCGTTGACCAGCTTCTTCATGACATGGACACAGTCATTGACGCCGGCCAGCAGCACGGACTGGTTGCCCAGAGGCACACCGGCATCAGCCAGCATGGCGCATGCCTTGGCGGCCTCGGCGGTAATCTCGTTGGGGTGGTTGTAGTGGGTGTTCAGCCACACGGGGTGATGCTTCTTCAGCACGGCGCACAGTTCGGGAGTGATACGCTGGGGCATAACCACGGGGGTGCGGGAGCCCAGACGGACGATCTCCACGTGGGGGATGGCGCGCAGCTTGGTGAAGATGTAATCCAGACGCTCATCGGACAGCATCAGGACGTCGCCGCCGGACAGCAGCACGTCACGAACCTCGGGGTGAGCGGCCACGTACTCAATGCACTTGTCGATCTTGTCCACGGGGACGGCGGCGTCGGTCTGGCCGGCAAAGCGGCGACGGGTGCAGTGACGGCAGTACATGGAGCACTGGTCGGTGGTCAGAATCAGAACACGGTCGGGATAACGGTGAGTCAGACCGGGAACGGGAGAGTCGGTATCCTCGTGCAGGGGATCCTCCAGGTCGGCAGCGGAGCGGTGCAGCTCCTTTGCGGTGGGGATAGCCTGCTTGCGGACGGGATCGTTGGGATCCTCGGGGTCAATCAGGGACAGATAATAGGGGGTGATAGCCATGCGCAGGGTGCCCAGGCAGGCCTTGACGCCTTCTTCCTCTTCGGAAGTCAGAGCGACATACTTCTTCAGGTCTTCCAGGGTCTCAATGCGGTTGCGAACCTGCCAGTGCCAGTCGTTCCACTGCTCATCGGGAACATTGGGGAACAGAATGTCTCTACGGGAAACGTTCATGGTTTTTACCTCCAAAATATTTTTTTGAGATAGGGTCATAACGTTTGATCTTACAGATATTTTGCCTCAAAGTAGGCCTTGAGCTGAGGGTTTTCGCGCAGTTCGGAAAGGGTGGTTTCGGCATGGCCCTTGGTGTAACCGTTGCCGACGATCATATTAACGTCTTTACCGACACCTTCGGCGCCCAAAGCGGCGCGGGTGAAGGAGGTTGCCATGGAGAAGAAGTACACGGTGCCGTCGTCACGGACGGGCAGGATGCAGCTCATCTCACAGTTCTTGACGTTGACCACGCAGATGGAGACATCGTACTCCAGACCGCCGTTGGCAGCCAGAGCCTTCTCCAGCACTTCCACCGGCTCGGTGGCGCTGCAGACGATAGCTTCGTGGCACAGACGCATGCGGCGCAGCAGAAGGGCGTCCTCTTCGCAGATGACCAAAGCCACCACACGGCCGGTCAGGCCGCAGCGCTTCATGGCCTCGTAGCAGCAGAGCATACCGGATTTGCCGGCACCGCCCAGAATGAGCACGCTGCTGCCTTCGGTGACCAGTTTGGCGGTCTGAGCGGGAGCGCCGGCCACGTCCAAAGCAGCCAGAGCCAGTTCTTCGCTCATATCGTCGGGCAACTTGGCGTACAGGCCGGACTCAAAGAGGATGGCCTGTGCATCTACGTCCACACGGTCAATGTCTTCGTGAATGGCCAAAATTTTGTTGATTTTCAGAGGGGTCATAGACAGGGAGACCAGACTTGCGACCTTGTCGCCTTCCTTCAGGTCAATTTTGCCCTTCAGATCATCGCCGATCTGAGCGACAGTACCGATGAACATGCCGCCGGAGCCGGTGACAGGATTCTGCTGCTTGCCGCGCTCGTTGACAATGGAGAGGATCATCTCGCCGATTTTCTCATTGTCGTGACCACAGGCCTCGGCGATCTGAGTGAAGGAAGCGGAGTCGATGTTCAGTGCAGAAACGTTGATCAGGATCTCATTGGAATAAATTTCGTCCATGTTGTTATCGATTTTGTAAGCGGCCTGAGTAAGAACGCCCTTGGGCTCAATGACGCGATGGGAACCGTACTTATTACCTTTTTTCTGCATATGTTACCTCTCAGTTTTTTTTCCCCAAAACTCTATCGGTTACAATTACACGTACTTCTCTTCGAAGAGCTTGCGCAGCTTTTCGTTCTCACGCAGAACGTTCAGAGTGATTTCGGCGTGATTCTTGGTGTAGCCGTTGCCCACGATCATGGTGACGTCCTTGCCGATACCTTCGGCACCCAGAGCGGCCTTGGTGAAGGAGGTAGCCATGGAGAAAAAGTAAACCAGACCATCGTCCTTAACGGGCAGGATGGCAGCCATCTCGCAGTTCTCAATGTTGACGCAGCAGATGGAGATGTCGTACTCTTCGCCGCCGTTAACAGCCAGAGCAGCTTCCATAACCTCAACGGGCTTGGTGCAGTCAGCAACGACCACGTCGGTGTAAACGCCCAGTTCGATCAGATCGGCAACCTGCTTGGGATTGCGGACCACGCCGACAACCTTGCCGTTGGCGCCGACCTTCTTCATGGCCTCGTAGCCGCACAGAACGCCGGACTTGCCGTTGGCGCCCAGAATCAGAACGCTGTCACCTTCCTTGGGCAGCTTGCGGGCCTGAGCGGGAGCACCGGCCACGTCCAGAGCAGCCAGAGCCAGGGGTTCGGGCATATCGTCGGGCATCTTGGCGTAGATACCGGACTCAAACAGGATGGCCTGAGCTTCCACATCCACGCGGTCAATCTCGGGGTGGATAGCCAGGATCTTGTTGATTTTCAGGGGGGTCAGGGACAGGGAGACCAGAGAGACCACCTTGTCGCCTTCCTTCAGGTCGATCTTGCCCTTCAGGTCATCGCCAATCTTGGCCACGTTGCCCATGAACATACCGCCGGAACCGGTGACGGGGTTCTGCTGCTTGCCGCGCTCAGAGACAATGGACATGATCATCTCGCCGATCTTCTCGTTGTCATGACCGCAGGCTTCAGCAATCTGAGTGAAGGAAGCCGAGTCAATGTTCAGAGCGGTGACATTGCACAGGATCTCGTTGGAGTAGATCTCGTCCATGTTGTTGTCGATTTTGTAAGCGGCCTGGGTCAGAACACCCTGGGGTTCGATGACGCGATGAGTACCATACTTGTTGCCTTGCTTCTGCATGATTGTATCCTCCTATTTAGTTCAGATTCAAAATCTTTCTTGCTTCATCGGGGGTGGCGATCTCGCGACCCAGCTCGTTGGCGATGCGAACGACCTTGGCAACCAACTCACCGTTGGACTTGGCGGGAACACCGCGGGACAGGTTCAGGTTATCTTCGAAGCCCACACGCACGTTGCCGCCCATGGCGATGGCAGCGGCAGCCAGAGTGAAGGCATTGCGGCCAATGCCGGTAGCGGTCCAGGTGGCATCGCTGGGGATACGGCTGACCAGATAGCACAGGTCGGGCACAGTGGCGGGGGTGCAGCCGGGAACGCCCAGCACGAAGTTGAACTGCATGGGTGCACCGGGGGCCTGACCCTTCTTGGCCAGAGCCAGAGCGGTTTCCACATGACCGATTTCGAAGCACTCATATTCGGGCTTGATGTTGTTTTCGATCATGCGCTTACCGAAGGCACGCAGGGTGGGCATGTCGTTGACGAACACGTCGTCGCCGAAGTTGCAGGTGCCGCAGTCCAGGGTGGCCATTTCGGGATACAGCTCGGTGGGCTGCAGGCGCTCCTCGGGAGTCATGCCGACGGCACCGCCGGTGGAGGGGATCAGGATGACGCCGGGGCAGGCTTCCTTGATGGCGTCCAGAACTTCACGGAAACGCTCGCGGTCCTGAGTGGGGGTGCCGTCGTCCCAGCGCACGTGGACATGGATGACAGCGGCGCCGGCCTCAAAGGCGCTTTTGGCTTCGCGGACCATTTCCTCCTTGGTGTAGGGAACGGCGGGGTTCTGCTCTTTGGTGACCTCTGCACCGCAGATGGCAGCGGTGATAATCAGTTTCTCCATGTTGTTCCTCCTTAGCGGGCGATGCGCTGCTTATCCTTGGGGACCACGCAGGTGCCGGAAGCACGGCAGACCACGATGGGCTCAGCCAGAACATCAGCAGCGGAATCGTTGATGTCGGGGCGGGGAACGATGATCTTGCGGGCTTCGAAGGTCATCTTGCGGGAAGTGTTGCCCATCTTGGTAATTTCACCCACGGCCTCAATGAAGTCGCCGGCGAAAACGGGAGCCAAAAACTCCACATTGTCATAAGCGCAGAACAGGCCTTCGTCGCCGTCGCTGATAATCAGCAGTTCGGTGGCTACATCGCCAAACAGATGGAGCATGTGAGCGCCGTCCACCAGGTTTCCACCGTAATGTGCGTCCTCAGCACCCATACGTACGCGGATCATCGAAGTCATTTTTTCCATTGTCATTTCCTCCCATATATGTTCATTTTATTCGTGCTAACCGGATAAAAAACCCTGTTTTTGTGCTTTGGAAAAAATCGGGAACAGGCCAACCGATAAAAAACAAAAAAGAGCCACCTATATCCGTGCAAATGCACAAATATAAATAGCTCTTCATGTTTCCATGACAGTTTGTGGGCACTGAGCTCGCAAACCAGGACCCGAAACGGTACAGATTTTCGTTCCTTCGGCGGCGATCCCATTTGTGCTGCGCATTGGGTCTGACCTCCCTTTGCATCGCAGTGCTACCTGAATTGCCGCGCCTCTATTTCACGGTATGAAATTGTGATTTTTCAACAAAAATATTTTACTGCTGCAGAGTATTTCTGTCAACTATTTTTCTCAAAAACATCAAGAAGAATTGGGTCTAAATTGAGCAAACGGCACACTTTCAATGCATCCTGCGGACAGGGAGCATCCGGGGGACTCAAAACAAGACGATAATCAATTTTTCGGGCGTGTTCATCCAGTCCCGCGACCTGATAATGCCGTCTTGCCGCATCAGCCACTGCATCGTAATGGGTGGTCATCAGCGCGACACAATGCAAGGTGTTCAGGTGACCGACCAAAGCGCGGGCCAGAGCGGCGCCCTCCCGGGGATTGGTTCCGCGGGCGAACTCGTCCAAAGCAAGGAAAAAGAAACGGTTTTTCTCTTCACGCAGAACCAAATCCAGCTGTTTGACCTCAGCGCCGAAGGAACTGAGACCCTGTTCCACCGACTGGCCGTCGGCACCAATCAAGTGTACGGCATGGAACAGAGGGGAAGACATGGCTTTTGCAAAGACAAAAAAGCCGGTGTGCAGCAGAAGAAGGTTGAGTACGATGGATTTCATGGCCACGCTCTTGCCGCCCATGTTGGCTCCGGTTACCACGGTGGAACCCGGTACCAATTCGGCGGAGACCGGCGTAAATTCTGCGCCCTTTTCAGACAAAGAGTGGGCAACCTGCGGATGGACCATTTCGTGCAGCATAACCGCGTCGCCGCCTATTTCCGGCTTGATGCAGCCGTATTTTCTTGCCAGCTTGGCTTTTGCGGCCGACAGGTCCAGTTGTGCCAGTGCATCCATGGTGTTCAGGAAACGTTCTTTTTCACGCAGCAGGGCAGTGGTCAGTCGGCGCCGGGCATTCAGCTCAGCTGTGTCCTCCTGACGGACCAGATCCTGACGGCGGCGCATCAGTTCATCGCTGTGTTCGCTGCGCAGCTGGGTTTCTACCTGTGCTTTCTCTGCGCGGATGCGCTCCAACGCCGGGTCAAAGGAATCTTCGATGTGGAAGGGAGGCAGTTTTCGGCCGCTGGGATCCAACAGGGCAAGCATATCATCCATAGGCGCGATGCTGACACCGGTCAGAGGGGATGGTGCATATGCAGCTGCCAGACGCTCCAGACGGAGTAGAAAATGCTTCACTTCAAACAGTTCCACCATATCCATGGGGGCATTGCTGTGGCGATGAAAGGAGGAGCGGATGTCATGGAACTCTGACAGAAGATGGACCAAGGTTTCCAGATGGGTACTGTCCCAGGCGAGGGCTTGCTCCACGCGAAGCAGTTCTTTGGCCAGCTTGGTCTCCTGACCGGGGCCGAACCACACCGGGTTGCGGGCCATAGCCCCGCCGAAGGGAGAGGAGGTTTCCAGCCGGGACAAGACCCAGGCGTAGCCGCTATCCTGTTTCAGTTGAGGATCCAGTTTCATACGTTGGCCTCCTTTACGTTGACAACTGGGATGCTGATGGAACGGCGCAATGCCGACAACAGTTCTGCTTGGTCCAGGTGTTTGCCATATGCCGACCATGGGTTGGCGCAGACGGCGGCAATGCGCAGGGTGTGATCCACTCGCAGTTGGCCGCCATGGCGGGCGAACAGTTGGGCCGTTGCCCGGTCAAACAGGAAATGGGTGGCATCGGGTGCAACGACGGTAGTGGGTGCGCCGCGCTGTGCCAGTGTGCGCAGCATGGGGGTGGTCACTCCGCCTGAAGTCCAAAGGATGCAGTGGCTTCGGGGCAAACTCTTCCATAGGGGAATCCCATCGGACCCGGTTTCCAGAGAAAGCGGATTGCCGGTGGAATCAAACAAAGCAAACCGCGCGCTGCAGTGATTCAGTTGGAGCGGTTGTGCGGCAAACAGGGTACATACATGGGCGGTTTCGGCGGCAATATGCTCTACCGTTCCGTCCATGGAGGCGCCGACACAAAGGATGGCGCAGCCGGTTTCACCGGCACCGGCCAGACTTTTGCGCCCGGCAGCACCGTCAATCAGGACGCGCTGGGCGCCAAGCTGACGGAAGGTCTGCTTCAATGGTTCCAGTTGTCCCACGGCAGAGGGACCGGCCAACTGTACGTAACCATCCGACAGGGCACGAAATACCGCCACCTGTCCCAATGGGGTCAGCACATCGGTGGAGGTAACTACTTCGGTTGTCACATCGCAAAGAGGAAGCAGACCTTTGGCGGTGGCAAACAGGGTGCCCCGACGCACCCAAATTTCGGGTTTTTCGGTGCCGGTGACGATATCGGTACGCTCGCCGTCGCGGCCGACCGAAGTCATGGCCAAACACTCGTCTGCCAGTTCAGAAATCAAACGGCACATGGCGGTGGTTTTTCCTGCGTTTTTACACAGACCGATGACGGTTACGGTATCGGCATCACCGACCAACGGAGCCAGCAATGGTTTCACGGTCCATTCCTCCTTTCATTGTAGTGCGAGCATCAGCAGATACAGAATCAGCAAATGAACGGGATAAAAGGTATAGTATGTATATTTTACGGCTTGGTTGTACATGCCTTGTTTTCCGCGGTACAACCAGATGGGGATCAGGGCCAGCAGAGCAAAGCCCTGCTGGTGAATGAGAAACTCATTTCCAAACAGTTCGACGGGATATACGATTCCGCCCATCATTTCTATATTGAGGATCCAAAGGCAGACCAACTGACCGCCAAAACACCACCAGCGACGGCCGCGGAACAGATAGAACACCAGTATAGTCAATACACCGAAATGCATATAGTCGGTCATGCCGACCAAAGCGACGGTGCATCCAAGCGACAGACCCAGCGCGGCGAGCAGCCATCTTCCGATTTTGCGTGGGTTCTGTCTGGCCCGTTCGATCATATGGATCAGACCGATGCCGATCAGGAAGGTCCAGAGCACATTCTGGTGCAGCAGATTGAACGGACTGCCACCGGTCATCAGGTTAAAGGGAATTTCGGAGGCTGCCGCGAAAATCAGCAATCGCAGCACATACCGTTTCAGATTTTTGGTATGGAAATATCCCTCCACGATCAGGAAAGCAAAGATGGGATAAGCAATACGGCCGATGCAGGTCAGCCACTCATTGCCCGGTACAACGGTGGCCCA
>JAZOBA010000006.1:0-53467 GCA_045595705.1 Oscillospiraceae bacterium
CGCATGCCGGAAGAAGGGCAATTCCAAAAGTTTTTTGTTTCTTTTGAATATCCCGGAACGAAATGTGAGTCGCTGCTTTGGATTGAATCAAACCTGACCGGAAGGGGAGGAAATGGCCGGATAACCGCAGCTATGCATGAGGTCGGATCGGACCGGATGGTTCAGCATTACATGATGGTGGGAAATAAAACAGATATTATGACCTGGCTGCAGTGTTCTGAAAATTTGAGTCTGCTAAAGACGGATTATGAGCAGCTGCTGCAGGCAATCAATCGATTAGATTGAAATATTATTTCAGCACATTCTGAGGATTTTTGTCCTCGGAATGTGCTTTTTATTTGCCCAAAGGTTGCTTTTTAAGCCTATAATTAAAAATTTTGAGTGCGGTTTTTGCTGTATTGGGCTTTACCACAATTATATGCATTTCAGTGGCATATTTCCTTGACAGATACCTATATAAAGGAATATAATCATAAAAATGTATAATTGGGTCGAATTATGTCTAAAAATAACTTTGTGTGTTATGCCGAAAAGCAATTTTCGAGAGGAAGGTTCAAAGATGAGGATAAAATATCGCGTACGGAGGGTGGCAGCCGGAGTTCTTGCATGCATTTTGTTGCTTTCTGCCGTGAGCATGTCTGCTGCTGCATCCGGTGTTATGAAACGCAGTACTTCCCGCGCTATTGCGATTGTGTTCGATAATTCCGGATCGATGTACATGGAGCAGAATAAGGCGTGGTGCCGTGCCACCTATGCAATCGAAGTGTTTGCTTCCATGATGAATGAAGGGGATACCCTGCAGGTCTATCCGATGTATGACGTGACGGTGGGAGGAATCACCTACACCAGTCAGAATCCGTTCTCCATTTCCGGTGGAAGCGACACTTCAATCATTCAGACGATGTACACGCCCTTTGCGGGTGACACCCCAATTGAGACCATTGGGGATGCATACAACGGTTTGAAGAAGCTTGACGCGGATGAGCGCTGGCTGATTGTTCTGACTGATGGTGCTGTATTCTACGAAAACGGTGAGGAACTCAAGGGCGATGCCACGAAGCAGAGACTGGAAGAGGTCCTGACCGCGTACAACAATGACGTAAATGTTCTGTACCTGGGTATTGACCCCATCGCAGTGATTCCGGAAATCACGGGAAATAGCAATTATCAGTACCATACAGATAAAGCAGCTGATAGCCGCGATACGTTGACCAAGCTGACCGAAATGTGCAATATGATTTTCGGCCGCGATGTGTTGGCAAACGCCGGAAGCAAGATGACCTTTGACGTGTCTATGAAGAAGCTGATTTTGTTCGTTCAAGGCAGTGGAATCAGCAATGTAGATCTGAAAGATTCTTCCGGCAAGTCGGTTGGCGCGCCTTCGCAGTCTTATTCTCCCCGTTACGGTGAACTGGGCGCAGGGACCGTGAGCAAAAAGGGTACTCCGCTGAGCTTTAGCGTGGATAACAGTTTGAGCGGCTATATTGCCGTTTACGATATTGAACTTGATGCCGGAACATACACCATGAGTTTTTCGGGTGATGTATCCAGTGTCAGCGTGTATTACGAGCCCAATGTCGATTTGACTGCAAATCTGACCGATGAATACGGCGCCGTGATGACGGCGGGTTCGGATTTGTATCCCGGTACATATACCATTAACTTTGGCCTGGTGGACAAAGACGGTAAGATGACCACATCCAATTTGCTGGGCAAAATCAATTACACCGTGACCTATTTGATCAACGGAGTAGAAAAGACGGTCAAAAGCGACAAGAGCGGTAAAATTGATTTGCAGTTGGCAGAAGGGGATACCCTGGACGGAAAGTTCTCGGTTACCTATCTGAGCGGCTACACCATCACCAAACGACCGGTTGATTTCAACTGGCCCTCCCTGGGATTCAAAATAATCCCGCGTCCCGCCGGCCTGCTGGAACTCAAGGTGACGGGCGGACAGGATCAATACAACCTGTCTGAACTGGAAAACGTCTCCTATACGGTTCAGCTGATTTATGAGGGCAAGCCATTGACTGCTGAACAGATGGCAGCAGCAAAGTTGTCGGTGGCCGTCGAGGGCGGCAATGTGGAATATGAGCTGATTCCCAACGGTGACAGTTATCTTCTGAACCTGAAATATGGCGGAACGGCGGCCGATACCAACTGCGGTTCTTATGCTATGAAACTGAGCGCGGCTTATACCAATGAGTTTGGTGTAGAGTCCAGAAGCAACGAAGTCCAGACTGCATTTGTGCTGGAAGACGATGGATATGGCTTGGAGATGGAAGTAGACGGTGACGACTATTTCGTTATTTCCAAACTTGATGATAGTGAACCCTTTACGGTTTCCGTTTTTGCTGACGGCAAGCCATTGACCGATGAACAATTGGCAAACACCTCTTTGACGGTAGATGGCAGCGGACTGACCTGCGAAAGTCAGCCTGTTCCCGGTGAATCGGCCTTCTTGGTGCGTATTGTGAAGGATGCCAATGCCAAGTCCGGCAATTATGAACTCGTATTTCGTGCTGTATCGAAAGACCAGGTGGGACGAGAAATTTCCGCCGAAGATGATATGAAGGTGACCCTGCGTACTTATCCTCGCTGGTTGCCGTTCCTGATCGTCCTGCTTGCGCTGCTTTTGATTTTTGCCCTGATTTGGCTCTACCTGAGCATGAAGGTTCTGCCCAAGAAAATCGAACTCGAAAAGTCTCGGTCGAGTTTCAACGTTAACGGAGATGAAGTCAACGGAACGCCCGGATGTTCGCCGACGACCTTTGGAAAGCGCAACGGCACGATCCAGATTTCCACACCCAAATATTTGGATGATGCTACATTGAAGGCTACGGTTACTTTGAACATGACTGCGGTTAGCCCGCGACGGGTAAAGTCTCGTAACCGCCAGGCGTTGGTTACAACCGTTGCGGCAAGTGGCGCAGTGGTTCAAAAGGTATCGGTTGGTGCCCATGATCTGGTCAAGGATGATGAAGGCAACTGGACCTTTGATGGCAAACAGATTCCCAGATCCAGCGCAACGACCAATTTCACGATCAGCGGAAGTCCTGTATGTACGATTGCAGGTGAAACCCCGCTGGGCAATGAATTCCTTGTGCGAGCTCAACTGAAATTCAAATAAATGAAAAAGAAATAACTTAATACCATAAGGATTTGGAGGAGAAAACATGAGTAAGGAAATCATCAAGGAAAACGTAGTGGAAGCCCCGACCCTATTTATCGGCGTTGGCGGTACCGGCTGTAACATCGTCAAGCGCGTAGCTGAGATGTGCCGTCCCGGCGAAGTGGAGAATATCAACTTTGTCTGCCTGGACACCAACGTGAACGACCTTTCCAGCGTAAAGGGCAGCAGTGCCAATATTTACTATGTTCAGACCTCGAATACCCAGACCGTGGGCGATTACCTGGACTACGATCAGGATGCTCTGAAGAACTGGTTCCCCAAGAATGCCGTTATGTACGATAAGACCGTGTCTGAGGGTGCCGGTCAGGTGCGTGCTATTTCCCGTCTGGCTCTGAATGCCACCATCAAGACCGGTCACATTAAGCCCCTGTACAGCGCCATTGATGACCTGTTCCGCAAGGACGGCAAGGAACTGAAGCAGGCTATGCGTGTGGTCATGGTTTCCACTGCTTCCGGTGGTACCGGTTCCGGTATTGTTCTGCCTCTGGCTATGTTTGTCCGTGATTATGTCAATACCAAGTATCCCAATACCGCTCTGATCGTTCGTTCGGTCATCCTGCTGCCCGAGACTCTGGACAGCGTTATTGACTCTACTGCTGAGCGTGAGAGCCAGCGCCGCAATGCTTATGCAACCGTCAAGGAAATCAACGCCTTTATGATGAAGGGCTCTGGCTTCATGGACGTGGGCGATGATGAACTGAGCCGTTATCGCAATCTGCACATCGACTTTGCCGTTCCCGGCACCGATGAACTCAAGAGCCTGTCTCTGCTGCCCTTCGACTTCTGCTTCCTGATGGACGGCCAGAATGCTGAGGATACCACTATGATCAGCTTGGACCAGTACAAGATTCAGGCTGCTCAGGCTCTGTACGAGCAGAATATCGGTCCCATGCAGAAGAATGCCTTCTCGGTGGAGGATAATATCATCAAGGAGATGTCCAACCCCGGCAATTTCGGCCGCAATCGTTTTGGCGGCATTGGCGCCGGCGTGGTGCGCTATCCCTATGATGAAATCGCTGACTACGTGGCATACGGTTGGGCTATGGACGCTGTTGGCGGCGACGGTGAGGCTGCCAAGTGGAGCAAGTACGACAACGCTTACGAAGTGGTTAAGCGTGAGGCCATCAAGAAGGGTATGGCTCAGTCTGAGATCCCCACTCGCGGCGAGGTTTATATCAATAAGCTGAAGACTGCTACCGATAACTTCTCCAAGGATCTGAATTCTCAGTTCCTGAAGGATGCCGATAAGCGCGTTAAGAGCTTCTTCAAGGCACTTGAAGAGGAAACCATCCGCACTCTGTCCACCGACACCTCGATCCGCGGTGCCCGTGACGATGCCAACGAGCTGGCAAATGAGATCGATTACAGCATGGAAGAGAACAAGGGCCATGCCATTGAGAACAAGGAGAAGCTGCGTACTTACGAGGCAGTTCTGCGTGCTAACGCAAAGAAGGTTGCTGAAAACGCTGCAGAGTCTCTGTTTATCAACGAGGGTAAGACCATCAACGAGAAGAAGGCACATACCCTGGAGTTCCTGCTGAAGAACGCCTTTGGCGAAGTCTGCCACCCCAATGCTGCCCGTTACGTTCTGTACATGGCTAAGCTGGAGATGGACAAGCGCCTGAAGAGCGCAAACTCCACTCTGAACAATGTCGTTCTGCCCCGTCTGGAACTGTATGCTCCCGATGCCCACGATTCCGGCATGTTTGATGTCAAGCTCAAGGGCAGCAAGAGAGTAGAAGTCAGCCTGGATGAGCTGTGCGAAGCTGAGATGAACCCCGAGCAGTACAGCAAGATCGCTCTGAAGCTGAAGGGTGCCGAGAATGTGTATCCCAAGCTGAACGAATCCTTCCCCGACTACTACAAGCAGATCAAGGAATTTGGTGAACTGACTGCCAAGCTGGAAGCTTATAAGTTCGGTTCCGAGTATCTGGATGACCTGTGCAAGATGTATGAGCAGTTCTTCTTCTCCTTCGGTGAGAAGGTTGCCGCTCTGGCCCGCAAGCAGGACGACATGGTAGACAACCTGAAGTTCCGCAAGGGCGACTCCATTTACAATGTCTGCTCCAGCCGTGCTCTGCTGGACGAGCTGGTTCGCTCCACTGCCGGCAAGAGCGAGGAAGGCGCCATGCTGGAGTCTGAGCTGAACGCTGAAATCTTTGACGCCGTCAAGTCCAACGTTGTCTTCGAGCGTGAGATCCGTAATGCCGACATCGTTGAGAATGACCGCAGCATTGATATCTTTGACGACATCCTGATTGGCTACTTCAAGAAGGATGTTCGCCGTAAGTGTGATGAGAACATCAACGTCAACATTATTGAAGCTCTCGCTCTGGAGAATCGCCTGAATTCTCGTCTGAAGATGCGTGAAGAGCAGGGCAGCAAGAAGGTCATTGACAAGGTCACCAATGAGGATAATCTGCGTCACATCCGCAGCATGATCGCCATGGGTGAGCGCCTGGCCGCCCCCGGCATCCAGCGTCTGCGCAACGAGGAGTCCCGTGAGGTTAAGCTGTGTGCCTACAACCAGTCCCTGACTGATATGCGTGCATACCGCATCTCTGAGCTGATTCCCAAGGGTGCCGCCGTGGATACTATCTCCCGCTATGAGCTGCACTTCTTCAATGCACTGTACAACCTGACTCCCGATAAGCTCAGCAAGTTTGCAGCACGCAGCGAGACTGAGACCGGCATCAACGAGGCTGGCCTGTACCACAATGCGTACATTAACTATTCTCAGAATATCGGTCCCGACTCCACCAAGAATTCCTGCATCTCCACCCACATTGACAAGCGCTGGGATTCTCTGTCCGCTATGCCCGAACTGGACTTTGGCTTCCAGAAGGATCAGATGATGAAGATCCACCAGGCTCTGATTTACGGCCTGGTGCACCGTGCCATCGCTCCCCGTTATATCTCCACTGCAGCCGGCGGCAAGAAGGTGTACAAGTACGAGAATTCCGACGAGCGTTACGTGAACATGGTGGTTTCTAACGGCACCCTGTGCGATGAGTTCTATGAGATTCTGGACTCCCTGTACATCAGCCCCGCCATCGTCAAGGATATGGACGTCATTAAGGAGAAGAAGCGCGCACGCGATCGCGTCAAGAACTCCAACTTTGAAAAGACCACCTTCGCCAAAGCAATGGATGAGTTCTGCATCGAGACGATCCATGAAGGCGAAACCAGCCTGCTGGAGATCCCCCTGATGCTGTACAATTCCATGCCCAACAGCCTGCGTTTCATCGATGAGATCACCGGTGTTGTGGAAGCCGTTATCAAGACCATGAAGGATGAGCTGGCGATTTGGGAGAATCCTGACGATGCTCGTTTCATTCTGTGCGACATGCTGAAGAAGCAGTTCATGCTGCTGGTGGACAACTTCGAGAAGTATCCTGATTTGAGCCACAACACCAAGCTGGCAGAAAACCCTGTGATTGATATCATCTATCGCAAGGTTAAGAACTCCTTCTCCACTGCGCCCGAGCCCGATGATTATGAGCAGACTCTGGAGGAGATGCGCAACCGGATCCGCTGAACCGTTTGGTTCAGTAAAGTGAGGTTCTTTAAGAACCCTCGAAACGGAGGTGAATGAATTGTTCACTGTTGTGATCGCGGAAAAAACGCATATCGACAGTATTCAGGAGTACAAAGTGTTCCTGAAACCCTTTATTGATGATGCTCGTGTTGTGTTCTGTGAATGGCGGCCGGAAGAGAAGACTTTGGCTGACTCCGTGCCCCATTTGGTTGAGGCAGTAGCCAGACAGAAGGATTGGCGTGCCGTGGTTCTGTGCGATGAAGTAGGGATGGAGAAGAAGAATCCGTTCGACCGTGTGGAGTTTGCTCCGCCGCACTACCAGCCGCTGACTGAAACGGAAGACATTGAACTACTGCTGAAGTACCGTCAGGACTACCTTGATAAATTAAAAGAAGCGAAGTTCCATGCTTTTGAGCAGGCATGCAAGCAACCGCTGACACGCTTGATGACTTACCTGTGTGAGGGACCGCTTCTGACTCGCAACAAAAACAGCCGCGTTGCTGAACATATGGACCCGGTGGATCAGCTTGACTACATTGAGTATCAAGAGGAAAGCTGGAAGAAGCAGGAGCTTCGTGAACAAATCATTGCAGAAGAAAAGAGAACGATTTCTCTTCCTGTCGAAGTGGTGTGCGTCGCTCGTCGTACGCACACCAAACAGGAATATGATATCAATACTTCGTGGACACCTCATGAAGATATTGAATATTCCCGTTTTTATGACTGGAACCTGTATTTCGACAAGATGCGTTATCTGGTGTTTGACATTCTACCTGAGAGAAGCCCTGATTATGAATTCGATTACATCCGGTTCCTGTATGCCATGATGATTTTGGCCAATAATGATACGCCTACCAGCGTATTGCGGCCGAATCGTGTATTCTGTCTGAACTGTGAAAATGACAAGGATGCACTGGTTGAATTGCTTTCTACTTATGATGCCAAACTGGCACAGACCGACTGTGTTCTGGCGGGTAAGGTCGCTGAGGTTTTGAGTGCGGTGAAACCGCGGCTCAGCGACCGTGATGCCCGGACGATCTTTTGTACCAGTATCAATGTTCCGGTGACCTTATCGAAAGATGTAAGCAGGGATGAACTGTTTGCAGATACGGATGCATTGGGTTTGGCTACCGATTGTCCCCGTGACGAATTCGGTGAGTGGGATCGTACCTATTACGGTGCCCGTAAGGCATTGCATCGCATTTTAAAGCAGCCCCGCCGCTCAGTGAAAAGTGCAGCAGCCGATATGCGGCGTATGAACTATGTAGACTTGGGCAAGGCGAGTATTCTGAATGAATTTCAGGCTGATGATGTGAAGGAGTATACGGGCGAGGAAGAACTGAACATGGTTTCCGTTGAAGCGCCTGATTTGTACGATGTAGAGCGTTACGAAAGCCAAATGGCCGAAGAATGCAAGAAAGTTCATCGAAAGATTGAGACACGAATGACACGCAAGGTAACAATTGCTTTGGGTGCAGTCGTGCTGGCGTTGTACCTCGTAGGTTTCTTGCCGCTGTTGTTCAATAACCGAGCAGACGTAGCGAAGGTGTTGCTTGCTTTGGTTGTTGCCGCGGCCGGCGTGCTTCTTCTGGCTGCAATCGCTTTTGTTTGCCTGTTCTTCTTGCGCGGTTCGTTGAGGGAAGATTATCGTTCCTTTAACCGGACTATGCAAGGCATCAGCAATGAGATTGATGGTTCATTGAATCAGTATTCCCGGTATTTGAGCCATGCATGCAATGTGATGCGCGGATTCCGCGTAATGAACTATCTGGAGCGCAAGGAAGATCCCGAAGCCGCTCGTATTCGTGTCTACAAAAAGCATATGGCAGACATCAAGCGAACCAGAGAAGAGCTGCGAGAGGTATTTGGAAGTTACGTGACCCCGCGAATCGAGGCGGACCTGGAAAAGGTGGAGGCATACTCCTACGATTTCGACCGTCCTGTAGATTTTTCTTATCCGATACCTTACAACGAAAGCATGAAATGCCAGATCGAATTCATGCAGCCCGGAAACACCGTGCAGGTGCCCGTCAGCTTTGTGAAGCGCATCACGGTTAGAAGGGAGGAGCTGTATGATTGATACTTTGATCCGAATGGCAAAAGATTTGCTCTGTTTAGCTCCTTTCTTGCTGTTTGCATTACTGAATGCCAAGGCAAATCTGAAGCGAGAGTATCGAAGCCGTCAGTTCCTGATGCCGCTGATTACTCTGCTTTACGCGATTGTTTTGTTTGTATTCCTGAGTGCGATTAACGGTAAGCTGACCGAATTGATTTATTGGCTGCCTGAATTCTTGCTTAACCTGGCTGATAAGACCGATTCGATTCTGTTTGGCCTGTTGTCCTTCTTGGGCGGGATTTTAGAGACCCTTAGTGAACTCTTGAGTGAGTTTATTAAAAAAGTTAATCCGGTTTTCCTGCTTCTGTTCGTATCCAATGCTCTGTTTATGTTGGTGCACGTAATTGTGAAACGCATTTTGATCACCATTTTTAAGGGTGTTTTCAAAAAGGGCGGCGGAGTACACGATTTCTTTGTGAAACCTTTTTACGAGCTGGATGAGGAAAGCGGGAAATGGCATGTACTGGATCATTTCAGTCAGGCTCGTACCTTCCTGAAAACCGTTTATTACGGAGCGCTGATTCTGTCGGCTTTTGCAGTGCTTGCAACTTGCGAATTGTATCGCAGAGACCTGTTGGCGGTACCGTTCTATCCTGTTTTTGGTTTGATGATTGTTGGTGAGGCTTATTTCTTCCTGAACGGTCTCAACCGTCGTGAGATGGAGGTTCCATTGACAGGAGAGACAGATGAATCTCGTGGTGTTGCAAATTATGCCATGCTGCGAAATGTTCTGTCCAAACTGTTTGGCGACCGTCTTAGTGCTGACAGCACATCTGTGGATGAAGGAGATGTCAACTCCCGAACTCACGATGAACTGCTCCATCAGCTGGAGCAAAGTGACGACGTAAAGCTGGAAGCGTATGGTCGTTTTATGCGTCGAAAGCTGAACAAGGGACTGGATCTGGATCATAATTTCTTGGATTCCGGTCGTGCGTTGCTTTGCGGAAACAGCATTTTGTTCAATAATCCCTTCTATTATGATTTGATTCCCTACGTTTCCTATCCCATGAACCGAGTGTTGCTGCGCGGGAAACGGGTGTTGGTCGTTTTGGGCCGTCATGACATTGAAGGGGATGTGGAGACCTGGTGCAGAGACGGCCTAACTGCCGTGACCGGAGTTCCTTCTATGTGGAACATCGGTGTTCTTTCCGGACAGAAGCAGGAACTGGATGTGGGCATTATGACCCGTTCCAGTGTTCATGATTTGGAGCTGCATGAGGCAAACGATGAATTCTTCCGTGAAGTGGAATTCGTTGTTATCATTGAGCCTTCCAAACTGGTGACTACGGCTCAGATCGGTTTGAATTCGCTGGTGCGCCGCTGCAGTCAAAGCGGAAAGAGTATTGTTTACTGTTCTGCAGATAAAAACTGCGATGGCCTTGTTGACTCGCTGTCCCATATTCTGCTTACCAGTCTGACTGAGGTGTCTGCGACAAATCACCACACCGGTGTATCCTCTTACATGTGCTGGGAAACCGGTGGAGAGCATCTGCAGCACAGGCTGCTTCCCAACTTGTCCCGCTATCTGGGTATGGGTACTGAGTTGTCCTTTGCGGCACTTAAGAACCAGATTTCCGAAGTGCGGTGGTATGGCGGCGAGGCTTTCCCGGTACGAGATATTCATTGGATTGCACGGCAGTATTACTATGATTTGCTGCATTATGCCGGCTTGCCTGCTTCTCAGGAAACGATGGAGGAGTATTTCAAGGTTTCCCCCAATCCGTGGAATGCTGAAGTGCGTGAGAACCAGTATCTGACCGTGGAAGATGAAGCCTACAATATGTTTGAACTCAAGCGTGAGTTTGCCACTCGTGCTACAAAACAGGGCTTTATCAATGTGATTTCCCCGGAATATCTGCTCAAAGACTACATGGCAGATAATAATGACCTGTTCAATGCTGACCCCAAGGCTATTCCGTATATTGTGGCTGATTATGCACCCACGGTTCGTAACGTTGTGCTGCGAATCTGTCTGCGAATGAGCACAGGAATGGTCAGTGAAGAGGAGATTCGCCGTGAATTGATCCTGCCGGATCTGCCCATTCGCGATCTGCAGAAGGACTTCTGGCATGAGATTTGTAACTGCTGTCGTGGGTTTGGTTCCGTTTCCTTTGATGTGGACAATAATGAAGTGCTGTCCGTTGAGCGGGATGGAATCAAGACTGAATACGGTCCGTCTGTTATCCGTATGAAACGCCGTTTCTCTATGGATACCGGAACTATGGAAAACATGTACTTTATCTCAGATACGAAGTTCATCGACCTTCTTCTGGGAGATCTGCAGAATGCCGGATATATCGCTGAAGATGAGAGAGGCGAAAAGCAGTATCTTGGTACTGAACTGCGCGGACATGTTTTCCAGAAATATCTGCCGGGTCAGTTCTTCACCTTTGGCGGAAAGTACTACGAGATGCTTCGTGTGACCTCCGGTGGTCAGGTATTGGTTCGCCGTGCGGCAGACCACATCACCGGACGTCCGGCCTATCGTCAGGTCCGTCATTATCATCTGTCAAATATAACCGACTCGACCGTCATGGGCGAAAAGATGGACATTGCCGGATTGTCGATTACGCGCCAGTTTGCCGATATTCGAGTGGAAACTCCCTCTTATTGGAGACTTGACAAGTATAATGACTTCACATCTGGACAGATGGTATCCATCAATGGTGTACCTGAGCGAGTTTACTGTGGTAAGCAGGTTCTGCGTGTGGATTTGCCTGAAAAGGGCCTGACCGATGAGGTGCGCAGCACCATCGCCATTTTGTTCAACGAAGTATTCCGTACTTTGTTTGCAGAAAATCATCCCTATATCGTAGCTGTTACTCCCGGTGAAATGCAGATTCCGGCTACCTACACCTTGGATGGTGTCGAGGGCAATAATTGCATTTACATTGTTGAAGACTCTCAGCTCGATCTGGGCTTGCTGGTATCGGTACAGCGTAATCTGAATCGAATCTTCGCCATTTTGTGTGATTATCTGGATTGGCATATGGATGCCCTGGAGAAGAGCCAGAATCCCCCTGCGGAACCGGTGGCACCGGAACAAAGCGAACCGGAAGAAGAAGCAGCAGCTGAAGCGGAAAAACAGCCTAAGACCAAGATTGGACGAGCGTTCAAGAAGATCGGCGGTTTCTTCAAGAAGATCGGCGGCTTCTTCAAGAAGATTGGAAGCAAAATTTCTGGTTTCTTCGGCAAAATTTTCAAACGCAAGCCGAAAAAGAAGCCGACAGAGGAAGAAGAACAGCAATTGGTTCCGATGGAAGGCGAAGAGGCATACGTGCCTGCGGAGCAGACTGAGGAGAATTCTGCAGATCAAGCAGAATTTGAACCCTCGCCTCTGACTGAAGAGGAGAATGAAGGCGTCATCGAGCCCGACTATGATGCAGAAGAATCTGCCGAAGAAATCGGCGAGGTTGAAGATTCTACAGATGGTGAGGCTGAGGAGCAGGAAGAGGACATGGAGTCGTTCTCCCTGATGAGTACCGGTGTTTCTCATGCGGAAACAGGTGCTGTATCCACCGATGAGCCGGAGCATGATGTGGAGCAGGATGATTTGAGTTTTGAACCGGATAAGGCGACGAAAGCCGATAAGGTTGTCCAGACCATCCGTAAACCGTACCACGAAAGATATTATCTGCTCTACGGCGGAAATGAGGTTCCTGAACAGATTGATGTGGAAGCAACTCATGCGTTCCTTGAGGGACTTGGCTTTGGACGCAATGAACTGAAACAGGCTCGCGAGGGCATGAATGTTGCTGAATTGATTGAGCACACATTCGATCCGAACAAGGTTGGCGGAAAGTTCTGCGACTTCTGCGGAAATGAGTTGGTAGGAACCGAATATGAAATCCTCTCGGATGGTCGCGATCGTTGTATGGTGTGTAGCCGCACGGCGGTTAAGACCGAAGAGGAGTTCCGTGAGATCTACAAAACTGTTATCCGTAATCTGGAGACCTTCTTTGGTGCTCGTATCACCGTTCCTGTTAAAGTGGAGATGGTAAACTCCAGAAAGCTGCACAAACGCTTGGGCAAGAGCTTTGTCCCCACCGGAAATTTTGATGGGCGTATTCTGGGCGTTGCAATCAAGAACAGGAAAGACTATTCTATCTTGGTTGAAAACGGTGCACCGCGCATGCAGTCCACGATGACCATTGCTCATGAGCTGATCCATATCTGGCAGTATCTGAATTGGGATATGAAGGCAATTCAGAAGAAATACGGCAAGGATCAGGAACTGGAAATCTATGAAGGTATGGCAAAGTGGGGCGAAATCCAGTATGCCTACCTGATCGGAGAGATTGCTGCCGCTAAGCGTGAGGAGATCATTACACGTCTGCGTCAAGACGAGTATGGCCGTGGATTCTGCAAGTATCTGGAGAAGTATCCTTTGGTCACTGAAATCAAATTGGCTGGCGACACGCCCTTTATCGACAAAGCGAAACCGCTGTAAATGAAAACCACAACGTACACCCCAAGGAGGGTGTACGTTGTGGTGCCGTTTAAAGAATGGAGAGGAAAACAATGAAAAATACGATGAAACGTTTTGCAGCAATGCTTTTGGCTGCGGTTATGATGTTGACCCTGCTGACCGGTTGCGGTGCAAAGGGTGCAGTGAAAGAAACAATTTCTAACTTTGAAACTGCCTGTCATGCGCTGGATGTTCGCGGGATGCTGGATTGTATGAATCCCACCATCGCTTCGCCCCTGTTGACCGCTTTGAATCTGCTGGGCGTTGATGATACCAGCGGTGTGCTGGAGGACCTGGTAGATCTTCTGGGCATTGTTGAAGGTGCCGGTGAAAAAACCGAAGTATTTATTCAGTCGATCAAAATTGATCCTCAGGATTATAAGTTTAACGATGACAAAGATAAGTGCACTGTTTTTGCTGAGTTGAGCTACGGTGAAGAGAACACCAAAACGGTTACCATTGATTTGGTGCTCAAAGACGAAATTTGGTATATTTCCGATTTTGATTTTTAATATTTTCACTTTGGCTTGTTTATTAAGAAGGTGAGAACTTGATTTGGACAATCTGTTTACTGATTTCGATCGCAATTGCTATTGTTGTAATTCGGGTTGCCTTTGATAAAAATATGGGGAAGACCCGAATGCTCTATGTGATGGCGGGTTGTCTCCTGATTTCATACTTGCTTTACATCCCAGCTTTCTGGAATCAGTATGAGCCGATTGCAGCGTTATTTGGATGTTTGATCAACACGATGCAAGTGATTTCAATGGATGCCGATTATTTGGCATTCTATGACTTGATCGTATCGAAGCTCGGACTTGGACTGTATTCGAGATTTTACTTTGCTTTTTTGGCTGCTATGCACTTCCTGCTTCCGATTGTCTCGGCTATGACTGCGGTTACAGTAATTTTGAGCTGTTTGACACAGATGCGGGTTGGCTTATTGAAAAGGCATCGCAAGCATTTGTATGTGTTTTCTCAGATTAATGAAAAGTCTATTGTCTTGGCTCGGGATATTTACAACCATGATAATCGGAGCGACATTTTGTTCCTGCATGACCCCGATGCGGAAGATTATTCGGACTTGCAGCAGGAAATGCACTGTTCTATTATTAATGAACCAATAGAAAATGTACACCCTGACATGCGGCGCAGATCGGTCCATTTTTATTGCCTTTCTGAAGATCATGAGAAAAATCTGACCGATGCGTTAACGGTGCTGAGCTGGCTGAGCCCACAGGACAGAAAACGTCAGGAAAAGGCGCATATATTCCTGTTTACAGCGGATCCGATGGCAGAGATGCTGATTGACTCCGTACAAAAAGGTGCCGTTGAAATCAGCCTGATCAACGAACAACGTACCGATGCGTACAACTTGTTGGAACGTTATCCGCTGTACCGCTATGCCAATGGAAACGATATTCACGTATTGTTATGTGGTTTTTCTGATGAGGGTGATGCTTTTCTGCGTGCCGCCGCTTGGTGCGGACAGGTAGCAGGATATCGTCTGCGGTTCTCAGTGTTGGATAAAAATCTATCTGATCGAGAAGCAGATTTTAAGGCTGCTTATCCGAGCTTGTTTACCGGGCGCTACGATATCACCTTTTATAATTGGAACAATGAGCTGGAGTACCAGCGCATTGTGCGTGAACACTGCGCGGATGCGAGCTATGTTGTCATTTCCTGTGACAGTGAGCGTGAGTCGATTGAAAAAGCAGTTGGCCTGCGAAGATTTTTCTACAAAGCAGACGGACGGTTCTGCCACAAACCACCCATTTTCGTATATCTTGAAAATGACGAAAAAGCTGCGGCCGTTGCTGCGCTGACAACGGCGGAAGCACGGGTGGATCGTAGAATGTCCTATGATATCATTCCGTACGGAATGGCAAATGAATTATTTACCTACCAAAATATCACCGATTCTGATTTGGAACTTCTTTCGAAAAATGTTCACTTGGTTTATGAGGATATCTTCAGTGAAGGCGAAATTGATGTAGCCGATGCATTGGAGCGTTATAATCTCTTTGAAGTGAATAAGAGTTCCAACCGTGCCAATGCTCTTCATATCCGGTATAAACTTGCCATGTTAGGTTTGGATTATACAGATGATCCGGATGCGGAAGAAGTTGATTTGGCTGATTATTTGGATGCTGAAACGTTAGAGCGACTGACCGTGGCAGAGCACGACCGTTGGATGGCCTTTTTGGAAACCGAGGGTTGGGAAGAGTCCACGATCGATCAAGTGAATGCATACAAAGAAACCGGAATCAGTAAAGGACGCCACAATTGTCCGCTGTTAAAACTTCATCCGTATATTTGCCCCTTCGACGAGCTGCAGGATCGTTCGGATAAGCTTGGCTTACCGGATTCTACGGTATACGACAGAGAATTGATTCTTCGTATTCCGGATATTCTGCACGACAAATGGGGCGTGGCAGGCAAACGATATAAAATCATCAAACTTCAGATAGAGCAGGGAGGATGAACCCAATGGAAGAAACCAAAAAGATGACTGAAAAGAAAAAGAAACTCGAAAATGTCAGCGATGCACTGCAGGAGATCGAGGTACTGAAGCAGAATTATGAATATGTACCGATGAAGACCAAGTTTGAAGCATACACCGGTGATGAGCCGTATCTGTTTGTCAGTTACTCTCATAGAGATACTGCAAAGGTTTATCCCATTCTGGATGCCCTGTACGATAAAAAGTACCGTATCTGGTACGATGAGTCCTGCGAAGTGGGCAATGACTTCCGTGATGAACTGCGTCGCCGCATCGAAAAAGCTGAGGCAGTACTTCTGTTCGTCTCGGCGGCATCCATGGCTTCGCCTTTCTGCGGCATGGAAATCATTGTTGCCCGCGAGAACGGAAAGCGTCTGCATCCCATCTATCTGGAAGAATCTGCTGTTCCGCCTGCGTTTGAGATCTTGCTGGCCAATACCCATCACGGTACGATCGATGACATGGACAAGTTGATCAAGTCCTTGGTTCGCGATTTGCCGGCCGCTGCAATGGACCGCCTGACTACGCACGAAGGCAAACTGGAAAAGTGCGAAGACAACGGCGAGAGTATTGAAGTGGATGAGGGTATTACCGTGGTCTGTGCCGGTGCCTTTAAGGAACGCCGTGCCCTGCGCCAGATCAAACTGCCTGAGACTCTGGTGGAGATCGAGGAAGAGAGTTTCCGCGGCTGCGGTAATCTGAAATCCATGACCATTCCGTCGCGTACTCTGCGCATCGGTGAAAGTGCTTTCCGAGACTGTGTCAGCATGACTTCTCTGGTGGTTGAGAACTGCAAGACAAAGATTGGCGAGCGTGCTTTTGAGAACTGCGCTGCTTTGAGTGATGTGTCCCTGCCCGATGGCATGACTGAGTTGTATGGCGGTGCGTTCAACAGCTGTAAGAGCCTGAAGAGCATTCGACTGCCCTACAACCTGACCGTGCTGGGTGAAAGCGCCTTCTCCGATTGTGTGGGTCTTGAGTCCATCGAAATTCCTGAGACCGTCACCAAAATTGATGATCTGGTCTTTAACGGCTGCACCAGCCTGACCAAGGTTGAACTGTCTGATGGTCTGAAGAAGATCGGCAAGGGTGCCTTTAAAAACTGCAAATCTTTGACTAAGATTGAGATTCCTGCCACCGTTACAAGCATGAGTGATGCGCTGTTCCGCGGCTGTGAGTCCCTGAAGTCCATCAAGGTTTCCCCCAAGAACAAGCACTATAAGTCTGCTCCCTCCAAGAGCGACGGCAAGGATCACGTGCTGTTCAACAAGAACAAGTCGGTGCTTATTGCCTATCCTGCAGCCAGCCGTGATCTGCTGTATGATATTCCTGATAGCGTGACCGTCATTAGCGACTGGGCATTCTGCGAGTGCAGAAAACTCAACCGTATCTTCATTCCTGACAGCGTCTATGAGATTGGTGAAGGTGCTTTCTGCAACTGCGCTCAGCTGGATGAGGTGGAGATCCCCGACAGCGTGATCAAGCTGGATGACTGTGTCTTCCGCGGTTGTACCGGTCTGGAGCGTGTGGTCATTCCCTCTTCGGTCAAGGAACTGGGCTGGGGTCTGTTTGACGGGTGCGAGCACATCGTGACGGTTTATTGTGATGAGGGCTCGGCTGCCCATGAGTATTGCCTGCGCAATGATATTCGCCATGCACGCATTGCAGAGAAGGAAGCGGACTAAGAATGAAAACTGTACTTAGCTTTATCGGAACATTTATTAAGAAGAACGTGGTTATGACGGTTGCTTTGGCAGCCGCCATAATCACCAGTTTTATCGTCCCTCCGGATAAAGCATATCTTGGATATTTTGATGTCAAGACGCTGACCTGTTTGTTCTGTGTTTTGGCCGTGGTTTGCGCACTGAAGAATATTCGCTTCTTCTATATTCTTGCCAAAAAGGTAGTCCAACTGTTTAAAAATGCCCGCATGAGCATTCTGGCACTGGTATACATTACCTTTATCGGCTCCATGCTGATTGCCAACGATATGGCTTTGCTGACCTTCCTGCCTCTGGGATTTTTTGTGCTTACCACAACGGGCAAGGAAAAGTACATGGCATTCACCTTTATCATGCAGAACATCGCTGCTAACCTTGGCGGCATGTTGACCCCTTTCGGCAATCCGCAGAACCTGTATCTGTACACCAAGTTTGAAATTCCGAATCTGGAATTCATGGGTATCATGGCACCGCCTTTTGTTCTTTCGGTGCTGCTGATCACCGTTTGCTGTATTGTGTTTGTTAAGCCGGAACCGCTTTTGGTGGAGGACGAAAAGGCTCTGCTGCCCCCGGGTCGTACAACGTTGTATATTCTTCTGTTCATCTTGGCCATTGCCATCGTGTTCCGCGGAATTCCTTACTGGATCGGCCTGATTGTCATCCCAGTTGTGCTTCTCTTTGCCGACCGTAAAGCGTTGAAGATGGTGGACTACCCACTGCTGTTTACCTTTGTGTTTTTCTTTATTTTCTCGGGCAATATGGCTCGCATCGAACCGATCCGAAACTTCCTGTCGATGCTGTTGGACAAGAGCACACTGCTGTTCAGTGTTCTGTCCTGCCAGTTTATCAGTAACGTTCCCTCGGCCATCCTGCTCAGCCAGTTTACCGCCAACTACCCTGATCTGCTTGTTGGTGTGAATATTGGTGGTACCGGCACGCTGATTGCTTCGCTGGCCAGCTTGATTACTTTCCGTGAGTACACGAAAAACAATCCCGGTAAGACTGGGTACTACGTCAAGATGTTCTCGGCATTTAACTTTGGTTTCCTGGCTATCCTGACCGTGTTTATGCTGGCTCTGAAGGTTATTTAACGGAGTGTGAATAATATGGCAAAGAGGAGAAATGGAAGAGGTACAAGTGGGGGAGCGTTTGGAAAAATTCTTCTGACTGTTGTTATTTTAGCTGTCGTGATTTTTCTGGCACTTCGACTTGTGAACTCTTGCAGTGATTGTGAAAAGACCTTCTTTGGCCTTGGTTACGAAGGTAATGTTATCGACAATGCAGTTGATGATGAAGAGGAGCAGATCCTTTGCGAAGGATGTGCTGAGCGCCATCATGCTCTAAGTCTGTTTGCCGGGAAAGAATTGGATGAGTACAAGCGTGTACTTGTCCCCGGAAAGATGATTCCGGGCGAAGTGAAATTTGGAGCTGAATCAGACAAATAAGAGGGTTTTGAGCCGGTTAACACCATTCACCAAATACCCACAACATGACGTGAAAAAGGCAGGCCTTCCGGAGTCCGGAAGGCCTGCCTTTTGAATTTTGTTTATCGTTTTTACCAAATAACAACTCTCTTGGAAGGAGCCAAATACATGCCGTCGGATTTCTTCACCTGGAAGGTGGCATACCATTCGGGGAAGTTTCTGGGGGGCATATTGGTTCGCAGGATATTGGGACCGTGAACGTCAACCTGAAGCAGAAGTGCCTGATACTCGGGCTTTGCCTTCTGACACCATACTTTAGCCCAGTTTGCGAAGTACTCTTCGAAGGAGACGCCCTCGGAGTTGGACATGATGTCCAGAGTTACGGCCATACCGCCGTTGTCTGCAATGTTTTCGCTGACGGTGAACTTACCGTTGACGGTGCCCCAGGGCAGCTCGATGCCGTCGAACTGCTTGATCATGGCATTGACCTTCTTGTTAAACTTGCGTTCATCAGTCTTGGTCCACCAGTTGTTCAGGTTGCCCAGCTCGTCGCACTTGGCGCCGTTGGAGTCGAAAGCGTGAGAGATCTCGTGGCCGATCACCGCGCCGATGCCGCCCAGATTCTCACTTCTGGTCTGGTTAAGGGAGTAGAAGGGAGGCTGCAGAATAGCAGCGGGGAAGGTGATGTCGTTGACAAAAGGATCGTAGCAGGCATTGACCATGTGGCCGGGCATTGCCCAGTGGGTGCGGTCCACTTCCTTATCCAGCTTGGCGAAGTTCTCCTCCATGCGGATCTTGCGCAGCGAGCCCACAATGTCAAAGAGGGACTTGCTTGCATCGAACACCATCTTGTCGTAGATTTCTTCCACGCGGTCGGGATATCCCAGCTTGAGACCCATCTTGGAAAGCTTCAAGATGGCCTTATCCTTGGTAGCCTGCTCCAGAATGTCGTTGGTTGCGATACGCTTCTGGTAAGTTGCAACGATCTGCTTGACGATGTCGGTGATATCCTTCTTGGCTTCCTCACCAAAGTACTTCTCGCCGTAGTACAGGCCCACAGGCTCACTGAACATGCCGGATGCCAGCTGGTAGGCAAACTTCTCGGCGGAAGAAGTGGCGGCAATGCCGGAGAGGGCTCTACGGAATGCGCCGCCCAAATCACGCAGTTCCTCGGACAGCAGGGAACAGCTGCCCATCAGAGTCAACACATAGGCCCAGTTCTTGTACATCTCAAAGGTGTCCTGATTGAACACTTCTTTGAAATTCTTAAAGTATCTGGGCTCTGCTACGATGACTTGTTCGGGGATAACACCAAAGAGGTCGGAAAGCAGTTTTTTCAGGTTCATGGGCTTGACCATGCCTGCCACTCTGCCGGTCTTCATGGGGTTGTACATCTTGGTGTACTCGGACCATTCTTCGTTGCTCTTGACATATTTAGCAACCAGAGCATCAAAGGCCAGAGTGTCCTTAAGCAGAGCGTCGCACTCTTCTTCGCTGTGGCCGGCGATGGCCAGCACCTGCTTTGTAAAGCCGCTCCACATGTTCAGCAGAGCGTCTCTCTGCTGCTCCTTGCCTTCGGCATAATAGGAGGCATCGGGCAGGATCACGCTGGGGCCCTGGATCATCACACAGTGGTGAGTGGTGTCCTTCATGTTGGGTTCCACAGCAATGCTGATGGGCATAGCGATGCCCTTCAGAATCAATTCCTTTGCGCGGAGATTGAAGCTGCGCATGGTGCCCAGTTTCTTGAGGACGGAAAGGTTTTTCAGCGCCGGCTTGATGCCGTGCTATTTCTTTCTCTTCACATCCTTTGCGAGAGTGTACAGGGTGCAGGCTCTTGCAAGGTACTCGTTGGGATAGGATGCACTCTTGCACATGTCGTTGAATTCGCTAATCATGAGCTTTTCGATATCGGTGCTAAGGGTGGCGAAACCACCGGCAATGGGCATATCCTCGGGGATTACCAGTTCCTCCAGTTTTTCCTGGTTGACAAAGGTATACAGATCGTCTTGAATTCGAATCTTTTCCATGATTATCTCCCTTGCTATAAAAGTAATTTAGATAAAACACTATTTTTATACCATAATTTATCAACTTTGTAAATGCATTATTGGAAGTGGGTTCTTGTTGTGTTTATTCATTGGATGGGTGTTGAACGTCAAGTATAGTTTTGCGGTTTGGGCTGGTTTACGGTGCAAAAAATGAGAGCCAAGGTTATTGTTGACTTTGGCTCTCATCTCATACTGATTTATTTATTTGTCGAAACCGTTGGGGTTCTTGCTCTGCCAGTTCCAGGTGTCACGGCACATATCGGTCTGATCCTTGGTGGCTTTCCAGCCCAGTACCTCTGCACTTTTAGCCGGATCTGCAAAGCAGGTAGCCAGGTCGCCGGGGCGGCGGGGAGCGATTTCATAAGGTACGGGAACGCCATTGGCGGTTTCGAAAGCCTTGACCATATCCAGAACGGAGTAACCGGTACCGGTGCCAAGATTGAATACGCTTTCACCGGGAGTTGACATTAGGTGGGAAAGGGCGGCAACATGGCCCTTTGCAAGATCAACAACATGGATGTAGTCACGAACGCCGGTTCCGTCGTGGGTATCGTAGTCATTTCCGAAGACATTCAGGTGATGGAGCTTACCGATAGCGGTTTGGGAAATGAAAGGCATCAGGTTGTTGGGAATGCCGTTGGGATGTTCACCGATCAGGCCGCTGGCATGTGCACCCACGGGATTGAAGTAACGCAGCTGCACTACGGACCACTCAGGGTCAGCAACAGTTAGGTCACGCAGGATCTGTTCGCCCATGAACTTGGTCCAGCCGTAGGGGTTGGTGCAGCTGCCGGTCTTGGAAGTCTCACGCAGAGGCATCTCATTGTCACCGGAGTAAACAGTTGCAGAGGAGGAGAACACGATGCGCTTGACACCGCGTTTTCCCATAACCTTACACAGAGTCATGGTGGAGCACAGGTTGTTTTCGTAGTACTCGAGGGGCTTGGCAACGGATTCGCCAACTGCCTTCAACCCTGCGAAGTGAATTGCGCATTCGATGTCAGTGTGTTGGTCGAAAACAAAGTTCAGCAAAGCTTCGTCACGAACATCGCCCTCGTAGAACGGAACTTCCTTACCGGTGATGATTTTCACCCGGTTCAGACTTTCGGGATTGGAATTGCACAGATTGTCAATTACAACAGGCTCGTGACCTGCTTCGATCAGTTCCACACAGGTGTGGCTTCCGATGTATCCGGCGCCGCCGGTAACCAAAACTTTCATTTTACGATCTCCTTCACGATTTTATGCATCTCATCCCATTGTGCTTCCATATCAGCAACCAGCTTGAATTGAGTGCGGCAACGGTTCAGGTTCTGTTCCGGATAGTGGATGTGGAAATAGTTATCGCCGTCAAGATAGTCGGTCAGGAAACGGATGCCGCATTCAAGCGTCATCAGTTTTGCGCCCCAGGGCAGATATTCAAGCTCGGCTTCGGTCAGACCGCCCTTTGCGCCTTCCAGAAAGCCTCGTGTGTAACGTGCATACAGTTCGATATCGAAGTTGACCTTAGAAAGATCCTTTTCGTCCTCTGCGCAGTGGTTTGCACTGAAACGAATGGAATCACCAAAGTCATAGATGGACAGACCGGGCATGGTAGTATCCAGATCAATAACACATACGCCTTCCAGAGTATTCTCATCGATCAGAATGTTGTCCAGTTTGGTATCGTTGTGAGTAACGCGTAAAGGCAGCTTACCCTCGCGCAATGCATTCACGGCAACAGAGCAATCCGACTTGCGGTCCATGGCAAATTTGATTTCTGCCTCAACTTCTTTGGCTCGGCCCATCTTGTCTTCTTCCAAAACAGCGAGGAATTTAGCAAAGCGATCTTCGGTGTTGTGGAAGTTTGCGATGGTTTCATGCAGGGTCTCGGCGGGGTAATCGGAAAGAAGCCATTGGAAGCGGCCGAAAGCACGGGCAGAGGCCTCGAACAGTTCGGGTGTGGCATGCTGCAGACTAATCGTGCCTTCTACATAGTTGGTAAGGCGCCAGACCTTACCGGTGGAGTCTTTGTAGTACGGTTTGCCATCGCGGGTGGGCACCAGATTCAGAGTCTCACGCATGACATCGCCGCCGGAAGCTTCGATCTTTTTGCGCAGATGGGAAGTGATGCCAATAAAGTTTTCCATTAGTTCCTCCTGATGGGGGAACGCTGCAGTAGAAAGACCCTGCAGGATGAAACGAATAGCCTTACCTTCCTTGGGTTGGCATATTATGCAGTAGGTATCATTGATGTGTCCGCTGCCGTAGCGGACAGCATCGGTCAGATTTCCCGGGAAATCGAAGGCAGCAATGACTTCCTGGAGAATGGTATCTTTTTCAAGAATGTACATGTCGATGTTCCTTCGTGTTCAGCTCCACAGATTCTCGTCATAGATGCCCTGCTGCTTCATGTCAGCAATGGCCGTCTTGACAGAGTCAAGATCCTCACGGTAGGTGACGCCGTACCAGGCTTCCTCGCAGGGGAGAACGCGGACGGTTGCGGTGCCGGCTTGCAGCTGACCATTGACTACAAAGGGGAGGTAGTACTCGCCCTTCAGGGGGTTTGTGTTCAGAGCGTCGTCCAGAAATGCGGCGAAGCGGGATTCCAGCGCTTCCAGCATCTTGGAGGTAAAACCCCAAAAGTTCATGGACACGATGGTATCACCGGGCAGATCGACAAAGGTCTCGCCGTCCTCGGTGAACTTGGCATCGGTGCCGTTTTTGAAGATCTTGGTGCGCTCGGTTACTCCGGTGAGCAGGCCGTCTTTTACCTCGCAGACGCCGCGCGCCACGGAGCCGTTCTCGGTGACAGTGTTTCGCACGAGATAGCCGACCATGGCATAACGGGACTCATCCTCGTTGGCGACAAGGAAGTCATACATGGCGGAGAATGCAGTGGGGCCGTAGAAATCGTCAGCATTGATAACAGCGAAGGGACCGTCAATTACATCTTTGCAGCACAGAATGGCGTGTCCGGTACCCCAAGGCTTCTCGCGGCCATCGGGAACAGAGTAACCCTCGGGAAGCTTATCCAAAGTCTGGTGGACGTAGGAGATGTTGAAATACTTCTCCATGCGGTTGCCGATGGCTTCCCGGAAGGATTCTTCCAGCTCGGGTTTGATGATGAACACCAGATCCCGGAAGCCCGCGCGGTGTGCATCAAACAGGGAGAAGTCCATGATGATATGTCCTTGTTGATCGATGGGAGTGATCTGTTTCAGACCGCCAAAACGGCTGCCCATACCGGCAGCCATAATGACCAATGCAGGTTTTTTCATAGTGTATAATCCCCTTTTGAAAAGAAGCCTACTACTTATATGGAAGGCTTGGGTTTTGCGGATGTATTTTTACACAATATAGTATACAAAATATCTCTGCTTTTGCAACACGAATATTTAGATTTGGTTATTCTAATGTTTCTATTTTGAGAGGGAATTGAACTTGAATTGATTGAAAATTATGATAGTAAACTTGTTGATATGTTCGTAACGTTTTCACTGATGGAAACTGCGCAGTATGTGGTGATCTGTTGTGCAGTTTAAGTTGTAAGAATTAAATCAAAATAATTATTTAATTGAAATGCGCCTCATTGACATCATGGTTTGTTGTCAGTGAGGCGCATTTGCTATGCAATTGATATGTCAAACTGCAGCGCGTCTTGAGTTCATGTTGCTGCTCTTTTGTTCCGAATTCTTGGCAAAAAAAGTATGGTGACAATGCCGGCAGCGATACAAAGTAATTCGGTCATTGCAAGCAAGTGAATCGATTGGACGGCGGCCGTTGCAGATGTCGATCCGCCTGCGGTTAGGCTGGTAATCTGATTGGTAAACAGTGGAACGAATATAGCGACACCGAATGGAGCTGAGAGATCCCGGAACAGCCCATATGTGCCTGTGCCGGCCCCGGCATCCTTGGGGGATAGACCGGAAAGTGCAACTTTTAGGAAGATGGTACCGTTTCCGCCCAAACCAAAGCCGAGAATGCCAAGTGAGCCCATCAGCAGCAAGGCTGATGTTGCGGTCGAGAAGAAAAACAGAGTGCCGCAACCTATGCCGGTCAACAGAAGAGAACCGGTCAGCACATATTTTGGTTCAAATCGGTCTGCCAGTGGACCGAGGATCACTGCGCCCAAGGACATGCCCAAATACATGATGGAGATTGCATAGCTTGATATAATGGAGTTGTCAGGCTGAGTGTATTTCACGAAAACAATTGTGTTGGTCATATTTGCTTGCATCAGTCCCTGAGTCAGAAAGAGGGCAAGCACACTTAGGATAAATGCTCTGCGCTTGAAAAAGCTGCTGGGCAGGATGGGGTAAATTGCATTTCTTTCTACGGCAATTAAAACGACAAAGCTAATGACTGCTGCAATCAGAACGCCCAGAAATGCCCTTGAAGTCCACCCAAAATTCTGCCCGAAGGAGGGAATGCAAAGCATCAGGCTAAAGAATATGACCACCAGTACGGAGCCTAAGCCATCAAAGTTTTGGAGTTTATGCCGTTGACGGACTGTTTTCTCTGCAGTTACAAGACAGGCGACAAAGACTGCGGCACAGATTGCAACGCAGATCCACAGCATGGTACGCCAGCCGAGTGCAGAGATAATCAAGCCACCCAGTGTGGGGCCTAAAACAACGGATGCGCTGGAAATCAGCATGTAAAGTGAAAAACCTTTCGCAACCTTGTTTTTAGGGAACTGTGTGACAATATATGCCATGATTACCGGGGCCATAGCTGCTGCTCCAATGCCGACTACAAAACGTGCCGCCATCATGAATAACAGAGAGTTTGCCAGAGCCGACAGAATATTTCCAACTGCAAAGACGACTATGCCGCAAAGAAGGGTTGTTTTTCGTCCGATCACATCACCAACCTTGCCCAGGATCGGAGCGCAGGCGGCTGTAGACATAGCCTGTGCAAGGGCGGTCCATGTAGTGTTGTTGTAGGCGATACCAATATCCTGTACAAAGGAGGGACCTAAAACAGAAGAGAAGCCGCCCACCAGGCCAATCAGAAAAGCGCCCAAGGCATATGGGATAAAGCCTTTTTTATAAGTGTTATTTGGTTCCATTGTTTCACTCCTCTTGAGGTATTATCTCCTGTTTTATGTGCAATATTTGCAGCAAACCTCGTAGAGAAGCATTCAGGATTTTGTTGTTTGTAAACAGGCATTGCTCGAACACGGAAAGCAGTGAACAATAAGAAATTATAGGAAAAATAAATTGAATATAAAACAGGAGAGTGCCTTGGAACACTCTCCTGTTTTTGTTGAATATATGTTGCTTATTACTGTGCTTTCATGATGATTTTCAATCGATTTATCAGCTGGTCGTTGCGAAGCTCCTCTAAGTCGATGACGGCGATTCCGAGCTGGGCGGCTCGATGTCGTGCAGCGGCGTTACAGGGTTCTGTAGTGACAATGGCGGCTTTTGCACCTTTTCCGCCAAACCGATCCCGCAGGATGGCAAGCTCGTTGAGCGCTTCGGTTTTGATATCAGTTGCCTTGCAGCTGATAAAGAGTGGAATTACACCCTTTGCAGCCATTACATCAATCTCATTGGATACAGTGCCGTGTCCCAGAACATCATCCCAACGGACTACGGCACTGCTGATGACATCGTTGAAAATGCCTGTATCAAGGCATGCTTTATAAACATACAGTTCCAGTACGCTGCCTACATCCCGTAGCCAAGCACGGGTAGTAGCATCACGAAAACGGAAAGACACCGACTCGTTGGGGGTGATGGTAAGGTTCTGAATAAAGCCGATGCGTGCAAGCTCTTGCAGGGCATCTTCATTGGCGGAGGTTCTTCTGCCGTGCTCGCCTTTCACTGTATAATTTCCTTGAACGAACAGCGGAGGGACCTGACCGTATTCTGCCGGTGAAACGCGCTGAATGTAGGAAATGATATTTGTCCAGTTGCGGCGAAAACGCAGGAAACAGGCGAAAAAAGGATCGAAATCGTCCAGATATTGCTTCAAAATTGAGTTATTCACACGGCCGGGGAGCAGCGTTCCGCCAGCCATCAGAAAAAACTCTTCAACAGAATATGTGAGGTTGCAGGAAAGGTTGTCGGCAAAGGGAGCCTTACTGATGTTGTAAAAACGGTTTTGTTTGCGCGAATAAGTAAAGGCCGGAACTCCGGTTTGTGCGGCAAACTGCCCGGCTGCAAACAGTGCGGCATCACTTCCGCCTGTAACATCAAGAGCGCAGTCCGGGTATTTCTCGCTGATGGCCAGAAGCTGACGGAGGATGCGGTCTGCCTTGAACAAGCTGGATTCCATAAAAATCAGCTCGGGATCCCATCCGCGGTGTAAGAAAAAGGTTCTGATTTTCTCTTGACGGCTTTTGTCTTGCACAATTTCTTTGGGACAGAGGTAGATAATACGCTCAGGGCGAAACATATCCGGAGCCAAAATGTTTTCGTTTGCACGCTCATCATAAAGTTCGATTAAGGTGTTCATGATATGCTCCGCCTTGTATTATAGAGTAGTAGTTATTAGAGCCCCTCTCCAAGGGCTTATGCTACACTGTAAGGGATGCTGTGGATTGGTTTGCTCCTCCTACCGCAAGACGGTTCCAGAAAGGCTCCAACCACAGTCCTTTACAGTATTGTTAATCAGTTAGATACCGCCAGACGGTTTATGTGGAACAAGGTTACAAGAGTAAAGTGTCCTGTGGATCCAGCATCAAATAAACACTCAGGAGGTATCATTGTGATTTGTGTGGGTATTGACGTTGCCAAGGACAAGCATGACTGCTTCATCCTCAGTTCGGAAGGAGAAGTCCTGGCAGATGTTTTCACCATCCCAAACAACGCAGAAGGCTTTGCAATGCTTCTGCAATCCATTCGTCGCTGCACCGATACGGCAGACAAAATAAAAGTAGGACTTGAGGCTACCGGACACTACAGCTACAACATTCTCGGATATCTGCTTGACAAAGGTCTGGCCACCTACGTCATCAATCCTCTGCACACCAACCTTTACCGCAAAAGCCTGAGTCTCCGCAAAACGAAGACAGACCGTGTCGATGCGCGAACCATTGCAACTATGCTCATGTCTGATGTGGACCTCAAGTCCTACACAGACACAGCATACCACAACGAAGAGTTAAAATCACTAACCAGATATAGATTCGACAAGGTCAGAGAGCGTGCGAAACTCAAAATATCTGTTTCTCGCTTGGTCACCATTCTGTTTCCCGAACTGGAGAAACTGGTTCCTAATCTTCACATGGCTTCTGTTTATGCACTTCTCAGTGAGTTTCCGGGTGCCAAGCAGATTGCAGGAGCTCATCTTACCCATCTGAAAAACCTTCTAAATACTGCCTCCAAAGGTCACTACAGTCGAGACATGGCAACAAAACTTCGGGATGCCGCCAGATGCTCTATTGGCTCTGTTATGCCTGCTAAGTCATTGGAACTGCAACACACCATTCGACTGATTCGAGAACTGGATGCCGAGATTGATGATATTGAGGCAGCGATTCAGACCATAATGGAAGAGATGCATTCTCCTATTACAACCATTCCCGGTATTGGTGTTCGCATGGGCGCTATGATTTTGGCTGAGATTGGTGATTTCTCTCGTTTTGACTCGCCGGACAAAATCTTGGCCTATGCCGGCATGTCACCATCTACTTACCAGTCCGGACAGCTCTCATTATCCGGTGCATATTCACACATGGAGAAACGAGGCTCCAGATATCTGCGCTACGCCCTCTACAATGCGACCAAATATGTCTGCCTATGGGATCCGGTTTTCGCCGCCTACCTTGCCAAGAAGCGTGCGGAGGGAAAGCACTACAACGTTGCACTCTCCCATGCTGCCAAGAAGTTGGTTCGCTTGATCTATGCCATGGAGAAATCCAGACAGCCGTACAACAGCGCTACGTAATCTTTTTGCTTACATAAACTCGACCAGGCGTCCAACGGACGTCAGCTTTGCTATGCCCTTTTCTAAGCCGTCTACAATTTGGAGCCAGTCTTCAGTTTTCCTCTTGACATTTAATAGTTAGTCTTTCCCCAACGAAACCGCTACGCTGGGTTTCGCCGGGGACCCCGGGATAGATCGTGTTCATTCCCAACACCCCAGGCATAAAAAATACAGATACCCAAATGGGTATCTGTATTTTTTGGTGCGCGAGGCGGGACTTGAACCCGCACGTGCGTATTGCACACTAGAACCTGAATCTAGCGAGTCTGCCAATTCCACCACTCGCGCATGCAGCTCGATTATACTATCACGGGTGACCGTGTTTTGTCAATACTTTTTTGAAATTTCTTTTTTATTCGTCCAAAGTCGCCCTTTACAAAGAAAGGAAAGATTGGTATAATGACCTTCGCTGAAACATAAATATGCGTCCGTAGTTCAATGGATAGAGCGTCAGATTCCGGTTCTGAAAGTTGGGGGTTCGAGTCCCTTCGGGCGTGCCAAAACCGTCACCCATCGGGTGGCGGTTTTGTTCATATGAAACCGAAGGGACTCGAACCCTGAGAGGGTGAGCGGCGAAAAAAGGACATGCCGGTGGCATGTCCGCGCCGCGAAGCCCGCAGCGGCTGTGCCGCAAGGGCGGCAGACGTGTGAACGGCTGCGTCCCTTCGGGCGTGCCAAAAATCGACAAGCTTCGACAGAGGCTTGTTGATTTTACTTATTCACTATTACCGCTTCACTCTTCATTAAAACTCAGGGTCGATTTTTGGAAGGTAAAAAGTAAAAGTGAATAGTGAAGAAGTTGCGGTATCCGCTGCGCGGATGATTTGAATTGTTCCGCCGGATGGCGGCATCTATAGCGTTGGGATTACACAGAAAACCGTCACCCATCGGGTGGCGGGTATTTTATTTTCTTTTTTAAACAAAAATCTGCTTGCACTTTCTGCACAGAAAATTTGAGATTCTTTCGGGAGTTCACCCAATTGACGAGGGGTGCTGAGGAACTTACAATAAAATTATAAAGTTACAGGAAAGGAAGATCCTGTGGCATAAAAAAGGAGGAAACCACATGAGGAAAGTTGTCAAGAAAATTATCCCGTTGGTCCTTTGTCTGTGCATGCTGTTCAGCATGACGGCAATGGCAAGTTCGGCAGAAGATGTTCTGCTGATTGCCCCTGCGCCCAAAGCCGAGTACGCCCTGAAAGCCGGCGCCGGCGCACAGGAAATTGTATTCCCTGATGCTATGTTCCCTGTTGAGGGGTTCAGCGGCGAAGTCCACCTGAATCCCTATGTCCGTGTTCTGATTCTGGAGCAGGATGTTAAGGTTGCAATTGTGTCCTATGAGACGGTTAACGTTCCCTCTGACGTGATTCTCATGGTGAAGGACATTGTCGCTGCCAAGGCCGGTATCCCCGCCAACAATGTGTGGGTCCATGCCACCCACGCCATTACCACCCCCCACGCTCCTGATGACAGCGCGAAGCGCGAACTGTTTGTTGCAGCCATGACCAAGGCCGCTGCCGTTGCCGCGGAGCAGGCCGTTGCCACATTCCAGCCCGCTAAGATGGGTGTCGCCACCGGCACTTTGGATGTCAATGCCAACCGCGGCATTCAGATCGGCGAGAACTGGTATTACGGTCTGAACAGCACCATGCCCTCCAACAAGGAAATTACCATTGTTGGGTTTGAGGGTTTGGACGGTAAAACCATCGGTACCTTTATCAGCTACGGCATTAAGCCCACCGCGATTGACAATACCGAAATGAAGCAGAATACCCGCAAGATTTCCTCCGACGTGCCCGGCGTTGCCTGCCGTATGTTGGAAGAGGAAACCGGCGCTCCCGCTCTGTTCTGTATGCCTGCTGCCGGTGACCAGATTCCCAAGGAAGTAACTACCTTCTTCGTGCCCGATCCTGAAAAGGAAGCCGTCAAGAAGGAACTCAGCGTTGCCGAAGGTATCGAGATTGTCGAGCGCTTGGGCGCCGAGATGGGTGATTGCATGATCGAGCTGACCAAGAGCATCGTTTACACTACCGAGAAGCAGTCTGTCTCCATCAAAGATACCTCCTTCACTTGGGTGAACAAGAACGGTGACGGTGATGTGACCATCGATGTCCGCGGCATGACCGTTGGCGATGAGATTGCTTTCGTGGGTCTCAAGCCCGAAGTGAATGCTGTTACCGAGCAGCAGCTGTGGGAAGCTTCTCCCTACAAGCATACCATGATTCTCAGCTTCCTGGACGGCGACCAGAAGTACATGCCTGACGCACAGGGCCACGAACTGCACACTTGGGAGTGGGCCCGCTCCGGCACAGGCAAGGGCAGTGCCGAAAAGTTTGTGGAAGTTGCCGCAAATCTGCTGAAGGAAATGCAGACTGAAAACAGCTACGCTCTGAAGGCCGGCGCCGGTGCACAGGAAATCGTGTTCCCTGATGCCATGTTCCCTGTTGAGGGCTTCAGCGGTGAAGTCCACCTGAACCCCTATGTCCGCGTTCTGGTTCTGGAGCAGCAGATCAAGGTTGCCATCGTGTCCTACGAGACCGTCAACGTTCCTTCTGATGTGATTGCGTCGGTGAAGGAAATTGTCAGCGCCAAGACCGGAGTTCCCGCCGATGACGTGTGGGTCCATGCTACTCACGCCATTACCACCCCCCACGCTCCCGATGACAGCGCAAAGCGCGAACTGTTTGTCACTGCTATGACCGAGGCCGCAGCCGCTGCCGCAGAGCAGGCTGCTGCCGCATTCCAGCCCGCCAAGATGGGCGTTGCAATTGGTACTCTGGATGTCAACGCCAACCGCGGCATTCAGATCGGCGAGAATTGGTACTACGGTCTGAACAGCACCATGCCCTCCAACAAGGAGATTACCATTGTCGGTTTCGAAAGCCTGACCGGTGAGCCCATTGCCAACTTCATCAGCTACGGCATTAAGCCCACCGCCATCGACAACACCGAAATGAAGCAGAACACCCGTAAGATCTCCTCTGACGTTCCCGGCGTTGCCTGCCGCATGCTGGAAGAGGAAACCGGAGTTCCCGCGCTGTTCTGCATGCCTGCTGCCGGTGACCAGATTCCCAAGGAAGTGACCACCTTCTTCGTGCCCGATCCTGAGAAGGAAGCCGTCAAGAAGGAACTCAGCGTTGCCGAAGGCATCGAGATCGTTGAGCGTCTGGGTGCTGAGATGGGCAACTGTATGATCGAGTTGGTCAACGGCATGACCTATTCCGACGAGAAGCAGGTCATCTATGCCAAGGATACCTCCTTCACCTGGGCCAACAAGAATGGTGATGGCGAAGTGACCATTGATGTTCGCGGTATGACTATCGGCGGCGAAATCGCCTTCGTGGGTCTCAAGCCTGAAGTCAATGCCGTTACCGAGCAGCAGCTTTGGGCTGCTTCCCCCTACAAGCACACCATGATCCTCAGCTTCCTGGACGGTGACCAGAAGTACATGCCTGACGCACAGGGTCACGACCTGCACACCTGGGAGTGGGCACGCTCCGGCACAGGCAAGGGCAGTGCTGAAAAGTTTGTTGAAGTGGCTGCTGAACTGCTGAAGAACATCACGGTGCCCTCTGCCGATGGTGAAGGCGGCCCCGCAGGCGGCAATACCGCAACAGAGTTGAAGACCATTGAGTTTGCCGGTCTGGACTGGTACGTTCTGGAGGAGCAGGAAGGCAAGATGCTGGTTGTCAGCAAGAATGTTCTGGAAGCTCGTGCCTACCACGCTGCAGGTGGCGCCATCACCTGGGAAAACAGTGAGATTCGCGCCTACCTGAACAGCGAGTTCATTGAAAAGACCTTCTCCGCACAGGAGCAGGCCAAGATTATCGAGACCACCATTACCAACCCCTCCAACTCCCAGTATGGCATCGTGGGCGGCAATGACACCAGCGACAAGGTGTTCCTACTGAGCCTGAATGAGACTGAGAAGTACATGGGCACCGGCGTTGAGTTGCTGCGTGGCATCGACATCAAGACCGGTGAGGTTACCTGGTGGCACCTGCGCTCTCCCGGTGAGGCTACCGACGTCAACGCCAGTGTTAACGCCATCGGCCTGATCGACTACCACGGCGTGTTTGACGGCGTAAAGGATCCCACCGGCGGCATTCGCCCCGCTATGTGGATTTCCACCGCTGAGGTGGAGGAACCCGCTGACGAGACCTACACCGTAGTCAAGGGTGACTGTCTGTGGAATTTGGCCAAGAAGTTCTACGGTACCGGCACCGCTTACACCAGACTGGCGGAGGCCAACGGCATTAAGGACTCCAACCTGATCTATGTGGGCCAGAAGCTGATCATCCCCGCAAAGTAATTCAATATTGCAGACAATTTATACGGACTCCGGTGCAGATTTGCACCGGAGTCCGTCTTTTTTTCTGTAAAAGGGGTTCAGAACAGTAAATTTGTAAATATTTAGGCAAATGTGCTTGCCAAAAATGCATAAGTAGATTAAGATAAAGTAAGAACAGTGCAAGACACAGGAGGTACGGTATGTTTACATTGCAAGGAAGAACCTGCGTGTTCGCAGGAGCCACCGGTATGGTGGGACGCGGTGCCGTCAAGGCAATGGTTGAGGCCGGTATGAATGTGGTTATGGTGACTCATAATCCCGAAGGAGCCGAAGAAGTAATAAAGTCCATGGAGGGGAAACCGGGACGTTGCATAGCAATGAGCAACAAGCAGGGCGATGATGTGATTTTCCGGGCTGTGGAGGAAATGTTCGGTTCGGTGGACGTGATTATTTCAAACACCGGTGGATTCAATGCTCCCAAGAAATTTGAAGAAATTACCGAGGAAGAAATGACCCGGAAAATTAACTTTCAGGTGGTCGCCGCCATGACCATGGTCCGGGAGGCAATTCCGTTTTTGGAGCGCAGCAAGGCACCCCGTGTGCTGCTGATGGCCAGTGCCGGTGCGCAGGACGGTTTCCAGGGGGAAAATCTTTGCGACAGCGTGGCCCGTGGCGCAGTGATCAGCATGACTTACTGTCTGGCCAGAGAGCTTGCCGATCGCGGTATTACCGTGAACTGTATCGCCAAGAGCGCTCTGGTCAATGACCATCCGCCCCATGCTCCTCAGCATATGGACACCGAAACGCTGAAAGACAGTGTGCCCTTGGGGCGCATCGGAACCAACGATGAGTTTGGCGCCGCAGTGGCCTATCTGGCCAGTGAAGAGGCTGGCTTTGTCACCGGTCAGGTGCTGAATCTGTCCGGCGGTCTGCATATCGGATAAAAGAGTGATAAAAACGGGAGGTATCACACGATGCCTCCCGTTTTTGCATACATATCAGCTCAGGTGCTTGTTGATAAAGGATTCTACGGTGGACCAGTACAGGTCGGGTTCCATCGAGGCGGAGACGCCGTGTCCGGCGCCCGGGACAGTCAGTTTTTCCTTTTCTGCACTGGCACAGGCCTCGTAGACCTGATCCAGCATGGAGTACGGAACAAAGGTGTCTTTCTCACCATGGATGAACAGCATGGGAACTTCGGCCTTTTTCAGTTGTTCCACGGAAGAGGATTCCTGGAAACCGTATCCGGCACGCAGTTGGCATATCAAATCGGTCGTGTACATCAAGGGGAACTCGGGGGCACTGAACAGGGCCTTCAGCTGCAGAGAAAACTCGTCCCAGACCGAGGTGTAACCGCAATCTTCTACGATGCATTTGACCTGCTGGGGGAGGTCTTCTCCGGCTGTCATCATGACGGTGGCGCCGCCCATGGATACGCCGAACAACACGATTTCGGCGTCCGGATCGCGGGTGATCAATTGGTTGACCCAGCCAAGGAGGTCCTTTCGCTCCGGCCAGCCCATTCCGTAGTATTCACCCTCGCTTTCGCCGTGGGCGCGGGCATCGGGAACGAGAACCGAGCATCCCATGTTGTAAAACTGCCGGGCATATCCAAACATCTGCTCGGAATTTCCGGCATAGCCGTGGCAGACGATAGCGTAGCGATGGGAGTTTTCCAGAGGGAAAAACCGCCCCTTCAGGGTCAGACCGTCTTCGGCGGTCAAAGCGACAGTCTCTCCGGTTTCAAACCAGAGGGCGGCCTCTTTGTGGAATGCCTGCAGGCGCTCAATCTGGGCAAGACTTTTGCCGGAGGATGGATCGGTGTCGTTAAAGTGTTCCGGAGGGATCAGATCAATCAGGGTATACTTTGCCTGAGGGTTGAGGGCAAAATCAAACATCAAATTGCTGATTAAAAGCACGGCAATCACAAAGATTGCGAGAATTGTGACCAGTATGATATTCAGTTTCTTTCGGTTTACTTTGTCGAACATAGGGGGTTCCTCCCGAAACAGTTTCTGAACAAAGGATACGGGTTTCCCGGCGGAAAGTCAAGGGCGGCAGATTTGATTTGGTGCACGGGGCGAACAGAAGGGCTTGTGTCCGGACGGAAGTTGGGGTAAAATCGGAGCAATAAGTTTTGTGAGGTGGCCTATGAACTATCGTCAGGATAAATACGGAAACGATATATCCATTCTGGGCTTTGGCTGTATGCGCTTTCCCCGCACCATGGGAAAGATTGATATGGCAGAGACCGAGCGGGAGATTCTGACCGCAATCCGGGAAGGGGTCAATTATTTTGATACCGCGTACATTTATCCCGGCAGTGAGGCCGCTTTGGGTGAGATCCTTCACAAAAACGGTCTGCGGGATAAGGTGTACATTGCCACCAAACTGCCCCACTATCTGGTGCGCAGTGAGGATGGGCCGGAAAAGATTTTCTTGGAAGAGCTGAAACGGCTGAAAACCGACCACGTGGATTACTACCTAATGCATATGTTGGCCGATGTGGACACATGGGAGCGTATGAAAGAGCTGGGTATCATCCGGTGGCTGGAAGAGAAGAAAGCCAGCGGGGCCATTCGTCAGGTGGGTTTTTCCTACCACGGAAATTCTGAGATGTTCTGCAAACTGGTGGATGCCTATGACTGGGATTTCTGTCAGATACAGTACAACTACATGGATGAGCACTCCCAGGCCGGTCGGCGTGGCTTGAACTATGCCCACGAAAAGGGATTGCCTGTCGTGATCATGGAGCCGCTGCGGGGCGGTAAACTGGTCAGCCGTCTGCCCGAGGAGGCAAAGCGGATTTTTGCGGAGTATCCCATCAAGCACACTCCGGCCCAGTGGGCATTCCGCTGGCTTTGGAATCAGAGCGAGGTCACCTGCGTTCTGTCCGGCATGAACTCCGACGCGATGGTGCGGGATAATATTCAGACGGCATCTACAGTGGAAGTGGGAGAACTGGGTCCGGCGGAGGAAGAGATGCTGCATCGGGTGGTGTCTGCCATCAATGCTAAGATGAAGGTGGGGTGTACCGGCTGCGGATACTGTATGCCCTGCCCGAAAAACGTGGATATTCCGGGCACCTTTTCGGCCTATAACCGACGCTACAGCGAGGGGAAATTCTATGGATTGGTGGACTACGCCATGTGTACCGCTTTGCGAAAGACCCCTACGTCGGCTTCCAACTGCGTGGGGTGCGGACTCTGTGAGCAGCATTGCCCTCAGCAGATTTCGATCCGCGAACATCTGAAGGCGGCTGCAAAAGAGATGGAAGGTCCGTTATACCGTGGAGCCCGAAAATTGAATCAGATTTTCAAAGCATTTTAATAAAACGGAGCCGCTCCAGTGAAGCGGCTCCGTTAAGTTTATTGTTTGACTGCGGTGTCGATACTTTTTCCAAAGACCACAAAACGGTGGTACAGGAACTCAGTGGAAAAGTTGACCAACATGGTCAGGACCAGCACCAGATATTCATTCCACATGATGCCATAAGAGGGTTCGGTCAGAGCGGCGGTCCACCAGGTGGACAGAGGAGTGAATACCACATAGTAAAGAGCGACCTTCATCATGGCGATGGGAATATTGTTGGCTGATTTGAAGGTGAATTTTCGGTTCAGCGTAAAATTCCAGACCACCGAGAGCACCAGAGAAATCAGGTAGGCGACCCAATAGGTTAGGGTCAGAAGTTCGTTGAGCAGGGTGAAACTGGCGATCTGAATGATGCCGGCACTGGCGGAAAACAGGACGAATTTGATTGTGCGGATCAGTTCTTTTTTTGTAGATTCGGTTACCATGACAATGCTCCTTTTTGTTCTGTGAAGGAAGTGGGAACAAAATTATTATACAAAAAATGGAGATTGGTGTCAAATTGCTCTCATTTTGGTGCCGGTGGCCGGACAGCGACTCGCTTCGCCCGCAGAAAAGAAAAACGGGACCACTCCAAAGGAGTGCTCCCGTTTTTGGTGCCGGTGGCCGGACTCGAACCGGCACGCTGTCGCCAGCGGTGGATTTTGAGTCCACTACGTCTACCAATTCCATCACACCGGCAAAAGTGTGCTTTGATAGTATACAACAAAATGAAGAGGCTTGCAAGAGTTTTGTTTTATCCTGATAAAATTTGTTTTCAGATTGTAAATTGTTTTTTTAAATAATGTGTGGTATGATAATCTATCATAGTATATTCAGACGGAAAGGGGTGTCCGTTGTGCGAAATAAAGTAATAAAAATGATTCTTGCGCTGGGGATGCTTTTTGTGCTTTCCGGCTGTATTTCCCAATCCGGCGAAAGTATGTACGCCTTGCCGCAATTCCCGGATAAATATCTGGAGTTGCAGGAGACCATTTCCGACGTTATGAAAAAATTAGGGGCGGAATATGCGGCACCGTCTTCGGGCAGCAATATGCAGACCATTCAGTTGCAGGATCTGGACGCAGATGGACAGAGAGAATCTGCCGTGGCCTTTTTCCGTGTGGCAAATGCCGAAAAACCGCTGAAGCTCTATGTGTTCAAGCAAGACCCGACCACCGGCGCGTATGAGACCGAATGGGTCATTGAAGGAGAAGGCGCCGGTATTTACTCGGTGGCCTTTGAGGACCTGGGAGGCACGAAAGGGAAGGAAATCATTGTGTGCTGGCAGATCAGCACCAAGGTTCAAGCTCTGACCGCATACTCGCTGCAGGGTGATGGCGATGTGGTGGAACTGATGCGAAGCGGTTACACCAAATATGCAATAACCGATCTGGACCGGGATAACGACAAGGAGATTGTTCTGGTACAGATGGATGCGGCGGAGGGGAACAGCCGTGCCGAACTGTATAATTACGGTAACGGTCTGATGGTACTTACCTCTTCGGCTCCCTTATCCTTACAGTTGACCGAGATCGAGTCGGTCAAAGCGGGCAGTCTGACGAATCTGGCACCGGCCCTGTTCATTTCCTCGAATTTCGGAGAATATGAGGGACGGGTTACCGATGTGATTTCGCTGAATAACGGTGTGTTGACCAACTTGACCATGGATGATGCCACCGGGATGAGTGTCAGCACCATCCGGTACTATGCCGATTTTCAGGACGCCAACGGCAGAGACATTAACGGCGACGGTATTTTGGAACTGCCCATTTCCGAGATGCTTCCTCCGGCAGGGAATACGGTGGAGCCGCAGTATCTGCTGCATTGGGCGCAATACGGAGAAGAAGGTCTGCCGCTTCACGTATACACGACGTTCCACTGCCATGAGGATGGCTGGTATCTGATCCTTCCGGAAAGCTGGAAAGGTTTGGTCACTGCGGCGCGCAAGGAGTACAGCAACAGTACTATTTCAGAGCGCGCAGTCAGTTTTTATTACCTGCAGGACGAGACCGCTCAGCCGGAAGAATTTCTGACCGTGTACCGTCTGACCGGTACCAACCGAGCCTATCGAGCTGCGATCGATAACCGGTTCATTTTGTTCGAGGATAGCGACGTGATCTATGCCGCGAAGTTCTGGGACATCGATTGGGACTGCGGTTTGGACAGTTCGGATCTGTTGGGCCGATTTAACCGCATCAAAGTAGACTGGTCTGCCGAAAACTGAGATATGGAGGCAGAAATGCCGTCCGAACAATAATAAGGGGGTACTCCCATGAAAAAAGTTCTGGTACTGGAAGATGAAGCCAATATCCGCAGTTTTGTGGTCATTAACCTGAAGCGTGCCGGATATGAGACCATTGAGGCCGACTGCGGTGAGCAGGCGCTGGAACAACTGAAGAAACACCCTGACATCAAGGTGGCCCTTTTGGATATTATGCTGCCCGATATTGACGGCTTTGAAGTCTGCCGTCGCATCCGTGCCAGCAACAATAAGATTGGTATTATCATGTTGACTGCCCGCACGCAGGAGATGGACAAGGTGACCGGCCTGATGACCGGTGCGGACGACTATGTGACCAAACCCTTTTCTCCCGCCGAGTTGACCGCCCGTGTGGATGCGTTGTTCCGCCGGGCCGGAGGGGATGAGCCGGTGGTCAACGCCGGTGAAATCAGCCAGCCGCCCTTCCTGCTGAATACCCGCAACCGTACCTTGGAAAAGGACGGCCAGCGCATCAAGCTGACGCAGGTGGAGTACAACATCATCAAACTGTTTATGGACAACCCCGGAAAGGCATTGGCCCGCGAGGAGATCCTCGATACAGTCTGGGGTTCCGAATACTTCGGAGAGCTGAAGATCGTGGACGTTAACATCCGCCGTCTGCGTATCAAAATCGAAGACGATCCGCAGAATCCCAGTTATATCACAACGGTTTGGGGCTTCGGCTATAAGTGGGGATTCTGATTTTTACGGAAAATAAATAAGCAGAAAGGGGGACACACACGTGAAGAGGAAGCGATCCAAAGGCATCGGCGGCATTCGGAAACGTTGGATGCTCAACTCCATTGCCGTTGTGGTTATTATCGCGTTTGTGGCAGTTGCTGCATTCTCTGCAGCCATGGCCAGCTATTACTATACCAGTGTGTCCACCGGTCTGAAAAACACCGCTGCCGCGGCGACCGGCTTTCTGGAGGATTATACCGAAAGCGAGTACCGGGCTTATGTCAGCCGTTATGTATCCACCTTTGAGATGAAGGAGCATCTGGAACTGCAATTTTTGAACCGATATGGCAGTGTTCAGCAGTCCACATCCGGTCTGATGGCCAATATTTACCCCGGGACGCAGGATATTACGGATGCCATTACGACCCAGGATGTCGGAATTTGGTCGGGCAAGGACCCTAACACCGGAGAGCGGATCATGGCCGTGTCCTCGCCCGTGATTTACAGCGGCAATGTGGTTGGCGTCATGCGCGTGGTGACCTCTTTGCGCTTGGTGGATCAGCAGATCCTGACCACCGTTCTGGCGGCCTGCGCAGTTGCATTGATCGTTCTTGCCGTCGTGTATTTTTCCAACCTGTATTTTGTTCGCTCCATTGTGGAGCCGGTGGCCGGTATTACCGAAATTGCAAAGAAAATTGCAAACGGAAGCTACGGTATCCGGATGGAAAAGAAGCATGAAGATGAGATTGGCGATCTGACCGATGCCATCAACGATATGTCGCTGAAAATTGCGCAGTCGGAAAAGACCCAGTCGGAATTTATTTCCTCAGTCTCCCACGAATTGCGCACGCCCCTGACTGCCATCAATGGCTGGGCGGAAACCATCATGAATGGTGAAGTGCGGGACTCTGATGATGTAAAAAAGGGCATGGGCATCATCGTATCGGAAGCGCGCCGACTGACCAACATGGTGGAGGAACTTCTGGAATTCTCGCGTATCGAAGACGGTCGCTTTACCCTAACCGTGGAGCCTATGGACTTAAAAGCCGAGCTGGAGGATGCCGTATATACCTATCGCGAATTCTTCCGCCGGGAAGGTCTGGTTTTGAATTATGACGACGGTGACGAGGAGTTCCCACCCATTACCGGCGATCCCGAGCGTATGCGGCAGGTGTTCTGCAATCTGCTGGATAACGCCTCCAAGCACGGCGGCAGCGGAAAACGGATCGATGTGGCGGTGCGCCGGGATGCAGATTATGCCGTCATCACCATTCGGGATTACGGCCCGGGTGTACCTCAGGAAGAACTGCCCCATGTGAAATACAAGTTTTACAAAGGATCCTCCAAGGCAAGAGGCTCCGGTATCGGTTTGGCGGTCTGCGACGAGATTGTTTCCCGCCACAGCGGCAAACTGGATATCGGAAATGCCGAAGGGGGAGGCTGCATTGTTACCGTTCGTCTGCCCATTGACATGGCGGCAGAAAGTGGAACATAAGTTCGATAAAATCCTTGCCTTTTGCACCAAGGTGTGCTAAAATCCATTCTATGAAACGTGTTATCGAACACGGAAGGAGTCTGTATGTCGAAGCAACCCGAATCCTGTCCTGCCTTTCGCACCACCATTGGCGGACAGGCGCTGATTGAAGGAATTATGATGCTTGGCCCCGATAAGCGGGCCACCGTTGTGCGCAAGCCGGACGGCGAGCTGGAGGTCAAATTGCAGCCCCGCAAGGCCATTAAGGACAAGCACCCCATTCTGGGTTGGCCCTTGATTCGTGGCGTAGTCAATTTCGGCAGTTCCATGATCAACGGTGTGCGCGAGTTGTTCTGGTCGGCCGATTTCTATCCCGAAGACGAGCAGCCTCAGGAACCCTCCAAGTTTGACCTTTGGCTGGAGAAAAAACTGGGGAACGAGAAGGCAACGTCGGTGGTTATGGCCATTGCAGCCATCATCGCTGTAGCATTTTCGGTGGGACTGTTTTTCCTGCTTCCCACCTTTATTGCCGGCTTCTTCAGTAAATTGCATAACAGCGCGCTTCTGCACAATGTAATTGAGGGCGTGATCCGCATTGTTATTTTTATGCTATATCTGATTCTGATTTCTCGCATGAAGGATATGCGCCGGGTGTTCTCTTATCACGGTGCCGAGCATAAGAGCATTTTCTGCTATGAAGCCGGGCTTCCTCTGACGGTTGAAAATGTGCGCAAGCAGCCTCGCCATCATCCCCGCTGCGGCACCAGCTTTCTGTTTGTGGTTATTGTCGTGTCCATTCTTTGCTCCAGCGTGGTTTTCACCTATGTGGAGTGGAGCAACATGTGGGTGCGTTTCGGACTTCATCTGATTCTTCTGCCCATCGTGGTGGGTATCAGCTATGAATTTAACCGTCTTGTCGGCCGCTATGACAACGCTTTGACCCGATTTCTGACCAAACCCGGTTTGTGGATGCAGAATTTTACTACCTTTGAACCGGACGATTCCATGATTGAGGTGGGTATCGAGGCACTGCGCCTTGTAATCCCGGAAGAGCAGGGAAAAGACACTTGGTAAATTAGATGAGGTGAGTCGATATGGCAACGACGTACAACAATCTATATTTGGATATCCGCCGCGAATTGAAAGCAGCCGGTATTGACAATGCACAGATGGAGGCCAGAGAACTGGTTTGCTACGGTGCAGACAAGAGCCGCGAGCAGTTTGTGCGTGATATGTCTTTGTATGTGGCCGATGTGGTGGAAAACCGCATTCGTGCACTGGCGCAGCGCCGTCTGGACGGTGAGCCGGTGGCTTACATTATTGGAGAGTGGGAATTTTACGGTCTTCCTCTGGATGTCTCCCGGGATGTGCTGATTCCGCGCATGGACACCGAACTGCTGGCAGAGCGCGCCATTACGCTTGCCCGCGGAGCGGGAGAGGGTGCCAGAGTGCTGGACCTGTGTGCCGGCTCCGGCTGCGTCGGTCTGGCCGTGGCAGCCAATGTGCCCCAGAGCCGTGTGGTACTGGCTGATATTTCGGAAGGAGCCCTGCGGGTGTGCAAGCAGAATGTGCGCCGCTGCGGTCTGAATGCGCAGGTGATCTGCATGCTGGCCGATGCCATGCAGACCCCTTCGTCCACCTTCTGGGATTTTGATGTGATCGTGTGCAACCCGCCGTACATTCCCACCGGAGATATTCCCGGTCTGGATGTTTCGGTGAAGGACTATGAGCCGCATCTGGCACTGGATGGCGGTGCCGACGGATTGGATTTCTACCGTGCCATTGCGGAGAAGTGGGGCAATGCCCTGCGTCTGGACGGCACGCTGGTGTTTGAAGTAGGTGTCGGCCAGGTGGGCGAAGTGGAAATGATCCTTGCCAAAAACGGGTTTTCCGACATCAAGACCTATCAGGATACCGCCGGAATCTGGCGTGTAGTAGAAGGAACCATCAAAGGATAAGTCCGTTTTAATGGACAGTCAGACCTTTATACTGACATCAGTTCACGAAATGATAAGGGGCGCCCGGCGCTCTGACGAAAGGATGGATTGATATGGCAACCAAGAAAATGACTGTGGAGAGTGCATCCCCCGCATCCGATAAGAAAAAAGCACTGGAAACCTGCATGGCTCAGATCGAGCGCACCTATGGCAAGGGTTCCATTATGCGTCTGGGTGAGAATACCGATATTTTGGTGGAGGCCATTCCCACCGGCTCTCTGGCCCTGGACATCGCACTGGGAATCGGCGGTGTGCCCCGCGGCCGAATCATTGAAATCTACGGCCCCGAATCTTCCGGTAAGACCACGCTGGCTCTGCACATTGTGGCAGAAGCCCAGAAGATGGGCGGTGAGGTTGCCTTTATCGACGCTGAGCATGCGCTGGATCCCACCTATGCCCGCGCACTGGGTGTGGATATCGATGCCATGCTGATTGCCCAACCCGACACCGGTGAGCAGGGTCTGGAAATCTGTGAAGCACTGGTTCGCTCGGGCGCCATCGATGTGGTGGTTGTGGACTCGGTTGCCGCGCTGACTCCCCGTGCTGAGATCGAAGGCGATATGGGCGACTCCCACGTTGGCCTGTTGGCCCGCCTGATGAGTCAGGCCCTGCGTAAGCTGGCCGGATCCATCGCAAAGACCAACTGCGTGGTTATTTTTATCAACCAGCTGCGTGAAAAAGTCGGTGTCATGTACGGTAATCCCGAAGTGACCACCGGCGGCCGTGCGCTCAAGTTCTATTCCTCGGTGCGTATCGATGTGCGCCGTGTGGAGGCCATGAAGAATGGCGGCGAAGTAATCGGCAACCGCACCCGTGCCAAGATTGTCAAGAATAAGGTGGCACCGCCCTTCCGTGAGGCGGAATTTGAGATTTTGTATGGCGAAGGTATCTCCAAGTGGGGTGAGATGGTAGATCTGGCTGTCAAGCTGGATATCATCCAGAAGTCTGGTTCCTGGTTCGCCATGGGCGAGACCCGTCTGGGTCAGGGCCGCGATGCCGTGAAAGCGCTGCTGCAGAACGATCCCGAATTGGCCGAGCAGATCGAGGCCGAGATCCGTGCCAATTCCTTTAAGCTGATGAGCAAGCAGTCTCAGATTGCTGCCGTGGCCGCCGGCCGCGCCGTGGATGTATCTGCTGACGACTTTGAGGATGAGGTGGACTAACTCATGGTTATCCGTGAGTTGAAACCCTCCCAACGAGTGGAGGGGCGATGGCTTGCATTTCTGGAAGATGGGACCATCCTGCGTCTGGGTGAAAATCAAGTAATCGATTTTGCTCTGTATGCCGGGAAGGAACTGAATGAGGAGGAATCTGCGGCGCTGCAGGACAGTGCGCGCCGCAGCTCTCTGAAAGGGAAGGCCATTGAACTGCTGTCCCGCAAGCCGCAATCCCGAAAAGAAGTGGAGCGTAAACTGCTCCAATGGGAAGCGAGCGAAGAGGAAACCGCCGCCATTTGTGACCGGATGGAGGAGCTGGGGTATCTGAACGATGCCGCTTACGCCGTGACCGTGGTGCGCCATTACAGTGCCAAAGGCTACGGTGAGCGCAAACTGCGGGATGAGCTTTACCGCAGGGGAGTGCCCCGTGATTTGTGGGAGGAAGCATTGAAACATGCCGAGTCTTCCGACGGAGCCATTGATGCTTTTATTGCAAAAAAACTGGCTGGAAAGACTCCGGACAAAACCGAGTTGAAAAAAATTTCCGATGCATTGGCCCGCAGAGGCTACCATTGGGAAGATATTTCCGCTGCTCTGCGCCGGTACGGTGCGGAGTGTGATGAATAAGGAGAACCAAATTGAAAGTTGCATTTATTTCTTTGGGCTGTGCCAAGAATCTGGTTAATACCGAGCAGATGATGGCTCTGGTCCGGGATGCCGGACACCAATTGGTGGATCAGCCTGCCGGCGCAGATGTCGCAGTACTCAATACCTGCGGCTTTATCGACAGTGCAAAAAGCGAAGCAATTGACAATATTCTGGAGCTTGCCCAGCTGAAGAGTGAGGGTAAGCTCCAAAAGTTGCTTGTAGCGGGTTGTTTGCCTCAGCGCTATCAGAGCGAACTGATGGAGGAACTGCCCGAGGTAGATGGTGTGCTGGGTACCGGAAGTTATTCCGATGTGGTACCTGCACTGGAGGCCCTTGCTGCCGGGGATCAGCCCACCTATTTCGGTGACATCGACAACACTGAGGAGAATGGACCGCGCATTCTGGCGACCCCCCAATATTCGGCTTATCTGAAGATTGCCGAGGGCTGTGATAACCGCTGTTCCTATTGTGTGATCCCCTTCCTGCGCGGTCGCTATCGCAGCCGCACCGTGGAGGCACTGGTGGAAGAGGCCGAAGGTCTGGCCAAGCAGGGGGTCAAGGAGCTGATCGTGGTGGCACAGGACATTACCCGTTACGGAATCGACCTGTACGGCCACCGTGCTCTGCCTGAACTGCTGCGTAAGCTGTGCCGCCTGCCTTTCCGGTGGATTCGTCTGCACTACCTGTATCCTGATGAGCTGGATGATGCTCTGATCGACGTGATTGCTGACGAGCCCAAGATTCTGAACTATCTGGACATCCCCATTCAGCACATCAATGACCGTATTCTCAAGGCCATGAATCGCCGCGGCACGGGGGATGAGATCCGTACCCTGTTTGCCAAACTGCGTGACCGCCTGCCCGGTCTGGTTCTGCGTACATCCATCATTGTGGGTCTTCCCGGCGAGACTGAGGAAGAATTTGAAGAGCTGTGTGATTTTCTGCGGTGGGCTAAAATCGAGCGTGCCGGCGTGTTTCCCTTCTCGCCCGAAGAGGGGACCCCTGCTGCCGAGATGGAGGATCAGGTACCTGAAGATGTGGCCAACCGCCGTGCTGAACTGCTGGTGGACCTGCAGTCCCGTGTCATGGATGAGTACAATGAAGAACGCTTGGGCAGTGTGATGGAAGTCCTGTGTGAAGGCTTTGACTTCAACATGGGATGCTGGTGCGGACGTACCTGGGCCGACTCGCCCGACGTGGACGGTCATGTGTACTTTACCGCGGCCGGTACCATTCAGCCCGGAACCTTTGTGAATGTACGTATTACCGGTACTTCCGACGGTGATTTGACCGGCGAAATCGAGGAGTAAGGAGGACAGAAAATGAATACTGCAAATAAGCTGACCTTGCTTCGCGTCATTATGATTCCTGTTTTTATGGTGGCTCTCTACTGGAATTTCCCGTTTCACAAATTTGTTGCTCTGATCATTTTCATTTTGGCCAGTGTGACTGATTTCATTGACGGTTATGTTGCCCGTAATTTTAATCAGGTTACCGATTTCGGCAAGTTTATGGATCCACTGGCAGACAAGCTGCTGGTGATTTCCGCCATGCTGTGGTTTGTGGAAGTTGGTCAGATGGCTGCCTGGGTGGTTCTGGTTGTTCTGGCCCGGGAATTTGCCGTATCCGGTCTGCGTATGCTGGCCGGACCCAAAGGGATCGTTATTGCTGCCGCCTGGTCGGGTAAGATCAAAACGGCTGCTACCATGGTGTGCATCTGCATCATGCTGGTGCCCATCCCGGCTATTTTGAACACCCTTTGCGTGGCGGTAATTCTGATCACCACGGTGGTGTCCGGCGTGGAATATTTTGTGAAGAATCGTTCGGTTTTCTCGGGAGCAATGTAATATGCTTGATTTTACAAAAAAGTTGAGCGTCCAGCCGCTGATTCATCCCACGTCCACGGCAAAAAACTGCACCTTGGGGGAATACACCGAACTGGGTGACCACTGTGTGCTGGAAGAGACCGTGCTGGGAGCATACTCCTATTGCTTTGGATATAACGACATCATTTATTCCGAAATCGGCAAGTTTGCCAGTCTGGCTACCGGTGTGCGCATCAATCCGGTACAGCATCCGGCCCACATCCGGGCGGCATCCCACCATTTTACCTACCGCTGTGACCATTATGGGTTTGGCCCTGACGATGATTTTATTATCGAGTGGCGTCGCAATAACCGGGTCAAGGTAGGGCATGATGTGTGGATGGGTCACAATGCTGTTGTTATGGGTGGCGTGACGGTGGGTGATGGCGCAGTGATTGCTGCCGGTGCCGTGGTGACCCATGATGTGCAGCCCTTTGAGATCGTGGGCGGTGTGCCTGCACGACACATCGGCTGGCGCTACGAACCCGAAATCATCGCCGCTATGCAGCGCATTGCCTGGTGGAATTGGAGCCATGAAGAACTGGCCGCGCGGGTGCGTGATTTTGACGATGTGAACGCGTTTTGCCGGAAGTATGACTCTTGACACATTTTTGACCCCATGATAATATACTTGGGATAAGTGAATATCGCGTTGAACGGAAAGAGTAGCAGCATATTCCACGCTCAGAGAGGGTGCGTCACCGGCTGAAAGCGTGCCTGTGGGGATGGTTGTGAAGTGCGTCCGGGAGCGAGGGGGATGCAGATGCCCTCCGGCTGACAGCCGCAACTGTTATTTCGAGTGATAAACGAGAGTGGAACCGCGAGTTACATCGCCTCTCATACCCATATGGGTGTGAGAGGCGGTTTTTTTATAGGAGGTTGCTTATGACCCGTTTAGGTGAAACGTTGCGGGCCTATCAAGCCCGTGATCCGGCGGCACGCAGCCGGCTGGAGATCTTTTTACTGTATCAGGGCGTCCACGCCATCATTTACCACCGTATTGCCCATTTCTTTTATTGTCATCACCTGAAATTCATTGCACGTATCGTGTCCCAGTGGAGCCGTTTTTGGACCGGCATCGAGATTCATCCCGGTGCCAAAATCGGCCGCCGGTTGGTCATTGACCATGGCATGGGTATCGTCATCGGTGAGACCGCCGAGATTGGTGACGACTGCCTGCTGTACCATGGTGTTACCTTGGGCGGCACCGGAAAGGACTCGGGGAAGCGCCACCCCACTTTGGGCAACAACGTCATGGTATCCACGGGCGCCAAGGTGCTTGGCCCCTTCAAGGTGGGAGACAATTCCCGCATTGCGGCCAATGCGGTCGTACTGCAGGAAGTGCCCGACAATGCTACCGCTGTGGGAATTCCGGCCCAAATTGTCCGTGTTCAGGGAGAGAAGGTCAAGAAGTACGTGGACGAAGTGGACCAGACCAGTGTGGAGAATCCTACTTTGGCCAAGATCGAGGCACTGACCAAGCGATTGGAAGAACTGGAACAGAAAATGAACTGAGGCGAAGGTATGAACTTTTCCCGCATGCATCATATTGCTATTATCGTTTCGGATTATCAGAAAGCGAAGGAATTTTACGTTGAGAAACTTGGGTTTCCGGTCATTCGCGAAAACTACCGTCCCGAGCGTGGGGACTGGAAACTGGATTTGAAGTTCGGTGATGCTGAGTTGGAAATTTTCAGCCGTCCCACGGCACCCGAACGGCCCGGATGGCCGAGGGGGCAGGAGGCGCGTGGCCTGCGCCATTTAGCCTTCCGTGTAGAGAATATCGAAGCGGTAGTTGCTGAGCTTGAAGCAAAGGGAATTTCTTGTGAACCGATTCGTTTGGACGAATTTACACACGAGAAAATGACCTTTTTTAAAGATCCTGACGGCTTGCCGTTGGAACTGCACGAATAAAACTCAAAGGAGATTTGAATATGAAGCTGTATAATTCTGCGACCCATAAGAAGGAAGAGTTTGTCCCCCATGTAGAAGGTAAGGTGGAGATGTACACCTGCGGTCCCACCGTGTATCATTTTGCCCACATCGGCAACCTGCGTTCCTACATCATGGAGGACGTGCTGGAGAAGTATCTGCGCTATGAGGGTTACGAGGTCAACCGCGTCATGAACATCACCGATGTGGGCCATTTGGCCTCGGATGCCGATACCGGTGAGGATAAGATGCTCAAGGGTGCCAAGCGCGAAAACAAGACGGTTATGGACATCGCCAAGTTTTACACCGACGCCTTCTTTGCCGATTGCGCCAAACTGAACATCAAGACTCCCGATGCGGTGCAGCCCGCCACCGGTATGATTCCCGAGTATATTCAGACCATCTCCAAACTGTTGGAGACCGGTTACGCCTATCTGGCCGGCGGCAACATCTATTTTGATTCCTCCAAGTTGGGTAAGTACTATGTCTTCAACGATCATGATGAGGAAGATCTGGCCGTCGGTGTGCGCGAGGGTGTGGAAGAGGATACCAACAAGCGCAACAAGAACGACTTCGTTCTGTGGTTCACCAAGTCCAAGTTTGAAGATCAGGCCCTGAAATGGGATTCTCCCTGGGGTGTGGGTTACCCCGGCTGGCACATTGAGTGCTCCTGCATCTCCATGAAGTACAACGGCGTGTATCTGGATCTGCACTGCGGCGGTATCGACAACGCCTTCCCCCACCACACCAATGAGATTGCTCAGTCTGAGGCCTATCTGGGCCATCCCTGGTGCAAGTACTGGATGCATGTGGCCCATCTGAACACCAACGATGGCAAGATGAGCAAGTCTAAGGGCGAATTTCTGACGGTCTCTCTGCTGGAGGAGAAGGGTTACGATCCTCTGGTCTACCGTTTCTTCTGCATGCAGTCCCATTATCGTAAGAGCCTGGTGTTCACCTGGGAGAATCTGGACAACGCCGCCGTGGCATTCAACAAGCTGATCAACCGCATCGCCGCTCTGAAGGAAGAGGGTGAGGTGGACGCTGAAGTGTTCTATGCCTACCGTGAGAAGTTCAAGGAGCAGATGGGTAATGACCTGAACACCTCCATGGGTGTGACTGCTCTGTATGACGTGCTCAAGGCTAAGACCAACGACAACACCAAGCTGGCCATCCTGCATGACTACGACCGCGTGCTGTCTCTGAATTTGATGGAGAAGGCTGCCGCCAAGCGTGCTGAACTGGCCAAGGCTCAGACTGCCAAGGCAGAGGGCGGTTACACCATCACCGGCGAGGGTGATCCTGCCATTGACGCCATGGTCCTGGCTCGCTACGAGGCCAAGAAAGCCAAGAATTTTGCTGAAGCTGACCGCATCCGTGACGAACTGAAGACCATGGGTATTGAGGTGCTGGATGCCAAGGACGGAGCCACCTGGAAGCGTGTATAATTGACATCAAAAAGGGGAGCCGTACCTGTGGCTTCCCTTGCTTTTCGCTATGCTGTTTGATACAATCCAGATGTCGGAGAACGGTACATTATCTCATGTATGTGGAAGGAGTGTGGGGTTATGAATGGAGCGATAAAGCAGAAAACTCAGTGGAAGGGCGTCGTCATGCTGATGCTGACTGCGCTGATCTGGGGTTCCTCCTTTGTGGCCCAGAGTGTGGGTATGGAGTCGGTGGGCGCCTTTACCTTCAGCGGAGTCCGGACTATGCTGGGTGCTATTGTACTGATTCCGTTTATTCTGATTCGCGATAAGCTGCAGGGAAGAAGTATGACTGCCGAGCAGATTCGGGAGAGAAAAGTTCAGAACAAGAGAGTCCTTCGCTATGGCGCAATTCTGGGTGTGGTGTTTTGTGCGGCCTGCAATTTCCAGCAGTTTGCCTTTGAGTATTCCACCTCCGGAAAGATTGCGTTCATTACCGCTCTGTATATGTTCTTCGTGCCCCTGTTTGGTCTGCTCCTGAAGAAACGGGTGTCCTGGCTGACTTGGATTTGCGTGGTGTTCGGGTTTGTCGGCCTGTATTTCCTTTGCATTGGGCCGGGAGGACTGGGCAGTGTGAATCGGGGGGATCTGCGTGCGCTGGTCTGTTCGGTTTTCTATGCAATACACATTTTGCTGGTTGAAAAATTTGCACCCGATGTGGATGGCATCAAGCTGTCTTGTGTGCAGTTTGCGGTTTCCGGTGTGATTACCTGCATTCTGATGTTCATCTTTGAAACGCCGCAGGTGAGCGCTATTCTGAACATTGCAGTGCCGCTGCTTTACTCCGGAATTATGAGCTGCGGTCTGGCTTATACTTTCCAGATCGTGGGCCAGAAGTACACCGAAGCTACGGTGGCTTCTCTGATTATGTGCCTGGAATCGGTGTTTGCGGTGCTGGCCGGCGCACTGATTCTGCACGAGATGCTTACCGGCCGTGAGATCGCGGGCTGCGTGATCATGTTTGCGGCTATCGTTGTTTCCGAACTGTCCGGACTGATCACGGCGAAGTGGAAGCGCAAGAAACATACATGAAAAACGGTGCCTCTTCCGTGATTACAAGAATCACAGGAGAGGCACCGCTGTTTTGTTACACTTTGTCGGGGGGATAGACCAGATAGCCGGAACAGTAGATATGCTGACAGTACATGGTTTGTACCTTTCCGTCCCTGACGCGTTCCCGGATTTCACTGGGGTGATCGGGATCGGAAATGACGCGTTCACAGGCTTCCAGCAGATTGACGATCATAATGGGACCCACGTCCACGATACCGTGGCTGGGGAAGACGCTTTCGATCTCATCCCGGCGCGCCGCCAGTTTGGCCAGACTGTTGCGCAGGGTGGTCACGCTGGCCATGTGATAATATGGGTCATCGGGGGAACCGGAGCCAACCGACAGGTTGCTGATACAGCCGTCATCACCGGTGAAGAAAATGCGGTTGACTTTGTCCAGAAAACCGGCGTGACCGGGGGTGTGGCCACCCATGTGGACCAATTCCACCTCGTAGTTGCCGCCCAGATTGAAGATATATCCGTCGGGCACACCGATAATCTCATAATCCTGCCACTTGACCAAATCGTTTCGGTCAAAATCACACCAGATACCATTTCCGTTCTCGTCAAACAGATAGTCCCAGATGTGAGGATTATTTTTGCTTTGCATGGAGGGGACTTCGTATTCACTGCAGTAGACATGACCAAAGGGGAAATTGCCGTAGGCATGGTCGAAATGGGCGTGGGTGTTGACCAGAATAATTTCCATGCCGCCGGTCAGTTCATCACACAGTCCCTTCAAATCACCCAGACCGAAGCCGGTATCGATGAGCATGGCCTTTTCTGGACCGATAATCAGGAAGGACCAGACATCACCCATGCCGTCCAGACTTTCGGTGTAAATACCGTACAGATTGTCCCGGAACTGATAGACTTCCGCATAGGGATTTACGGGGTAAATGCGTTTGGTTTTGTCATGGGAACGCAGCAGCTGTAAATAGGCCCAGCGCACCGGTTGCTCCGGCTCTCGGTATACCGTGCGGTTGGTCTTGACTTCGGAACAAAGGGGACGCTGAACTTCCATTCTTTCTTCTGCCATGGGGACACCTCCCAATCTATTTGAAGGTATTGTATCACACATTCGACTGGAAATCGTTGCAAAAATGTGAGGGATTTGATACAATTTCTTCAAATGTGTAAAAATGGGGGTGAAGGGATGGAACTGCGGAAACTTGGGGCAGCTTGTTTAGCGGTCTGTCTGATGCTGTCGTTTACAGCTTGTCAGGGAGAGCGTGAAGTTCAGGCTGAGGCACCTGCCGTGGTGGTCACCCCTCGTCCGACTCCAACGCCACCCCCAGCCCCTACACCCACACCCACGCCCACTCCTGCGCCTACACCCGAGCCAACGCCGGAGCCTTCGCCTACACCGCAGGAGACTCCGGTTGATGACACTGCTTCTGAGGCAACCCACGCCGGACTGTACCGTGCGGAAGATATGCTGACCGTATATCAGCGGGGACAGCATGAGCGCATCGCGCCGGCCAGTCTGACCAAGGTGGTCACCGCCTGCACGGCGCTGAAATATTGTTCCCCCGACGAAGTTTTTACTGTAGGGACTGAACTGGAGCTGGTGCAGCCCCATTCCAGTCTGTGTCTGATCCGTCCGGGACATCAGCTGACTCTGCACCAGCTGATTATGGGTATGTTCCTGCCATCAGGCAACGATGCGGCCTATACCGTGGCGGTCAATGTTGGTCGCCGGGTGGCGGTCGATGACTCCATGAGCGACCGGGCGGCGGTGGATTATTTCTGTGGCCTGATGAATGCTTTTGCGGCGGAATTGGGTGCCACGGACAGCCACTTTGCCAACCCGGAAGGATGGGACAACGAAGGGACCTACAGTACGGTGTACGATCTGGCGCTCTTCGGTGCCTACGCCATGCAGGTGGAGGAAATCCGCGAGATTGCCGCCATGGCCGAAAAGAAAGTGTTCTTTGTCTCGGGCGAAAACATTACATGGAAGAATTTTAATTCTCTGATCAACCCATGGAGTACATGGTACTGTGAGCAGGCCATCGGTCTGAAAACCGGTTCTACCGAGAATGCCGGAAAATGTTTGCTTTCGGCAATTCAAGGGGAAGACGGCCTTTACATTGCGGTTATCATGGGATGTCAGGAAGATGGAGATCGCTACCGGGCAACTTGGGATCTGATCAACCTGTTGGACAGTTAAATGAAAAACGCACGCAAGCTATGGCTCAATGTCATTAAGTTAAGGAAGACTGGACTTCACAGAAATGTGGAGTCCAGTCTTTTTGTAACTTTTTTGAAAACAGGGCTTGACAAACAAGGAAACATGTGCGGCCTTTTTGCTAACTGCGGTTAGCAAAAAGGCCCTTG
>JAZOBA010000007.1:0-3691 GCA_045595705.1 Oscillospiraceae bacterium
TTTCTGTTGCATAATAACTCTCCTCTTCAAACTGTAGTAGTTTTTTTCGTCCCTCTCCAAGGACAATTTAAACAAAATACAAGGGTAGGTTGATTATACAATATGTGTGAATATTAACAATAAGTCACTTGCTATCAATTATGTTACGCGTTTGATAGTTAGTATCCTTTCGGTGTCTGCGTTTCCTACAAAACATCAAAACACAAATTGTACGTTTCACACAATTTTCCGTGATACCGCGCGAAAACAATGGTTTTTTGCCTAAATTTTTTTCGGAATTTTCGGCATTTTGCCAGTACTGTTCCGGCTGAATTTTTCATCAAAAAACAGCCGGAACGCACGGGAAATTACATGCATTACTGCTTCAGATAATCAAAGTTCTCAAATACTGGAATTCCGGTGTACTGCAGGACCTCTTCCTCGCCCTTCAGAGCGCGAATGGCACCGGCTGCCAGAGCTTCCATTTCGAACTCGCCGGGCTGCACACTGATGGGTGCAATCCAGCTGATGTAGTCGCTCAGATGCTCCACCAGATACTTGTCGTGAGAGATACCGCCGGTGAAGATGATGGCGTCAACCTGGCCCTTCAGAGCGGCAGCACAGCCGCCCACGGCCTTAGCGATCTGATAAATAAAGGCGTCATAGACCAGCTTGGCGTACTTGTCGCCGGCTTCGATACGGGCAACGATCTCACGGGCGTCGGAGGTGCCCAGATGGTCGGCCAGACCGCCGTTTTTGACAATGCGGTCATACAGTTCCTTCTCGGTGTACTTGCCGGAGAAGCACAGGGAAACCAGGTCGGTGGCAGGCAGCCAGCCGGCGCGGGTGGGAGCCATGGGGCCGTCACCGTTGACGGCATCATTGACGCTGCAGTACTTGCCCTTGCGGTGGGCAGCCACGGTAACACCGCCGCCGATGTGGCAGCAGATCAGGTTCATTTCCTCATACTTCTTGCCCACCGAGTTGGCATAGCGGATGCAGTTCTCCTTCTGGTTCAGGGGGTGACCCTTGCTCAGGCGGAAGAACTCGTGGAAGCCGCAGATGCGCTCCACATCGTCCAGTTCGTCCACGTCGGGGGGATTGACACAGAACACCTCGCCGCCGTACACCTTCTGCAGTTCCTTGGCGATCTGGGGACCGAGGGTGTTGGGGTGACGCACGGTAAAGCACTCACGGGCATGCTCCAGCAGCTTCTCGTTGGCGGCATACACACCGCCGACCAGACCAACCAGACCGCCGCAGCGAGCTGCGAAAGCGTCCACACCTTCCAGAGAAACACCGGCCTTGTTGACCTCATCCATGATGGTCTCCATACGGTAAGGCAGCTGATCGCGGATCTCCTTGAACTTCTTCAGTTCTTCGGCAGCGTGGTCAACATTGGTGCCCCACACCTTCTGATCATCCTCAAACAGGGCGATCTTGGTGCTGGTGGAACCGGGGTTGATAACAAAAATCTTCATGTACTACTAACTCCTTGATTACTCGTCCAACAGCTCGCAAACGAAGTCAACAGACTCACCGATGGTGGCCTTGCGGCGGAACTGCATGAAGGGAATCTCCACGTCAAACTCATCTTCCAGAGCGGTGATCATAGAAGAGTAGTTGACAGACTTCATGCCGATGTCGGCGTACTTGGTGTCCTCATTGTAGTCCTTGGGACCCAGCATAGCGGTCAGGCGCTCCAAAATCATCTCATAAACATTGCTGCGTTCTTCCATTTTTAAATACCTCCTAAATTATTGTCTTGCTAAAACTCAGCGCTTGCAGGGAATGGGCTTTGCGGGGCAGCGGGGCTTGATGGCACCGGCCATGACAATGGCCTCCTCATCGCAAGCATCTACACATTTACCACACTGGGTGCATTCGTCCTGATCGATGACGTGGATGAATTTCTTCTTGCCCAAAATGGCATCGTCATCACACTCATCCATACAATCACCGCAGCCGACACACTTGTCAGCCAGGATGTGGTAAGTAACAAACTTCTTACATACGCCGGCCTTGCAGCTCTTCTTTGCGATATGAGCGGCAAATTCATCGGCGTACTGCTCGAACACGGCCAAAGCGGTCTGGGCCAGTTCGACACCTTCTTCACAAATGGACTGGGTCTCCATAAAGCGGCAGAGCTTGGTCATCTGTGCCATATCAGTGGAACGGGACTTCTTCATGGTGATGTCACCCAAAGTCATTTCCAGCTGCGATGCACCCTCGTAACCGAATACGCACTTGCCGCAGTCCAGGCACTTATGGCCCTTCACATACTTGAGCAGCTCGTCCACCGGGCACTGCTTTTCCGAGAGGTTCAACAGTTTTTCGTTCATCAGTTGGCACCTCCGTACTCATTCCACAGTTTGATGGGCTTGAACTGCAGACGCAGATCACACTGCAGGCAGCGGTCGGCCTCGCACTTGGCCTGCTCACAGGTGTAAGTGCAGTAAACGTCCTTATCATCCGCAGTACGCTCTGCGGCATCACGCAGGTCCTGCTCCACACGAGTCAGACCGGCAAAGCCTTCGTACTGACCGATGTGAGGATCGGCGGTGCGCTCCACCAGAGTTTCGGCAATGTCACCGTCGCCGCCCAGATACTTGTCAATGACTTCGGTCACCATACGGCCCTGATTGATGGCCTTGATGACAAAGCTGATACCGGTGATGGCGTCACCTGCGGCAAAGATGCCATCCACGCTGGTGTTGAAGCCGCTGACGCCGGTGGCGGGATCCACGGGGAAACCGCGGCCGTTAAGCTCAATGCCAAAGTTCTCATAATCCTGAAGGCCGGTGTACTGGCCGGTAGCGAACACAACGCTGTCGCAAGGGATCACGGTCTGGCTGCCCTCTTCGACCACCTCGGTCACCTTGCCGGTGGCACGGTCATAAGTGGAGGACAGAACGGTATGCACACGCAGACCGGTGACCTTGTCGGGAGTACCCTCGATTTCCTCGAAGGAACGGCCGGGCAGCAGGATGATACCTTCCTGAGCGCCTTCTTCCTGATCTTCCTTGTCGGCCAGAATCTTGTCAGCCAACTCAATACAGGCCAGATTGACCTTCATGCCCTTACGGACCAGACTGCGGGCCACATCGTAACCCACGGAACCTGCGCCGATAACGCAGACGGTCTCACCCAGATAGGACATATCCTTCTCGGCGCGGTTGTCGGCCAGAACATCCATGGCAGTGTAAACCTGCTTGAAGTCGGCGCCGGGCAGGGGCAGCTTACGGCCCTTGCTGACACCAACGGCCACCAGAACGGCATCATACTCCTTGCGCAGAGCAGCAACGTCGCTGATCTCGCAGTTGACCTCGGCCTTGACACCGGTATCCAGAATATACTGGATTTCCTCCATTACGCCTTCCAGAGGCAGACGGTAACCGGGAATACCGCTGGTCATAGGACCGCCCAGCTGAGGGCGCTTCTCAAACACGGTCACATCGTGACCCAGCTTGTTCAGGTAGTAAGCGGCAGTCATACCGCAGGGGCCGGAACCGACCACGGCGACGCGCTTACCGGTGCGCTCCTTCATGAAGCCCTTGTCCTTCCATGCCTGCTCGGTATCATTCTCCACGGCAAAGCGCTTCAGGTTGCGAATAGCCATGGGATCGTTGATGTTACCGCGTTTGCAGCCGGTCTCACAGAGATGGTTGCAGATATGGCCCAGAACCAGAGGGAACGGAGCCTTCTCACGGAT
>JAZOBA010000008.1:0-10946 GCA_045595705.1 Oscillospiraceae bacterium
TTCCAAATCGAGTATCTTTGAGATATAATCTTGTTCGAGCATAGAACTTCTCCTTTCGTTTTGGGTAGGGGTACTTTAAGATTAAAGGATTTTGTTTCTATGCTCAACTTCTTTTAATGACAACGGGGTCAGGCTAGACTAGCCTGACCCCAACATTTATTATAGAACCTTTCTTTTTTTGGTGTGCGGGTACCCTCGCCGCGCCGAAAGTAGTGCATTCTTAAAAAGCGCGGTGTGGGTTGCCATTTGGCAAAAAACGGAGTATAATGACGGTAATTTACAAAGGAGGAACTTGTTATGTTTGATTCGATTAAGGAAACTCTTGGCATCTCGCTGGCAGATTTTACTTTGAATAAGCTGCTGTCTGCCGTGATTGTTCTTGTGATTTGCCTGGTTGTTGTGAAAATTCTGATGACCATTGTTACCCGTTTCCTGGGAAAATCCTCACTGGAGCGCAGCTTGCACACCTTCGTGCGCACAACGATTAAAGTTGTGTTGCTGTTCCTGACTGTTGTGATCGTTGCTACCACGCTGGGAATTAATGTGACCTCTTTGATTGCGCTGCTGTCTGTGTTTGGCCTGGCCGTGTCTCTTGCTGTGCAGAACAGCATGTCCAACGTGGCCGGTGGCATTCAGGTGCTGGGTTCCAAGCCATTTGTAGTGGGAGACTTTGTGGAGGCTGGCGGTGTTTCCGGCACTGTGGCCGATATTGGTATTTTCTACACCAAGATCCGCACCGGTGACAACAAGATGATTCAGGTGCCCAACAGTCAGATTGCAAACGAGAAGATCGTTAACTACACCGTGGAAGAGGAACGCCGTGTCGATTTCAAGTTTACGGCATCTTATGATGCACCCGTTGAGACCGTCAAGAAGGTGCTGGAGGAAGTTTTGACCAGTCATCCCATGGTTCAGATCACACCTGCTCCCTTTGTGCGTGTGTCCAACTACGGCGATTCGGCCATCGAGTACTCGGTCCGAGGCTGGTGCGCCACCGACGATTACTGGACGGTGTATTTTGACGTGATGGAACAGGTCAAGGTGGCCTTTGACAAGGCTGGCATCGAAATGACCTATCCGCATATCAACGTACATATGATGGACAAGTAAGAAACAATACAAGACAGCGCTGTGCTACAGAGCACAGCGCTGTCTTTTCATGTTGGTTGTTCCAGTCCGTGGAGGAAACCGTTCAGTTTAGGAGAAAACACTTCACCGCCCACAACTTTGTTTTTGTAAATCAGAAGTGAAATCTGCACTCCGGTTTCCCCGGTGGGATAATTGGTCAGCTCGTAGGTACAGCGCTTGACCCGCTTGCCGCAATATTCGGTCAAATCAAATCCCTGAGACTGCTGAAGAGACAGGTATTCCCCATAGGATTCATCGAAGGTTTCCGGAATCAGGAGTTCCTCCACAGAAACTGGGACCGGGTTGACCTGCCATCCAAAATGTTCCAGATATGCAATACGATCCTCATTTGTTTTTACCTTGCTTGGCGCGGTTGAGGCTGCTGCTGCGTTTATGCTGGTGCCGGAGTTATTTGTGCTGACGGCCAGTGCCGCGCCGCAAAGCAGGATCAGTGCAGCAGCACCGGCAGCCAGCCGTTTACGGCTTAGACGAGCAGTAAAAATGAACACAATGAAGCGCTCCTTTCGGGGGATGATGCTACCTAAATATTTCCTGTGATATCTCTATGTCATTTTGGTTGGGAATATGATAGAATACAAAAAACGGCTGTTCTTTGCGCAGGCGAGAGATAGAAGGTAAGGATGGGAAGCTCATGGAACGACTGGATAAATTGCTGGCCGGAACCGGGCGCTGGTCAAGAAAAGAAGTAAAAGAACTGGTTCGCACAGGGCGTGTGCGTGTAAACGGTGTGCTGGCTGTCAAGGCAGAGGACAAGCACGATCCTGATTCGGTGTTCACAGTAGACGGTGAGCAGGTTTTCTGTGGCAATTTGGTGTACATTATGCTTCATAAACCGGACGGAGTTCTATCTGCCACCGAAGACGCTCGGCAGAAGACTGTAATCGATCTGCTGCCGGAACATCTGCGCCGGATCGGTCTGTTCCCGGTGGGACGGCTGGATAAGGATACCGAAGGTCTGCTGCTGCTGACCAATGACGGCCCGCTTGGGCATGAACTTTTGGCGCCCAAAAAGCATGTGGATAAGACATACTTTGTTCGCGTGGACGGAACGCTGAACGGGCAGGATGTGGAGGCCTTCCGGGCCGGTATGACGCTGGAAGACGGATACACCTGTCTTAGTGCCGGTCTACAACTTCTGGAACAACCGGATGAAGCCATTGTGACTCTGCGGGAAGGGAAGTACCATCAGATCAAACGTATGCTGGCCGCACGGGGTAAACCGGTGGTCTACCTGAAGCGGTTGACCATGGGACCGCTGGTTCTGGATGAAGGACTGGAACCGGGGCAGTGGAGAGAGCTGACGGCAGAGGAGAAGAGAATGCTGGGCAGGTGATGGGAAACGGGCTGTTTTAATGGGTGCGTTCTACGGCGGGTCACGCTGCGGATCGGACGCATGACCGGGTCGCTTTCCTTGCACTGCGTACTCAAAACAGTTGCTCGCGGCAACTTCGATTTTTCGTCCTTGCTCCGGTCCAAACTCCCCTGTGTGCCTATTCTCTGCGCGTATACTTTCGGCAAAATTCACAAAAATTTTTGCCTTTCCTATTGAAATTCGACTGAGAACCCAGTATAATTGATTACAAATAGTAACAAGAAAGGGGAGTAGTGTGAAAAGTCACACGACTCCGAAATCGCCCACTTGCTTGTCGCTCGCGCGTCGGCGCAAGTGATGGCGAGAATCCCCCGTTACGGGGGGAGATTTTCATTTCTATTTGTTGTGCCGTTTTGTGCGGCGGAATGGGGGATTTTGTATGTCCAGCAGAGTGTTTCAGAGTATCGTACTTCAGATGAAGGATTGTGCAGACCGATATGTGGGTGTTATGGATGCGGACGGTACTGTCGTTGCATGTAATGAACTGACCTTGATTGGCGAGCGTTGGCCGGTTGCTGTTGCCGCCATGAATGACAGCGAAAGCGACGTAACGGTTTGCGAAGGTCGTACCTTTAAAGCTTTGGCTGGTCTGGGTGCCCAGTTTGATTATGCTGCATTTGTCAGCGGCGGCGATGACCGCGCGGCGCTTATTTGCTCCATGGCAGCTGTGGCATTGAATGGCGCAAAGGCTTACTATGAAGAAAAGCACGATCGTGCCACCTTTATCAAGAGCGTCATTTCCGATAATGTTCTGATGGGCGACATTTATGTGCGCGCCAAGGAACTGCATTTCCAGGCCGAAGCACCCCGCGCCGTTCTGCTGGTCCGCCAGATTGAAACGGTTGAGATGACCGCACTGGAGAGCGTTCAGAATCTGTTCCCCGACAAGCAGGCCGATTTTGTTCTGTCCGTGAATGAGACCGACATCGTGGTTATCAAGCAGCTGCCCGAAGGGGCCGAGGTTCGTGACCTGTACAAGACCGCCAAGCAGATCGAAGATACCCTGGTGGTCGAGCACGGCATGAAGGTTGTCATTGGTATCGGAACCATCGTGGGCCATATCCGCGATCTGGCCCGTGCTTACAAGGAAGCACAGGTTGCCATTGAAGTCGGTAAGGTGTTTGACACCGAAAAGGTGATTATTAATTACGAAAATCTGGGTATCGGCCGTCTGATTTATCAGTTGCCTACCACCCTGTGTGAGATGTTCTTGCAGGAGGTATTCAAGAAGAATCCCATCAGTTCGTTGGATTCCGAAACCCTGTTTACCATCAACAAGTTCTTTGAAAACAACCTGAATGTGTCCGAGACAGCTCGTAAGCTGTTTGTCCACCGTAACACTCTGGTCTACCGTTTGGAAAAGATCAAAAAGCTGACCGGTTTGGACCTGCGCGAGTTTGACGATGCCATTACCTTTAAGGTGGCATTGATGGTCAAAAAATACCTGGTTTCCCGGGGCATTGAGTCCTGATTCGGGCCGGAAATGATTTGAAACAACAAACGAGGAAAGCGGATCGCCGTACGATTGCGGCGGTCCGCAAACCCCGTTTTTCGTGTATTACGAGGTAATTTATGATTCGCTTAGTCGATATTAGAAAAGAGTACGAAAACGGAACCGAGGCGCTGTGCGGAGTGACCATGCGTCTGGATGACGGCGAATTTGCCTTTTTGGTGGGTCCGTCCGGTTCCGGTAAGTCTACCATCATTAAGCTGATCACGGCCGAGGTCGCTCCCAGCGATGGACGCATTATGGTCAACGGATACAATCTGAATACCATTCGTCCCCGTCAGGTGCCCGGGATGCGCCGTACTTTGGGTGTCATTTTTCAGGATTTCCGCCTGATTGAAAAGAAAACAGCGGCGGAGAATCTGGTGTTTGCCATGCGCGCAGTGGGTGCATCTCCCCGTGAGATCCGCCGCCGCGTGCCTTACGTGCTGGATCTGGTGGGACTGAAGGGGAAGGAGCATTGTCTGCCCTCTCAGCTTTCCGGCGGTGAGCAGCAGCGTGTGGCCATCGCCCGTGCGCTGGTCAACAATCCGCAGATGATCATTGCGGACGAGCCAACCGGAAATCTGGATCCTGAGCGTTCTCTGGAAATCATGATGCTCTTGGAAAAGATCAACAGACTGGGCACGACCATCTTGGTTGTGACCCACGAAAAGGCATTGGTGGATCGTTTTTCCAAGCGCGTGATCACCATTGAAAACGGAGTTATCACCAGCGACGGAACGGGTGGGTATTACGACCATGAGACGAATTAATACAGGATATTATATTAAAGAAGGCGTGCGTTCCATTTTTTCGCATGGCCTGATGTCCTTTGCGGCGGTATGCATGATCGTAGGTTGTCTTCTGATTATGGGAACCTTTTCTCTGGTGGCCGTCAATCTGGAGCACAATCTGTCCAAACTGGAAGCTGAAAACCAGTTTCTGGCGTACATCGATGAGACACTGCCGGAGGAAGAGGCACGCGCGCTGGAGAGCGCTGTGGAGGCCATTCCCAATGTCAGAGAGGCTAACTTTATTTCCCGTGAAGAGGCAATGGATAAATTTCTGGAGGACAAGGATGACGAACTGTTCAGCCTGGTCCCGGCCAGCAATTACCGTCATCGTTTTTCCATTCATGTCCATGACATTGAGTCCTTCCGGGAGACCGTGCAGAATGTGGTTAATATACCCGGCATTGCAGGTTATGTAGCGGCCTTTGAGGTGGCTGACGGGTTTGTGGCCGCTCGTAATGTGGCCGGCGGTATTGCCGCCATTTTGGTCGCAATTCTGTTTCTGATCTCCTTGTTTATCATTTCAAACACCATCAAGTTGGCAACCTTTACACGCCGTGAAGAGATTGCCATTATGAAGATGTGCGGTGCCACTGACGCCTTTGTGCGCTGGCCCTTTGTGTTTGAGGGATTGATTCTGGGCCTGTTGGGTGCCGGCGTAGCATTTTTCCTGCAGTGGGGCATCTATGAACTGATTGCAGATTCGATTGTCGGCGGAAGAGGTCTGAATTTTATTGAAATTCTCAGCTTTGAAACCATGCGCCTGTGGGTGTTGGGTATCTTTGGCGGTGCCGGTCTTGTGATTGGCGTGGGCGGCTCTCTGCTGGCCATCCGCAAGTTCCTTCAAGTGTAAGCGTGACGGGAGGTCACTATGAAATTCTTTATGAAGCATCAGAAAAAGATCCTGGCTGCACTTGCTATTTTGCTGGCCGCTTTGGTGCTGCTTCCTACTCTTTCCATGATTTTCACTTCTGCCGGCGCAGTGTCCCAGAAAGACATTGACAAGTTGAAGAAGGAAGCCGCCAGCCTGGCAGCGGAAAAGAACAGCCTCAACCGTCAGCTCAATGCACTGAAGGGTGACCTGAATACCGCGTACAATCGGAAAAAGCTGACTGAGCAGGAAATCAATGTGGTCAACAGCCAGATTGCCAATACCGAAAATCTGATTGCCCAGTATGACCGTTTGATTGAGCAGGAAACGGTCAATCTGGCTAATGCACAGGATGCCGAATCGACCCATTTTAAAAACTTTTGTCAGCGTGTGCGCATCATGGAAGAGCAGGGTGTAGTGACCTACTGGCAGATCCTGTTCAACGCCGCTGACTTTACCGACTTGCTGGACCGTGCCATGATGATCAGCGAGACAGTGGAGTACGACAAGGCCGTTATGGCATCGCTGGAGCAGGCGCGCAAGGATGTAGAGAGCGTCAAGGCCAATCTGGAAGCTGCTCATGCCGAGCAGGTGAGCGCCAAGGCTATCCTGGATGCTCAGAAGGTGGAATTGGCTGCCAAGGAGTCCGAAATCAAAGCATTGCTGCGTACGCTGGAAGCTGAAAAGAGCGAATACGAAGACGAGATCCACGAGCTGGATGCTCAGATCGAGGCCATGGATGCTGCAATCGCCAAGAAGCAGAAGGAACTGGAGGCACAGATTGCCGCCAGCAAGGTTCAGATCAATTACGGCTCGGGTTACATGTGGCCGTTGGATGGCAATTATGTTATTACATCCCTGTTCGGACCCCGTAACCATCCCATTACGGGCAAGTACAGTAATCACGGCGGCACCGATGTGCGTGCCGCGTACGGTACCACCATCAAGGCGGCCCGCGGCGGTGTGGTTATGACCTCGGAATACCACTGGTCTTACGGCAACTATGTTGTGGTGGTCCATGACAACGGAACCTCCACGTTGTACGCTCATATGTCCAAGCGCGCTGTCAAGGAAGGACAGACCGTAAAACAGGGACAGACACTGGGTTATGTAGGTTCCACCGGTTCTTCCACCGGCAACCATCTGCACTACGAAATCCGTACCACCAACAGCAGCGGAAAACTGGTCCGTGTGGATGCATTGAAGTACTATAAGGGTATGACCTTCTATCTGATCGGTAAAAACGGACAGCTGTTTCCCCGTAAGGCAGAAGAGATTTCAGGGTAATTTACGATGAAGAAAACCAATCGTTTCAGACTCCGTTCCATCATCATTACTGCGGCCCTCTCGGTGGTTGTCACCTTGGGGGCCGTTGCCCTTGCGCTCTGGCTGCTGTTGGGGAGCCAGGGCATTGCGGTGGCCACCGGAGCGCTGCTGATCAACACCGGCTTTGTAGGTGAGTACGACAAGGACGCCATGGCGGATGCTGCGTTGGACAGCATGGTGGAGTCCTTGGGTGACCGTTGGTCCTACTATGCCGACGCCGATACATACAAGGCCTTGAGGGAACGCAGAAGCAACTCTTATGTGGGCATCGGTGTGACCGTGATTTATACGGAGGACGGCGTTCACATTCAGGAAGTAACTGAAGGCGGCCCGGCAGAAAAAGCAGGGCTGAAGGCCGGTGATATTATCGTTGCCGCCGACGGACAGGATTTGACCGGAGCGAATGCGCAAAATGGGGCTTCGTACATTCAGGGTGAGGTGGGAACCAGCGTGGTTCTGACTGTGCTGGATGAACAGGGCGTTTCCCGGGAAGTTGCTGTGAAGCGTGAACGGATCCGGAAGAATCCTGTGACTGCGGAATTGTTGGAAGACGGCGTCGGCTATGTCCGGCTGGATAATTTCTATAAGGGATCTGCTGATCATGTAAAAAAAGAGGTCGACAGTCTGGTAGAACAAGGGGCCACATCCCTTCTGTTCGATATGCGCAACAATCCCGGCGGCTATGTCAATGAGTTGACCAAACTGTTGGACTATTTGTTGCCCAAAGGTCCTGTTTTCCGTAGCGGCACCCTTCTGGGACCGAGGACCGCAGTGCGTTCGGATGCGAATTGTATTGACCTGCCCATGGCGGTGTTGATCAACGGTGACAGCTACAGTGCAGCGGAGCTTTTTGCAGCCCAGTTGCGGGAGAGCGTAAATGCCCCTCTGATCGGCCAACCCACCTGCGGAAAGGGATATTCTCAGCAGACCTATCCGCTGCCCGGCGGACGTGCCCTGAATATTTCCACCAAGACCTATTATACCGGGGCGGGTGTTTCTCTGATCGGTGTCGGGTTGACCCCGGACGTGGAAGTGGGACTGACCGGTCCGGAGGACAATCAGCTGGAAGCTGCTGTAGAAGCGCTGCTGGAGTTTGCAAAAACAATTGAATAACCGTTCTGCACCTCTGTTTTTTGCATATATGTGAAGGACAGAGGTGCAGTTTTATGTTGGGACGAATACATTGGGGAAGTGGACACAAGGTCGAACTGACGGTGGAGCAGATTCATACGCTTCCGGTGTTGAGCGTCGGATTGCCTCCGCTTGCGCGCAGGCCGGAACGGGCAGTGAAGAAAGGAGCCCGTCTGCTCTGTAGGGAAGGGGTGACCCGTGTGCTCGCCCCGCCGGATTTTCCGTGGTGGGGGGAACTGATGTGTGCAGGGCTTCGGCCGGTGGAAACTCGGGATCTGCGGTGCATGCTGGCACCGATCTGGGTACGTGCACAGTTGGATGGGCGAAGCATCCCGCGGGAGCAAGCGGTGTTATGTCTGAAAGGGGAACGGTACGAGCCAATTCTGGAGTCTCTCACCCGGGTATTGTGTCCGTTGGTTCGCAGCATGGTTTTCCGTGTTCCGGGAGGAGAAACGGCGGCAAAGCGTCTGCGGCTTGAGATGGGAATGCCGATCCTGCCCAATGATTTCAGCCAGGTGCAGTTGACGCTGCAACTGGCTGACGGTCCGGTGCTGACCGGAGCGGAAATTACCCTGCCGGGCAGGAAATTGCCGGCCGACTGCGATGCGGTTGCGCTGATTTCCGTTTTGTGGGAAACCGGCCGCATTAAATCGGAAGAAATTGTGCTGAAACGTTGATTTTTCTTGACAGTTTGAGGGAAAGTAAATATAATATTTGGATAATGGACGCAGTGTAGTCTGCAGTAAACAGTGAATCATGTATCCATGTTTACCAACGAGCCGAAGTGGGCTCATTTTCTATGTTATAGGTTAAAGGAGTATGCAATCATGGCGAAGGAACACAAACTCAGCGCCGAGCGCCTGGAGAAACTGAAGGAAGAACTGACTTATCTGAAAACCGTGCGCGAAAAAGAGGTTGCCGACCAGATCAAGGAAGCCCGTTCCTTTGGTGACCTGAGCGAGAACAGCGAGTATGACGAGGCCAAAAATGAGCAGGGCAAACTCTATTCCCGCATCGCTGAACTGGAAGAGATCCTGTCCAACTATGTGTTGATTGAGGAGTCCGAACAGGACCTTGATACCGTTCGCATTGGTTGCACCATCACGGTTTTGGACAAGGAATTTGGAGAGAGAGAGACCTATCAGGTGGTTGGCTCTCAGGAAGCCGATCCCATGAACGGGCGTATCTCTGAGGAGTCTCCCTTCGGCAAGGCCCTGTTGGGCAAGGCTGTCGGTGCAGACGTAGTCGTCGATGCTCCCGCCGGTACCATTCATTATCAGATCGTTGAGATCTGTCGCTAAGTTCTGAATACAAAGGAGAATGCATTATGGCTGAACAGAAGAACAACAACCAGGTTCAGCAGGAAGAAGTTTCCCTGTCTGACCTGCTCCAGATTCGCCGCGACAAGCTGACTGAGCTTCAGGCAAGCGGCAAAGACCCCTTTGAGATCACCAAATTTAACGTGACTCACCACAGTGAAGAGGTCAAGGCAAATTATGATACTCTGGAAGAGCAGAGTGTTTCGGTTGCCGGTCGTCTGATGAGCAAGCGTGGCATGGGCAAGGCTATTTTTGCCGACCTGCAGGACGGTGAAGGCCGCATCCAGCTCTTTGTCAAGATTGACGAAGTGGGCGAGGAAACTCTGGCTGCATTCAAGAAGTACGACATCGGCGATATCGTGGGTGTGACCGGTCTGGTCTTCCGCACCAAGATGGGCGAGATTTCCATCCGCGCCAAGGAGATCACTCTGCTGTCCAAGTCCCTGCGTCCTCTGCCCGAGAAGTTCCACGGTTTGACCGACCGCGAGACCCGTTACCGTCAGCGCTATGTGGACCTGATGGTCAACCCCGAGGTCAAGCGCAACTTCATCATCCGTTCTCAGTTCATCAAATTCATGCGCAGCTATCTGGACAACATGGGTTACATTGAGGTGGAAACCCCTGTTCTGAGTACCATCGTTGGTGGCGCTTCCGCCCGTCCCTTCATCACCCACCACAATACGCTGGACATTGATATGTACATGCGTATCGCTACCGAGCTGCCTCTGAAGCGCTTGATCGTGGGCGGTATGGAGCGCGTGTACGAGATTGGCCGTATCTTCCGTAACGAGGGTATGGACCCCAAGCACAACCCTGAGTTTACCTCCGTGGAGCTGTATCAGTCCTATGCCGACTTCCATGATATGATGGACATCGCCGAGGGTATCATCTCGGGCGCTGCCAAGGAAATTCTGGGCACTTACGAGGTGGAATGGCAGGGCGAGAAGATCGACCTGACTCCCGGTTGGCGCCGTCTGACCATGGTGGACGCTGTCAAGGAGTATGCCGGTGTGGATCTGGGTGTCATTACCGACGACGCCGAGGCCGTGGCCGCTGTTGAGGCCATTGGTGTCGAGCTGGCTGACGCTGCCGAGCGCACCTGGGGCAATGCTCTGTACGCCTGTTTCGATCAGAAGGTGGAAGAGAAGCTGGTTCAGCCCACCTTCATTACTATGTATCCTGTCGAGGTTTCTCCTCTGACCAAGCGTTCTCCCGTGGATCATCGCGTGACCGAGCGCTTCGAGCTGTTTGTCTGCCACAGTGAGCTGGCCAACGCCTACTCCGAGCTGAACGATCCCATCGATCAGCGTGAGCGTTTCCAGAAGCAGGTGGAGCAGCGTGAACGCGGCGACGAAGAGACCGAGATGATGGATGAAGATTTCCTGTGCGCTCTGGAGTACGGTATGCCTCCCACGGGTGGCATGGGTATGGGCATCGACCGTATCGTCATGATGCTGACCAATCAGGACACCATCCGCGAAGTTATTCTGTTCCCCAC
>JAZOBA010000009.1:0-5037 GCA_045595705.1 Oscillospiraceae bacterium
GGACGGAAGCGGGGGCAGATGATGGTAGCCATCAGGTGGCCGCCAAAAGCAGGACGGGTCATCTTCAGACCCTTGTCTTCCATGTCCCACTTGGCAGCATCCACATCGATGGTGGAGGTGGTGCGCAGGAACTCAATGTACTTGGCGGTATCGATGTCCAGATGGGTGGCATCGGCGGTCAGGCCGGTGTGCAGACGGGCAGCACAGCGGGGACCCAGATCGCGGCCAATGTTGGTAGCACCGATCAGAACGATCTCGGGTTTCTTCTCCATGACCAGATCGCAAATGACTTTAGTATAAGCATCGGTGGTATAGTTCTTCAGCAAGGGGCTCTCGCACAGATACACCTTGTCGGCACCGTAACCGCCCAGCTGCTTGGCCAGATCAGCCACCTGGCTGCCCAGCAGCACGCCGCACAGTTCCACACCCAGATCGTCGGCCAGCTTGCGGCCTTCGCTGAGCAGTTCGAAACTGGTGGGATTGACGGTGCCGTCATTCTGTTCGCAGATGACCCATACGCCGTGGAAGGCGCTCAGATCGGTATTGATAAAATCAGACATGTTGAGCTCCTCCTTAAATGATGTGTTTCTCGGCCAGCGTTGCCATCAGGCCGTCAATGGATGCCTTATCGGAACCGATCATCTGACCGGCACCCTTCATCGGGGGCGAGAAGGACTTGTACACGTTGGTGGGAGAACCCTTCAGGCCGATGGTGTCCAGCTCGATCAGGGGCTCATCCTTCAGGGTGTTGAAATCATACACAGTGTAGGGCTTGGAGTCGCACTCCAAAATACCCTTGACGGTCATGTAACGGGGGGTGTTCAGTTCCTTGATGCAGGTAATCAGGCAGGGAGTCTGGACCTCGATGGTCATGTAACCGTCTTCCAGTGCGCGCTTGACAGTCAGAGTCTTGCCTTCCATCTTGATGCCGGCAGCATAGGAAACCTGGGGAATGTTCAGCTTTTCAGCGATCTGGGGACCAACCTGAGCGGTATCGCCGTCGGTGGCCTGACGGCCACAGAAGATCACATCATCCTCTTCCAGGCCCAAATGATTGATACCGGCAGCCAGGATCTGGCTGGTGGCAAACGTGTCGGATCCGCCGAACTCGCGGCCGGAGATGAGAACTGCCTCATCCACACCCATGGCCAGCAGCTCACGCAGCATGGATTCCGCAGCGAAGGGACCCATGGAGACGGCAACCACCTTGGCCTCGGGGTTGGCATCCTTGAGAGCCAGAGCGGCCTCAACGGCGTTCAGGTCATCGGGGTTGGTAATGGTGGCCATAGAGGCACGGTCCATGGTGCCGTCGGCCTTGACAGCAACCTTGCCGGAAGTATCGGGCACCTGCTTTACACAGACAATAAATTTCATGTTTCAGTCCTCCTTACTTCAGCACATTGCCGGAGATAACCAGCTTCTGAATCTGAGAAGTGCCTTCATAGATGGAGGTAATGCGGGCATCGCGATAGAAACGCTCCACCTTGTATTCCTTGATATAGCCGTAACCGCCGTGGATCTGCAGGGCGTCATAGGCAACGCGGTTACACATCTCAGCTGCAAACAGCTTGCTCATGGCGCACAGCTTGGTGGCCTCGGGATCGTTGGCATCCTTACGCACGGCGGTGGAGTAGATCAGCTGACGGGCAGCCTCAATCTGAGTTGCCATGTTGGCGATCATGAAGCTGATATCCTGGAACTTGGCGATGGGCTGACCAAACTGCTTACGCTCTTTGGCGTAGCGAGTAGCCTCCTCCAGACAACCCTGAGCAATACCCAGAGCCTGAGCAGCCATACCCAGACGACCGCCGTCCAGCGTCTTCATAGCGGTAGCAAAACCCTTGTGCAGGGGGCCCAGCAGGTCGCTCTTGTGGACGCGGACGTCCTCCAGAATGACATCGCTGGTGGGATAGCCGATCATACCCATCTTGTGCTCGGGCTTACCGCAGGAAACGCCGGGCAGCTTCATGTCCACAATGAACATGGAAATGCCGCGACTGCCCTTCTGTGTGGGATCGGTCTTAGCATAGACCACGCAGTAGTCAGCAAAGGGAGCGCCCGAGATGAAGGTCTTGCGACCGTTCAGAACAAAATAATCGCCATCCTGCACGGCAGTGGTCTGGGTGCTGCCGGCATCAGAACCGGCACCGGGCTCGGTCAGACCGAAAACCAGAATCTTCTCACCCTTGGCCACGGGGACCACATACTTCTGCTTCTGCTCTTCGTTGCCGCAGTACAGCAGAGGACCGGCACCCAGAGAGTTGGAAGTGTTGGCATAAATGGACAGAACGGGAGACACGCGGGCAAATTCCTCGATCAGCAGGACATAAGCCAGGCTGTCGCCGCCCTGACCGCCGTACTCCACGGGAATCTTGGTGCCCATGAAGCCGTACTTGGCCATCTTGTTGTGGATATCCCAGTTGAACTCGCCGGTGTTTTCCAGCTCGTCCAGCAGTTCGGTGGTAAACTCGGTTTCGGCAAACTGGCGGAACAGCTTGCGCATCATCTGATGCTTGGTAGACAGAATCATCCTGTTTTCCTCCTTTATCAGTCACGCTGCCGTGCAACACCGGCTGCCAGCATGGAATCAACCTGCTCAGCGGTATAGCCCAGATCAGACAAAATTTCACGGGTGTGCTCACCCAGATAGGGACCACGAACATAAGGGGGCAGACCGGCCTCGGTGAACATGACCGGAGTGCGCACCAGAGTGCGGGTGTTGCCGGTAGGATACTCCATGGCGTACAGGCAGTCACTTGCCCATGCCTGCTCGTCCACCAGAACTTCGTCCCAGGTCTGAGCAACGGCGAAGGGAATGTCGGCCTCGGTCAGGATCTGCTTCCACTCTTCCAGATCCTTCTCGGCAAAACCGTTAGCGAGAATATCGTAGAACTCCTCCAGATTGTCCTGCAGATTGGACTGGGGATAGAAGCGGGGATCATCAATCAGATCGGCGCGGCCAATCAGAGGAACAAACTTGGGATAGTGGAAATCATAGCGAGGCACGGCAATCTGCAGCCAGCGGCCGTCCTTGGTACGGTGAGCCATGTTCAGCGGGTTGGCAATCAGCTTACGGGACACAGGGTACTTGGTGGAGGGATGACCGTACTGAGCGCTCTGCAGCATGATGCTGATGTCCCAAAGTGCAGAGTGGAGCAGGCTGACGATGACCTTGTCGCCGTTGCCGCCCTTTTCCACCTTATACAGAGCTGCGATCAGGCCGGAAGCCAGATTCATAGCAACCTGATGGTCACCAAAGCCGGCGATGGGAGTCATGGGTGCACTGCCTGCATCGTACATGGTACCCAGAACGCCGCCGCGGGCAAAGAAGGAAGTAAAGTCAAAACCGGGCAGGTCCTTGTCGGGGCCCTTTTCACCGTAGCCGCTGACAATACCGTAAACCAGCTTGGGATACTGCACCTTCAGACTCTCGTAGTCCAAACCGGCGCGCTCCAGAGCGGGCTGGCGCCAGTTGGTCACAAAGATGTCGGCCTGAGAGAGCAGCTCATCCAGCACCTTGCGGCCGGCGGGGTCCTTGGTGTTCAGGGCAATGCACTTCTTGCCGGCGTTGTCCAGATCGTAACTGGTCTGTTCCAGTTCATCGCTGGGGCGGCCTTCGTTGACCGCAGTGTAGCGCAGGGGGTCACCCTGCAGGGACTCGATCTTGATGACTTCGGCGCCCAGATCGGCCAGATAGCGGGCACAAGCGGGAACGGCGACGAAAGTGGCCAGTTCCAGAACCTTTACGCCTTCAAGGGGTCGTTTCACTTCGGACATAATTCTTCTCCTTTATGTAGTCGTCGTTTCGACGCAATTTACGCAATGGTGTCGCGCAGGGTTTCCAGCAGGGTGCGCACCTGGCCGAAGTCAGCCATCTGACGGTCGATCTCGATCTGAGAGATGGGCACGCCGGCGGCCCGGCAGGTCTTACGGATAGGCACAAAGTCGAACTCCTCGGGATCGCAGAACTTGGTCATGACAACGAGCACGCTCTGCGCACTGCGTTCCTTAGCCAGCCGGACGATCAGATCGGCGCGTTTTTTCTCCACATCGTAGAGCACCGAGCAGTTGTCCATACGGCTGAACTTCTCAGCCAAGGCACGAACAGGGTCCTCCCCTTCGGGCACATCGGTGCGGTACTGGCGGCTTTCGGCGGCCACATCGTCACCGACGATCTGATAGCCCAGTTCGTCAAAGCAATCCAGCAGCGCAGGGCTGTCGCACAGAATACCGCTGGTCACGATGCGAATCTTTTCCTTGCCGGGAGCCTGCTCTTTGAGCACGGTAATCAGTTCTTCCACCAAAGCAGTGTGTTCTTCCTTGCGCATAAAGAAAGCACTCTTGAAAATGGCGCTGCGCTGACGCACGGTCACTTCGGGATGCTGTGCCAGCAGATCATCCACTGCGCGCATGGCGGCATTGTGGCGGTTGTATACAGCGTTGGACTTTGCCAGTTCGGCAGGGTCAAACTCGGTACCCAGCGCATTCTCCAGATCGCGGATCACACGCTTGTAACCGGCAATAGCAAACTGGATTCCGTTTTCATTGGCGCGGTTCTGGGGATAGGTCATGGGAATGAAAGGAATATCCTTCACGGCATACTTCCAGTTCTGACCCAGACATTTCAGGGAATCGCACAGGGAGGGGATCACAATGGCGGATGCACCTTCATAAGTACCGGCAATGCCCATCTCCAGAATGGACTGCATGATGGAGCAGATAAAAGCGGGGAAATATTCCTTAGCTCCCTCCAGCGCCACATCGGCACCCCATGCGCCCATGGGAACGGCGCCCATGGCGTGAATGATCTCTTCGGGGGTATAAACCGGAGCGGTCAGAACCACTTTTTTACCCTGTGCCAGGTATTCCTTCATCTGGGCGGCAGGGTTTTCCGCGACCGTCTGGAAGCGGGCCATCAATTCCTGATAATTCATGCCTTTGCCTCCTTTCGGCTTTCCATGATTTCGGTCAACGCCTGAACACGGGTGTCATACTGTGCCTCAGAGAAGTTGCGGGCATCGGCCTGGTCTCCGTCAA
>JAZOBA010000010.1:0-2922 GCA_045595705.1 Oscillospiraceae bacterium
CTTTCTCGTTCCTCTATGTTAAGATGTTTGTAGTGGCTCATAGCCTGGCTCCCTTCCTGGTTGTCCGCAAACACCATTATAGGGGTTGCCATGCTATGAGTCACCTTTTTTATCTGTTGCACTTGTATTGTAAATCTACCATTTCATCTTATTTCGCCGCTGCGGCGGCGAAACTCTACGAGGTTTTTTGACACTCCGGAACACCGCCCGGTCCCTTTGGGAACGGGCGGTGTTTCATTCGGATTTTTGTTAATACAGCTTTTTCAGCACGTTGGAACCGATGTGGCGAATATCACAGCTGCCCGTCTTGGACAGGCACAGGCGCAGCTCATCGGTCATACCAACCAGCTTGTCCCGCACCGCGTCAGCACCGCCCTCGGTAAACAGAGGACGAAGGGGACGGGCGATGCACACGGCATCGGCGCCCAGCGCCAGCGCTTTGAATGCGTCATAGCCGGTTTCGATACCGCAGTCGGCAATGATCAGCAGATCCTTGCCCACGGCTTTACGGATCTCGGGCAGAACCGCCAGCGGAGGAACCGACCAGGGGAACATATTCTGATGGTGGCTCAGCAGAATACCTTGCACACCGGCTTCGGCGCAGCGGCAGGCATCCTCTACACTCAGCACACCCTTGACCACAAAGGGCAGATCGGTGGCGTGGGCATATAATTTCAGGGATTCCACCGTCTGGGGCGCATAGGAGTGGCCAAAGAACTCACCGAGGCGTCCTTTTCGGTCAAAGACATGGTCAACATCCATGGAAAATGCGGCGGCACCGGCCTTGGCATCGTGTTCAATGTGGCTGAGTACCAACTTTTCATCCGCAAAGGGCTTGATTATACGCACCGCAGGGGCACCCACGGCGATAATTTGCTCCATTTCCTCGTCGGGGCAGAAACCGGTCCACATAACCGAGCCGGCCTCTTTCACGCCCTGGGCGTATTCCACCGCTCCACCTTCGCGCAAGCGATGGTAATGGGCCATTCCGCCCGACATGATGGGGGTCGCCAGTTTGTGTCCAAAAAGCTCAGTCTCGGTGGTGGCTACGCCGCCTCCAATGTGCTGCCAGCAAATGGCGAAGCTGTCAATGTAGCTTCGGGTCAACTCGTCGGAGCTTCCGGCCATAATTATTCCTCCTCAATGATCAGCGCACCGGTCTCGGTGTCGCGGGAGAAGCGTTTCATAAACTTCCATCCCAATTCACCCATGGTGATCTGGGGCCAGTGGGGACAGTTCTGGACGCAAACAAAGCGGTACACTTCGTGTCCCTGCCGGTCGTTGATACCCACGGTGTAGTGACGGTAGCCGTAATGGTACTCCACCGCCTCGTAATCGCCGTAAATGCCGGTGACCCGGTGGACCGAGTCCTGCGTTTCGGTAAGGAAACCGCGGCAGGTCTCCACATCACGGGGCGGGCAGTCCAACAGATTCATACGGAAATTGACCCGCTTCATTCCAAAGTCGGTGGGATCCTCCCCTTCGGCCGGTTCATACTGGATTGCCATGCGCCACTTATGCTCGTTGGCATCGCCGAAAACCGGGTCAAACTTGCCCTTGCTCAGATCGTGAATCCGCGTGGGGTCCAGATCGTCGTTTCGACCGGGGTGGTCAAAGGGATCGGGACGGCCCCAGGGCTTCTGCCTGGGCGGACGGCGAGGGGACCAGTGGTTCAGTGGAGCATAGGGGAAGGGCTCCATCTGCCCGCACATCTGCATCAGGGGAACACGCAGGCGGCGGGTGTTTTCGATTTCTTCCGGGGTGTAGTCCACCTGGAAGTTGTCCCACGGGCGCCAGATATCGTTGCCGGTAGTGACGCAGGCGGCAAACAGTTCGGGATTGCGGAAGTATGCGCCGTGGCTCTGGGCACCGCCCTGAGAGAAACCGGACAGATATACGCGGCTGCGATCCAGCGAATACATTTCTGCAACACGGTCCATGATCTGCAGCACCTTGTCGGGGCTGGAGTTCTGGGGACAGGCCAGCATGAAGCCCTCCCGGGCGGCGATGTCGGTGAAGCCGGTCATATTTTCCTCGGCCTCAATGGAGTTTCCTCCGCCGTGGAGCCAGAACACAAGGGGGTACTTTTTGCCGGGCTCCATATCCATGGGAGTCAGCAAAGTCCAGCGGTCATAAAAGTCGTCCCAATCAAAATATTCCTTCTTCAAACCCACCGAGGCGTAATATTTCTTTGCCTCTTCGTGGTCGTACTTGATGCGGCTGCGGATTTCAAGGCGGCGAGCCGTCTCTTTGCCGTACTCGGAATCGATAAAGCCCTCCACGTCCATGCCGCCGTTGTTGACGGTATACAGATAGCCGTGAAAATCACGCAGATCGGGTTGGTTCCAGCAGGGATCTCTCATGATGCACACCTCACTTCTGGAAATTCTGCTCAATACGCCGGATAGGCTTGCGCAGCACAAAGACCGCGATCATACCGGCAAGAATAGGAATCGTCATAACCAGCCACATAATGGGGGTATAGCCAAAGACCTTTGCCACCACGCCGCAGACATAGGGACCAATGATGGTGGCCGAGTCCATGCCGATGTAGTTGGTGCCGGAGGCGCTTCCGCGGCGCTCGTTGGGCACCGACTTCATACAAAGACTCTGGAGCATGGGCTGCACGGCACCGTAACCGAAGGCATTGATAAAGGCAGCCAGCAAAAGCATCCAGGTGTTGGTAGAAAAGCCGATCAAAACCAGCGAACAGGCGGTCATGAACACCGACGGAATGGCGACTTTGACAAAACCGAAGCGGTCGGTCAGGCGGCCGATGATGGGCCGGGTAGCGATCAGCGTCACGGCATAGACGGTAAAGAACAGACTGCCGTGGAGGATGCCGCGCTTTTCGGCGTACACCAGCATAAAGGCATTGATGGAGGTAAAGCCCATAGCCACAAGGAAGGTAATGGACGCGGG
>JAZOBA010000011.1:0-9916 GCA_045595705.1 Oscillospiraceae bacterium
GCTTGTCAAACAGTTCATCCATCTTGTCGCAGGCTTCGCTGACGCCCTGATTCTGAGCGGCACACACCAGCAGAACCGGCATATTGCGCTTGCGCTCGTCCTCCTCCATGTCCAGCATGGAGCGCAGCTCGGCGGCGGTACGGTCGGCGCCGGGACGGTCGGCCTTGTTCACGATAAACAGGTCGCCGATCTCGAAAATGCCGGCCTTGATGGCCTGCACATCGTCACCCAGACCGGGCACGGTGACAACCGCCACCACATCGGCCACGTTGACAACCTCCACTTCGGACTGGCCCACGCCGACGGTCTCAATGATAACCATGTCGTATCCGCAGGCATCCAGCACATTGACTGCGCCGGCGCAGGCGGAAGACAGACCACCCAATTGGCCACGGGTGCCCATAGAGCGGATAAAGACATTGGGATCCAGAGTCAAATCGCCCATACGTACACGGTCACCCAAAATGGCGCCGCCACTGAAAGGCGAAGTGGGGTCCACCGCCACGATGCCAACCTTCAAGCCCTTGGAACGCCAGTGCTTGGCCAGCTTGTCGGTCATGGTGGACTTACCGGCACCCGGAGGGCCGGTGATGCCGATGATCTTTGCCTTGCTGGTGTGGTTCCAAAGCTTGGCCAGAACAGCCTCAGCCTCTTCCCCACCCCGCTCGATAATGGAGATCAACCGGGCGGTGGATCGTTTATCCCCCTGCTGGCCTTTGGCCAGCAGGGTATCGACATCCACGTTATTTCTCATATCAACCGCAGTGTGCCTTCAGGAAGTCAACGGTCACGCTGGTGGGAGTGCCAGGAGTAAAGACCTCGGCAATGCCGGCAGCCTTCAGACCGGGGATATCTTCCTCGGGGATCACGCCGCCGCCGAACACCAGAATGTCGTCAGCGCCCTTCTCGCGCAGCATATTGACAACCAGGGGGAACAGGTAGTTGTGAGCGCCGGACAGCAGGGACATGCCGACAGCATCGACGTCCTCGTCGATGGCAGCGGCGACGATCTGCTCAGGGGTCTGGCGCAGGCCGGTGTAGATAACTTCCATGCCGGCGTCACGCAGAGCGCGGGCAACAACCTTAGCGCCACGGTCATGGCCGTCCAGACCGGGCTTGGCAATCAGAACACGAATCTTCTTTTCCATTTTTACAGCACCTCCAGAGGACGATATTCACCGAAGACGGCACGCAGTTCGTTGCAGATTTCACCCTCGGTAGCGTAGACGCGGGCGCAGTCCAGGATGAAGGGCATCAGGTTGGCGTCGGTACCGGCAGCGGCACGCAGAGCCTCCAGACGCTGCTTGACGATGACGTTGTCACGGCTTTCCTTCATCTTGCGCAGCTTGGCGATCTGGTTGTCAGCAACAGAAGCTTCAACACGCAGCAGACCCTTTGCGGGGGGCTCTTCGATCTGGAACTTGTTCATGCCGACCACGATCTGCTCGCCGGTCTCCTGAGCCTTCTGAATGTTGTAAGCGCTGTCAGCGATCTCACGCTGGATGTAGCCCTGCTCGATGGCCTTAACTGCGCCGCCCATATCGTCGATCTTGGCGATGTACTCGCTGGCGATGCGCTCGATCTCGTCGGTCAGAGCTTCCACATAGTAAGAACCGGCCAGAGGATCGATGGTATCAGCAACACCGGACTCGTAAGCAACGATCTGCTGGGTACGCAGAGCGATACGGACGGAATCCTCGGTGGGCAGAGCCAGAGCCTCGTCGCGGCTGTTGGTGTGCAGGGACTGGGTGCCGCCCATGACGGCAGCCAGAGTCTGGATAGCAACACGAACGATGTTGTTGTCGGGCTGCTGAGCGGTCAGAGTGGAACCGCCGGTCTGGGTGTGGAAACGCAGCATCTGAGAGCGATCCTTCTTGGCATGGAAACGCTCCTTCATGATCTTGGCCCACAGACGGCGGGCTGCACGGTACTTGGCAACCTCTTCCAGCAGGTTGTTGTGAGCGTTGAAGAAGAAGGACAGACGGCCTGCAAAGTCGTCCACGTCCATGCCGGCAGCGATGGCGGCCTCAACGTAAGCGATACCGTCAGCCAGAGTGAAGGCGACTTCCTGAGCAGCGGAAGCACCGGCCTCACGGATGTGGTAACCGGAGATGGAGATGGTGTTCCACTTGGGAACTTCCTTGGAGCAGAACTCAAAGATGTTGGTGATCAGACGCATGGAAGGAGCAGGGGGGAAGATGTAAGTGCCGCGGGCGGCATACTCCTTCAGAATGTCGTTCTGAATGGTACCCATCAGCTTGTCGGCGGGCACGCCCTGCTTCTCGGCAGCAGCGATGTAGAAGGACAGCAGAACGCTGGCGGGAGCGTTGATGGTCATGGAAGCGGAAACCTTGTCCAGGGGGATGTCCTTGAACAGGATCTCCATGTCGGCCAGAGAGTCGATGGCGACACCGACCTTACCGACTTCGCCGGTGGCCATGGGGTCATCGGAGTCGTAACCGATCTGGGTGGGCAGGTCGAATGCGATGGACAGACCGGTCTGGCCCTGCTCCAGCAGGTACTTATAGCGGTTGTTGGACTCTTCGGCAGTAGCGAAACCGGCGTACTGACGCATGGTCCAGAAACGGCCGCGGTACATAGTGGGCTGAACACCGCGGGTGAAGGGGTACTGGCCGGGATAGCCCAGCTTGTCGTCGTACGCACCGGAAACGTTCTCGGGGGTGTACAGACGCTCGGTGGGGACAGAGGAGGCGGAGAAGGACTCGCGGCGCTCGCCATTCTTGGACAGAGCCTTAGCCAGGGTGCCTTCCTCCCACTGCTTTTTCATTTCGGACATTTTTCTCACACTCCGTTGCATTATTTCTTACGAAAATTATTGATGTAATAAGTAGGTACTTTTGCAGTTCAAGAGAGCTTTTGTAAAAGCCGCTCCCGGCAAAAGCACCGGAATCAGTCCGGTTTTCCACCGGAATCGGACGGATTCCGGCACTTTTGCCGTCACTTTTAATTGCCCCGAAAGGGGCGGCCATGAAAGACCGCCGCTTTCGGCAATTAAGGTCGAATTACTTGCCGGTCTCGAAGCGGAAGGTCTGCTCGGGATCGGTGATGGCCAGCACGCGGACACCGGAGCCTTCGCCCATGACGAAACGCCAGGGGAAAGCAGCGAAGAAGCAGCGTTTGCCGGTGACGGCGTCAAAGTCGCCGCCTTCCTTCAGGTAGCCGTCATCGCCGACATTCTCGATGCCGGGGATGCCGCCTTCCACCATCAGGAACTTGTGGCCAGGCTCCCACAGGGGGAAGTCGATCTTCGGATCGCGGCCGTACAGTTCTTTCCACTCGTCGATCAGGTCGGGGCGGGTGGGGCCCAGGCCGTGGTCGACCAGCTTGGTGGCCATGGGATGGTCGTTGGCCTGGCAGCCATAACCGACCATCTTAACCTTCTTCTCAACAAACCACTTGGCCAGCTCGCCGGTAGCGCCGCAGCCGTAAGCAAAGTAGTCGTCGGAATCAGTCCAGATGTGATGCTGATCGGTGTTGATCATGACGATGTCGCCTTCCTTGATGACATCGTTGAACTTCTCCAGATCTTCGGGCTCGATCTTGCCCCACTTGCCCTTGGGGATGTGCAGGCAGACACCGGTGCCGAAGAAACGCCACAGGGGGTACTGGCAGATGTCGGGAGTCAGCTCGGTAACATGCAGAGGGGCGTCCATGTGGGTACCGCGGTGCATGATACCCTCCCACTGGATGTTGTACATGCCGTCATTGGCGTGGAAGCGGATGACTTCCTCCTTCAGGTTGCAACCGGAGGGCCACTGGGGCATAAAAGGCTCAAAAGTATGAGACAGGTCAAAAATCTGAACACTCATGTCGTTACTCTCCTTTCCTTCGATTAAAAGTCTTCGCCCTTGTCGATGCGGACTTCACCGGTGGGGTCAATGATAGCAGTGAAGCGAACGGGGCAGGCATCGCCGCGGCGGATCTTCCAGGGAGCAGCGAACATGGTCACGCGCTTGCCGGTGATATCGTCCACGTCACCGGACATCTGCTGGATGACGGGGATACCGGCCTTGGCCAGAGCCTTGTGAGCGGGATAGTAGCCGGGATAATCTTCCATGGCGTTGCGGCCGGTCTCCTCCTTGTAGGTGGGAACCAGGCGGCGCATGAAGGGACCGGGCATACCGACGTGAGCGGTCAGCACGGTGGCGACGGGGCAGTCGATGTAGGGCATGTCAACAGCAACCAACTTGACCTTCTTGGAGATCAGGTACTCGGCAGCGTCCTCAGTCAGGCCGGGAGCCTGGCCGAAATACTCCAGAGAGTCGGAGTACTTGTGGTGCCAGCCGGTGTTGATGGCGACCATGTCGCCCTCACGGATCTCGCCGGCGGCCTTCAGGTCGTCAGCAGTGATCTTGTCCCAGTTGCCCTTGTTGCGCAGGTCCAGGATAACGCCGTTGCCGAAGAAATGATCGGTGGACAGCTTCTCCAGATCGTCGCCGAAAGCATACATGTGGATGGGAGCGATGAAGTGGGTACCGGTGTGGAAGTTGGTGCGCACCTTGAAGGCCTGCACGCCGAACTGAGCGTGCTTAACACCGTGGTCGAAGATAACATCAGCGTCACCAGGGTAAGAGGGGACGCCGGTGCCCCAGACGTGGCTCAGTTCATAGAAAACCAGGCCGTTGTAGGGGTCGACAACGGGACCAACATGGGGATCTTCCAGGGGAGTGAAATCCTTGTACTGTTCCAGTTCGTTAAAATTGGGCGGGAGCATAGGTATACCTCCTTATTCTTATCGGCGGGATTCTCTGCAATTACAGATTACCCCATCCTAAAATGATACAAATAAATCTTACCAAAATTTGAGAAGTTTTTCTACATATTTTTCTTACAAAAGGGGTCTTTTTTTTTCGTTTACTTCCTACAAACCCTCCGTTGCACTCTTTTACTTAATGTGTTATAGTAAGTTGAAATGTGATGCAAACCTGTACCCTGGAGGGATTTTTCATTGAAACTGAGCATGTGGACACTAAGCGGCTGGCTGGAGCGCAGAGGGTTTGACCCCTCCCCCATCATCTCCAGCGGCAAGAGCCTTCTGACCGGCCCGCGCTTTATGGAACGCGGCACAGCCGGTTCCGATACGGTGGGCATTATTCCCGCCGACAATGTCACCGGCGGCGCCGGATTCAAGACCGTCCTGACCCACGACGTGGACCTGATCTTTATCCCCAATGCCGACCCCATTGAAGTGCACAACGAAATTACCCGCTGTTTCGAGGCATTCAATCAGTGGGAACGTGATATGCTGCTGGTTCTGGTGGACGGCGGCGGACTGCAGGATCTGCTGAATGTGGCCCACAAGGTTTTCAAGCAGCCCATGTTCATCAAGGGCGATTCCAGTTGGGTCTTCGCCATCACACCGGGCTACAGTCCCGACGTGCACCCCGACTGGGCCAATCTGGAGCGCTCGGCCACCAATCGCACGGCCGACTTCGAGTCGGTCTTCACGGTCAGCCTGGACCCCGAATTCCAGAAGGTATTTCTGCAGCGCACCCCCATCTTGCTGGAGTCCCCGCTGTACGGCGGTACGGTACTGCGCACCAACGTCTGGATGGACGGTCAGCGTGTGTGCGAAATCGTGGCACTGGAGTACAAGGACCGCTTCAATCCCGGTGACATCCATCTGATGCAGATGTTCTCCGACATCGTATCCCGCTACATTTCGGCCAACCGATCCCTGTATTTCTCCTTTTCCGGCCTGACCAATTTCTTTACCGGTTTACTGGAACAACAGGAGTGCAACCCGGCAAACCTGCTCAACGTACGGGAGGCCACCGGCTGGAAAGAGGACGACTCCATGGCAGTCGCTGTCATCCGGGAGCACACCCCCTGCGAAAGCCCCGTTCTGGGCGTGCTGAGAGAGAAGCTGACCGAGCAGCTCCCCAACTCCTGCGTATTCCACTACGACGGCAGTGTGGTGTGCATCTTCAACACCACAAAGAGCGGCGGCTATAATATCGCCGTGGAGCATCTGGCAAAAATCATCCCCACCGCTCCCTTCACATGGGGTGTCAGCTACGAATTCACCGGACTGGAGCGTGTGCCGGAATTCTACCGTCAGGCTTTGACCGTGTTGGAAGTCGCAGAGGAGCAGGGACGCACCCACTCCACCATGTATCAGACCGCCTGCACGCTGATTTCCGCCCAACTGAAAGAGGTCCCCGGCCTGCAGGGATTCATCCACCCCGATCTGCGCCGTCTGGAGGAAGTGGACCGCCACGGCGACTCCCAGTATATTCATACTCTGTTTGAGTACCTGCTCTGCGGCGGCAACTACACCGACACCGCCGCTCGACTGGGCCTGCACCGCAACAGTCTGATTTACCGTATGAGCCGGATTCAGGAGATCATCTCCACCGACCTGTCCGACCACGCAAACCGTCAGTTGCTGTTTTACTCCTATATGCTGATGGGCAAAAACTGACCGAAACGAACAGCGGCCTGCGGCAGCGCACGAAATGTCCGCTATTAGCGTACATTTCGCACGTTTGCAGTCCGAGATGTGTTTTCCGTCACGCACATGTCACTCCGGAAAACCGATTTCATTTTATTTCGTCTCTTCGAGACGAAATTCTACGAAGTTTTTTGACAGTCTACAGCGCCCGCCTTCTGACGAAGGCGTGCGCTGTGTGTTACTTTACTTTCCGGTCAGTTCACTGAAATACTCCGGGGTCATTTCCACATGGTAAAACAGGTCATAATACTCGCTGACCTTGTCGTACAGGTCAAACCCGACCTGCTCGGGATACAGGACAGACGCCATCCAGTACATGCCCAGATAACGGTTGACCGAGGGCGGGAACCCCATCCAGTTGTAGGGACCTTCGGGCGCCTTATGATAGTTTCCGTTCTGCATAGCGCGCAGCTGCCCCCAGGCAGGGTCGGCCTCCACTTCTTCCAGATTGACCTCAGGAGAGAAGAAAATGACATCAGGATCCCAAATGGCAACCTGCTCGGAATCCACCGCATCACCGATACCCTTGGAGGAAGGATTCTCCAGCACGGCGGCATTATCACCAATCATATCGATCACTTCAGCATGGTAAGAACCCTTACCGATGACGTTCAGCCCGTCGGCACCGGGGCAATAGAGAATGGTTTTCTTATTCTCCTCCCCTACCTTGGACATCAAATCAGTAATCTCGGCATAAGCGTTTTCGCAGTATTGTGCCAGCACCTCAGCACGCTCTTCCAAGCCAAGGAAACGGCCCAGTTCACGAAATGCCTCACCGGCGGTTTTCATGTCTGCACTGATGTGGACACAGGGAATATTCAGTTGCTCCTGCAGACCGTCCAGTTCGTCTGCGGTACCCTTTTTAGCCTCGCCCACGTCGATAATGACCTGGGGCTCGGTCACGGCCAGGGTTTCCAGATTCAGTTCACCCTTGCCGCCGTATAGTTGACCCACTACGGGCAAATTGGGATATTTCTCAGCCATAAAGGCACGGAACTCCTCGTTCCACTCATCGGCGGTACCCACAAACAGCTCGGGACACAGGGCGTACAGGTACATCTGACCCAGCGGGGCAGACGGAACAATGCGGGTAATTTTTGCAGGAACTTCCACTTCACGTCCCAGAGAGTCGGTATACAGGACGGTTTCGGAGGACGTGTTTTCCTCCGGCACATCGGCAGTACCGCAGGCGGTCAAAGCAAACAGCATAACACACGCCAAAATCATGGCAATTATTTTTTTCATTGGGATGCCTCCATATTTTCCAGAATAGTTTGAGGAACGCATACCCGGAACTTATCATCGCAAAAACTTTCCACGTTGACTTCAATGCCATAAAGGGCCCGGATCAAAGCAGCATCCATCACCTCGTTGGGCGAGCCATCGGCAATAATCCGACCGTTCTGAACAGCCAGAATCTGGTGGGAGAACAGATAGGCTTGGTCCGGATTGTGGGTGGACTGCAGGATGGTGTACCCCTCCCCCGTCAATTTGCGCACCTGCTCCATGACCCGCATCTGATTGCCGTAGTCCAAATTGGCGGTGGGCTCATCCATCATCAGCACCTTGGCATGCTGAGCAAGAGCGCGGGCAATCAGCACCATCTGACGCTCGCCGCCGCTGATATGGGTATAGTCACGATGAGCAAACTCGGCCATTCCCATGCGTTCCAACGCCTCCATTGCCGCCGTGATTTCTTTCCCACGCGGTGGCGAAAAAGGCGACGTACGGGAGGATGTTCCCATGAGCACCATATCCAGCACAGTGTAGTTGAAAGCGGGATAGTGGGACTGAGGCACATAGGCTACGTGATGAGCCAACTCACGGGCACCCATATTACGGGTTTCTTTTCCATCCACGGTAATGCTGCCATCGTAGGTCTTCAGCAAACCCAGCATGCAGCGGAACAGAGTGGATTTGCCCACGCCGTTGGGACCGAGAACCGACACCAGTTTTCCGGCGTCCACCTTGAAGGAAACATCGTTCAGGACCTGATGTTCCCCATAGGAGAAACTGACATTTCTGACTTCCAGTGTACTCACGATGCCTCACCTCCCCGCATGATCAGGTAGATGAAGAAGGGTGCACCCACAAGGGCGGTCAGAATGCCCAGCGGGATCTCTGTGGACAGCAGGTTACGGGACAGGTTGTCCACCACCAACAAGAACAGTGCACCCAGCAGCATGGAGCAGGGCATCAGATGGCGGTAATTGTTTCCCACCAGCTTGCGGGCCAGATGGGGTACCACCAGACCAACCCAACCGATGACGCCGGATACGGCCACGGCGGCGGCCGTGATCAAGGTAGCGGCCAACGCCACAGCCAAACGAACCGCCTTGGCATTGACACCCATGGTACGGGCTTCGTCATCACCCAAGGTGAGGACATTGATGTGCCAGCGCAGCAGCATCAAAATCACCATACCGATCAACATCGGAATTAAGGCGAATGCAACATCACTCATACGCGCCGCAGACAAACTGCCCATCATCCAGTAGGTAATGGCAGGCAGCTCATCAGTAGGGTCAGCCACCAGTTTGATGAAGGATGTTCCCGCGTCAAACAAAGAGGAAATCATGATACCTGCCAAAACCAGCGCCAGCACCTGCTTGCCCTTGGCATTACGGCCAATGAGCCACACAAGGCCAACGGCACCCAGCGCAAACACAAAAGCGCTTACGCTGACCATACGGCTGCCCAGACCCAGCCAGATGCCCAATGCGGCACCAAAACCGGCACCCTTGGACGCGCCCAAAATGTCCGGGGATGCCATGGGATTCTGGAAAATACCCTGATAGGCGGCACCGGCAGCCGACAAACAGGCACCCACCAGACAGGCCAGCAGGATACGGGGCAGGCGCACATTGAGCATCAGGGTCTCCATGGGCTTGGTCCAAAACTGCTCCAGACCCAAATCAGGGCCGGAGGTGCCGAACAGACCGCAGAACCAGTTCAGCAGACGCTCAACGCTCTCCAAAAAAGCGTCCCACAGGATAGCGGCCGCCTCCAGTGGCGGGATGGGGTAGCGTCCTAAGGCAAAGGAAACCAGAAAAGTCACTGCCAATGCCACGGCAAGCACTACCGTTACCAAGGTAAATCGTCTTGTTTTCAGGGCCTTCATTCACAGAATGTCCTTTCTTTCGTGGAAATTTGCTTGTTCCCGTTCCGGGAATCGGTTTGGAAAGAATTCTTTCTTGCGGCTGGTCGCGACTCCATACCGACAAACCAAATTCCCTTCTCCAAAAAATAAAAACCTCTGCTTTTAGAAAAGCAGAGGACATATTCCGCGCAGTATGATTGCGTGGAAACCTCTCCTTTTCAGAAGAAGGTCTGACCGTTTCCAGTCAGGCCCCGTGACGGTCTGTGCCGTCAGGCCCCTTTCCCGTAGAGCATGGCTCCGTAGGAAAAAAGGCTCGGAGAATGAATATTTGATTTGTAATT
>JAZOBA010000012.1:0-6888 GCA_045595705.1 Oscillospiraceae bacterium
CCCAGCGCAAGGATGAACTCCTTGATGCCGTCCAGCGCCTGCCAGGGATATTCAAACTGCCGCAGATAGTCAGCGGCGAGGGTATGGTTCAGATCAAACAGATCGGTTACGGTCACCTTCATAGTCACACCTCAAAACAGGATTAAACTTCCGGGTGTATTGTACCACCATCTGTTTTCCGAGACAATATGCTGACGGCAATTTTTCAAAAAACGGACAGGCGCTGCGGTGGTGATCCCGCAGCGCCTGCCTTGTGAGGAAGAAATGATTATTATGCACACCGGACTTGCGTCCGGCAGACATCACTTGAGCAGGTCAACGACCTGACGGATGTTCTTCTTGCCGAAGCTCACCTGCGTGTCATTGATGACAAGGCAGGGGACGCTCATGACATTATACTTGTCCTTGATGGCCTCAAAGTGGTTGATGTCGTACACCTCGGCGGTGACGCGGGGACTGGCGGCGGCGATGCGCTGAGCAGCCGTGACCAGTTCGGGGCACATGGTGCAGGACAGGGAGACCAGTACCTTGACCTCCACATCCTTATCGAGCGCCGCAATGTCAGCGGCCACATCGGCGTCCATGGACTGACCGGGGCCGGCGGCGTTGTACAGGCCCAGCACGAAAGAGGTAAACTCATGGCCTCCGGGCACGCCGTGGAAAGCCAGACCGGTCTCGGTTCCATCGGTCAGCGTGACCTTGACGCAGGGAGCCAGTTCGGACGGGGCATTGCGCTGAGCCACTTCCACCGTCAGTTTGTCGGTCAGGGCAGCCAGAGCGGTCATATAGCCCTCCAGCTCGGCAGAGACCGGGCGAGAATCCAGATGCAGTTTGAGCACCAACGGCCGCTCCATACGGGCGAAAACAGCGTCCAGCTGGGCCTTCATATCGGCCGTGAACAGTTCCCCGGACGCAGGGGCAGATTCCTCCGCCTTGGGGGCGGGGGCGGCAGCAGGGGCAGTATGCTCCTTGGCGGCCGGGGGCTTGGGGACCAGACCGGTTTTTTCCTGCATGGCGGCGGCATACTTTTCCAGCTCGGTAGCAGCCAAAGCACCGTCACCCACGGCGGTGACCACCTGACGCAGGGGCTTGACGCACAGGTCGCCGGCGGCATACAGACCGGGGACATTGGTCCTCTGATCGCTGTCGGTCACCACGTAGCCCTGCTCGTTCAGGTCCACCAGACCTTTGACCAGAGCGGTGGCCGGCTGATAGCCGGCAAAGACGAAGACACCGAAGTGCTCGCCCTCAGCGGCACGGAACTCGGTGACCTCACCGGTTTTGGTGTTCTTATAACGGATATAGTTCAGTCCCATCTGACCGGAGACTTCCTCCACGGTGGTGTTGGTCAGGACGGTGATTTTGGGGTGATTGCGGGCGTGTTCGGCCACAGACTCGGCGCAGGAGAAATCGTCCTTGCGGATAAGAATGGTGACCTTGCGGGCAAACTTGGTCAGGAAAACACCTTCTTCGGCTGCCGCGAAACCGCCGCCGATGACAAAGACGTCCTTACCGGTGAAAAACTGGCCGTCGCAGGTGGCGCAGTAGGCCACACCGCGGCCCTTGTACTCTTCCTCGCCCTTGAAGCCGACGGCGCGGGGGTGTGCGCCGGTGGCCAGCAGCACACCAAAGGCGTACAGCTCGCCGCGGCTGGTGCGCACCGTTTTGATGTCGCCGTTCATGTCCAGACTTTCCACCTCAGCCAGCAGGAATTCCGCCCCAAAGGACTCGGCCTGCTTGCGCATGGTCTCGGTCAGGTCATAGCCGCTGGTGTTGAAGACGCCGGGGTAATTGACCACCTCGTGGGTGATGGTGATCTGACCGCCGAATCCGGTTTTTTCCACAACAAGCACACGGTAGCGTGCACGTGCCAGATACAGGGCGGCGGTGAGCCCTGCGGGCCCACCACCAACCACGATGACATCATACAGCTTATCGGCGCTGAAATTCACGGGGGCGTTCATTACAGCATACCAACCAGGTCCAGGCTGGGTTTCAGGGTCTCAGCACCGGGCTGCCACTTGGCGGGGCAGACCTCGTCGCCGTGCTCGTACACGAACTGGCAAGCCTGGACCTTGCGCAGCAGTTCGTCGGCGTTGCGGCCCACGTTGCCGGCGGACACTTCGTACCCTACGATCTTGCCCTCGGGGTTGACGATGAAGGTGCCGCGCTCGGCCTGGCCGGCGTCCTCGATCAGAACTTCAAAGTCCCTGGAGATGGCGTGGGTGGGGTCGGCCAGCATGGGGTAGTTGATCTTCTTGATGCGCTCGGATGCGTCGTGCCATGCCTTGTGGACAAAGTGGCTGTCGGTGGACACCGAGTAGATCTCTACGCCCAGGGACTTGAACTGCTCGTACTTGTTGGCCAGATCCTCCAGCTCGGTGGGGCAGATGAAGGTGAAGTCGGCGGGATAGAAGAAGAACACGCTCCACTTACCCAGCACGTCATCCTTGGTGACCGTCTTGAACTCGTTGTTGTGATAGGCCTGAACCTTGAAGCTGGCGATTTCCTTATTGATCATACTCATAATTTTTTTCTCCTTTATCGTTAGAATTTAATTTATTGTTTGTAGTTATTTGATTTTTATTTGGTGCTTAACCTGCTGCCCAGCCGCCGTCCACCATCAGGACGTCGCCGCTGATGTAGCTGGAATCGTCGCTGGCCAGGAACAGGGCGGCCTTTGCGATCTCTTCGGTCTGACCGGGGGCGGGAGCCGAAGCCAGAACCTTCTGGACCCGGGCGTAGCCGTTCATGTTGGGGACACCCATGGAGGTTGCGATCTCCGACATGATGCCGCCGGGTGCGATGGCGTTGACCCGGATGCCGTCGTTCATGTACATGAACGCGGTGTTCTTGGTCAGGGAAATGACCGCCGCCTTGGATGCGCCGTAGATAGCGCCTGCCACGGTCCGCATGCCGCCCAGCGAAGCCACGCTGACGATGTTGCCTCCGTTGCCCTGCGCTTTGAAAACCTGAATCGCTTTGCGCATGGCGTAGATGGGGCCGTACAGGTTGATGCTGAACACATGCTCGATCATCTCGTCGGTCACATCGCCGATGGGGCTCATGTCGTCCATGACGCCGGCGTTGTTGATCAGGATATCCAGCTTGCCGAAGCGCTTGACCGCCTCGTCGATGGCGGCAATGTTGTCTTCCTCTTTGGAGACGTCCCCGCGGAAGGGAATCACGGTGCCCGGCTCATCCTTCAAGGATTCTGCCAGAGCTTCCAGCCGCTCCATGCGGCGGGCCACGGCGATGATGTTTGCGCCTTCCTTGGCGAAAAGTTCTACGATTGCTTTGCCCATACCGGAGGAAGCTCCGGTTACAACAACAGATTTGCCTTGTAATTTCATATTTGGCATTTTCCTTTCTTCAGAAAAGTTCATGTTAATTTTATTTTGTACTTTGTTAGGAAGCACCGCTCTGTGTTGTGTGCTCCTCTGTTGTGAGTACATCCTAACACAGAATTTCCTTCTTGTCAATAACAATAATCATTATTGTTAATATTTTTTTAAAAAATTTTTCCCTCCGGCAGATGCGTCCTCTTCTGTCCTGCATGAGGGTGGAAAAAGAGGGCAAAAATACCGATAACAGGCAAACGCGGCCGGGCGGCGGCATATCCTTTTCCGAGGTGATGGGCCTTTGGAGCGAAAGGAAAACATTCTGGAACGGGCGGTGCGGGCGCTGGACCTGCCGGCTGACGTGGCCGGACTGCCCCACATTGAACTGCTGGGGGATCGGGAAGTTCGGGTGGAATACCACAAGGGGATCCTCTCCTACAGTCGGGAGGAGATCCACATCAGCGGAGGAAAGATGATCATCCGGGTGCTGGGGTGCGATCTGGAACTGCGGGGCATGAACGGCACCGAGTTATGCATCACAGGTCAGGTCGGTTCCATTGAACTTACGTAACCCATGCCATAAAGGAGTACCGTCATGCAAAACTGGATCAATTATCTGCGGGGCAGTCTCCGGATCGAAGTGGTCGGTGCCTTCCCCGAGCGGTTTCTCAATCTGTGCGCCCAGGGGGGCGTGGCCTTCTGGGGGCTGGAACTGCCCGACCAGCACACCCTGCGCCTGCGCATCGCCCGGCAGAACGCCAAACAGGTGGAAGCACTGGCTCGGCGGGTGGGGTGCGACTTCACCGTGCTGGAGCGCTCCGGTCTGCCCCACTTCCTGTCCCGATTCCGGCGGCGGTACGCTCTTCTGCTGGGGCTGGCGCTGGCCCTGTGCACCGTGGCTGTGCTGTCCCGCTTTGTTCTGACTGTGGAGGTGTCGGGCAATGAGCGCTTGCCCACCGAGCGCATTCTGGAGGAGCTGAAACAACACGGGGTGCGGCCGGGGGCGTACAGCCCCTCCATCGACGAAAATCTGGTTTGCAATCAGATGCGGCTGGCGCTGGATGATTTGGCGTGGATCGCCGTCAACCTCCACGGCACCCGGGCCGAGGTGCTGGTGGCCGAGCGCATCCCCAAGCCACAGGTGGTGGATGAGACCGTTCCCGCCCACATCGTGGCAGACGGCGCCGGCATCATCACCAAACTGCGGGTACTCAACGGACAGTCCCAATTCGACGTGGGAGACACAGTGGCGCAGGGTGAGATCATCATCAGCGGCGTCATCGATCTGAAGGAACCCCAATACAGCACCATCGACATGGGCACCTTGACTGTGCGGGCTGAAGGGGCAGTACAGGCCCGCACATGGCGCACCTTATCCGCCGTCATCCCCCTTCAGGCCAGCGTAAAGACCTACACCGGGGAGGAAACCGTCCGCCGAAGTCTGACTTTTTTCTCTCATCGCCTTCAATTTTATAAAAACGGTGGAATTTCCTATAACAGATATGATAAAATAGCACAAACGCGCAGTCTGTCCCTGCCCAAGGTGGGGACTGTCCCCGTGGCGCTGACCCGGGAGACGGTGCGGGAATACGATCTGACGGCGGCAGCCATCGACCCGGAGGCCGCCGAGCAACTGCTGCGCAGCCAACTGGAGCAGCGGCTGCACGCCCTTGTGACCGACCACGATGGGCAGGTGGTCCACACCGCCTTTACCTGCACCCAAAGCGGCGGCATGCTCAAGGTCACGCTGGTTGCCGAGTGCAGCGAGCAAATCGGAAAAACTGTGGAATTTGACGGTGAGATCGGCCGCTGGCGGCCCGGTGTCACCGAATGATACATTGGGAGGAAGACTCTTGTACAACAGACAAGTGGAACTGGACATCGTACAGCAGCAGGGTGTTTTCGGCGCCTTTGACGCCAACCTGAAGGCCCTGCAAAACAATTTGGAGGTCTCCATCATCAGCCGGGACGGCACCGTGGAGGTCAAGGGTGAACTCGAAGAGGACGTCAACACGGCGGCCGACACCCTGCTGGCTCTGAAGAAAATGAACAGCGCCGGAGAGCACATCGACGAGTTCACCGTGCTGCGCATCATGGATCTGGTGCGTTCGGGTGACGTGGAGGGCGCTCTGCGGGCCATGAAGGACGTTATTGTGGTCACCCAAAACGGCAAGCCCATCAAGTGCCGTACTTTGGGTCAGAAAAGCTACGTGGAAGCCCTGAAGGACAACACCGTCACCATCTGCATCGGCCCCGCCGGTACCGGCAAGACCTATCTGGCCGTGGCCGCCGCTGTGGCCGCCTTCCACCGCAAGGAGATCGAGCGCATCGTCATGAGCCGCCCCGCCATCGAAGCCGGCGAGGAGCGCCTCGGCTTTTTGCCCGGCGATCTGCAGAACAAGGTGGATCCCTATCTGCGCCCCCTGTACGACGCACTGGACGAGATCCTCGGCCGGGAGCGCGTGCAGCGCTACATGGAAAACCGCACCATTGAAATCGCTCCCCTTGCCTACATGCGCGGCCGTACCTTAAATAATTCTCTCATCATCATTGATGAGTCCCAGAACGCATCCCTGTCCACTCTGAAGATGGCGCTGACCCGTCTGGGCGAGGGGTCCCGTCTGGTGCTGACCGGCGACGTGACCCAAATCGACCTGCCCCGGCAGAGCGACTCCGGTCTGGAGACCTGCGCCCAGCTGCTCAGCGGCATTGAGGACATCGCCGTGGTGCGCCTGTCCAACCGGGACGTGGTGCGCCACAAGCTGGTGCGAGACATTGTCAAAGCCTTCGACAAGTACGAGGAATCCAAAAAACCGGCCGACAGGTCCAAAGCGCAGAATCAGAATTACGGAAGGCGGCGCTGAAGATGAAACACAAACTTCGTTTTTCCTCCGCCCTTCCCGGCGCATGGCGCCACAAGCGGCTGCTGCGCCGTGTCATCACCGCCGCGCTGAATGCCGAAGGGGTTTCCGTCCCCTGCGAGATCAATCTGCTGATGACCGATGACGAGGGCATTCACGCCATCAACCGGGAACAGCGGGATGTGGACCGCCCCACCGACGTGCTGTCCTTCCCCATGTTTGACCTGCAGCCGGGGGACAAGCCGGCCGCCGACTGGGCCGACCCGGACACCGGTCTGGTCCCGCTGGGCGACATGGTCATCTCGCTGGAGCGTTGCGCCGAACAGGCCACCGAGTTCGGTCACCCCCTCAAGCGGGAACTGGCCTATCTGTGTGTCCATTCGGTGCTGCACCTGCTGGGCTACGACCACATGGACGAAGGCCCCATGAAGGCTCAGATGCGCGCACGCGAGGAAGCCATTTTGCAAACATTGGGTATCACCCGATAACATAATTGCTCAAAGAAACGAGGATCATCTATGACTGAAATCAAAAAAAGCGGAATCATTACCATCTGCGGACGGCCCAACGTGGGCAAGTCCACTCTGACCAACGCTCTGGTGGGCGACAAGGTGGCCATCGTCACCAACAAGCCCCAAACCACCCGCAACCGCATCACCGGCGTGGTCACCCGGGGTGAGAGCCAG
>JAZOBA010000013.1:0-4703 GCA_045595705.1 Oscillospiraceae bacterium
GCCGGTTCGTCTTGTGGCTCGGTAACGAAATTCAGGCAGTTGTACATGCCGTAAATCAAATAAATATATGCAGTTCCGGGGCGGGCAAACAGCGTTTCAGTGCGGGGAGTTCGTTTATACCCGTATGCATGACAGGCCTTGTCACAGCGGCCAATATATGCTTCGGTCTCGGTGATGCGGCAAATCAGCTTTTCGCTGTTCCATACGCGAACAATGTGCTTTCCGAGCAGGTCCTGTGCCACGGTCAGCGTATCACGCGCATAAAAGTCGCGTTCCAGCTTGTCCATTTGCCTCACCTCCGTTGAAAAGTTTACCATATAAGCATATGAAAATACAACCGTGTGAACGTGGCTTTAAAGCAGAAATTTGCATGATTAAAAGAATTTAGTGCTTTAGCGGAAAAAAGTTGTGAAATGGGGTTGACAAAATTCAGGGGCATGAATATAATGCAAACAACAACCGAACAGTGTAAACCAGTGATGAAGAGTAGTAACCGGTCAATTCAAGGTTTAGCGAGCTCCGGACGGTGGAAGCGGAGTCTGAGAAACCCGGTGAATGGACTTCTGAGGGCGGCTTGAACGGAGGAAACTTCCAGTAGATGCCGACGGGACCCCACCCGTTATCCATCGGGCATGCGTGATGGCGCATGAAGCGAGCGGACGTATATACGTCAATTTGGGTGGTATCGCAGAAGCAAGTGCTTTTGTCCCATGGATGGGATAAAGGCGCTTTTGTTTTTTGTAAGGCCGTTGGCAGCGGCTCCTCCATCAACCACTCAATCGATTTTCTGCCTGTGTGGCAAACAAATGGAGGTAAATTACCATGAAAAAGACTATGAAGAAGATTGTGTCCCTGTGTGCTGTTTTGGCAATGACCGTGTCCTTGGCGGCTTGCTCCGACGGCAACGATAAGCAGCAGTCGGACGGAGTTACCTATAAGGTTGGCATCTGCAATTATGTGGATGATGCATCCTTGAATCAGATTGTGGAGAATATCGAAAATCAGCTGGCTGCAATTGGCAAGGAAAAGGGAATAACCTTTGATATCTCTTGTGATAACTGCAATGCTGATGCTACCGTTATGAACCAGATCATCGCTAACTTCATTGCAGACGATGTGGACCTGATGATTGGTGTTGCAACTCCGGTTGCCGTAGCCATGCAGACTGCCACGGAAGATAATCAGATTCCTGTCGTTTTTGCGGCTGTTTCTGATCCGGTGGGTGCAGGCTTGGTGGAATCGCTGGATACCCCGGGTGCCAATATTACCGGAACTTCTGACTATCTGGACACCAACTCCGTTATGAATCTTATCTTTGCTGCTGACAGTGCTGCTGACACGATCGGTTTGCTGTATGATCAGGGCCAGGATTCCTCCACCGCTCCCATTGCTGCCGCCAAAGAATATCTGAAGGCCAAGGGTATCGAGTATGTGGAGCGTACCGGCACGACGACAGACGAAGTAATGCTTGCCGCGCAGGCTCTGGTGGCTGACGAAGTGGATGCAGTGTTTACTCCCACCGACAACACCATCATGACTGCTGAACTGTCTATCTACGAGACCTTTATCGATGCGGGTATTCCTCACTACACCGGCGCTGACTCCTTTGCTTTGAACGGAGCATTCCTTGGCTATGGTGTGGATTACGCCAATCTGGGTGTTGAAACCGCTAACATGGTCGTCGGCATTCTGTTAGATGGCAATGATCCTGCATCTACTGCTGTTATGACCTTTGATAACGGTACTGCAACAGTCAACACGGAGACTTGTCAGGCGCTTGGCTTGGATTTTGCAGTGATTGAAAAGGCATTTGCTCCTCTCTGTACCAAGGTGCAGACCATTACTACCGCTGAGAGCTTTGGCGATCTGGAAGGTTGATGTTTTCGAAACAAAACAATCTTCTCTGAAACAGAGGAAAGTTTCATGTTTCCAAACCCCGTAAGGAGGATTTGATATGGATCTGTCATCCATCTTTTCGTTGGGTCAGACTGCGCTTGAACTGGGCTTGATTTGTTCGCTGACTGTTCTTGCGCTGTTTCTGAGCTATTCCATGCTCAATGTCTGCGACCTTTCCACCGACGGCTGTTTTACTTTAGGTGCAACTGTGGGTGCGGTAGTGGCTTTGTCCGGACATCCGCTTTTGTCCATTCCTGCAGCGATGCTGGCCGGTGTTTGTTCCGGTTTTATTACATCCGTACTGCAGACCAAACTGGGTGTTGACAGCCTTCTTTCCGGCATTATTGTCAATACCGGTTTGTATTCCATTAATATTGCGGTTATGGGTGGCTCCTCGCTGCTGAATATGAACAAGGCCGATACCGTGTTTACCATGATGAAGGACCTTTTAAAGGGGACTCCTTTGGCTGGACAGTATAAGCTGATTGTTGCTTTGATTGCAGTTGCTGCCGTGGTTGTGATCTTAACCCTGTTCTTAAACACACGTTTGGGCCTGTCCATTCGCGCTACAGGCAATAATCCTGACATGGTGCGCGCATCTTCTATCAATACTGCCTTTACCACTACCGTGGGTCTGTGTGTAGCCAATGCATTTACCGGCCTGTCCGGTTGCCTGCTGGCACAGTCTCAGAAGTCGGCTGAAATTAACATCGGAACCGGTATGGTGACCATTGCGCTGGCATCACTGCTGATCGGCCGCACGATCCGGGACAAGGGCAGCATTCTTTCCCGTGCCGTCTGTGTTGTGCTTGGATCGTTCATTTTCCGCCTTGTTTATACCATTGCGCTGCGTTTTGATATGCCGGCATTTATGTTGAAGTTGGTATCTTCTGTTATCGTTGTCATTGCGATTTCGGGCCCCTATCTGAAGCGGCAGTGGCCCATGATCCACCGCCAGATGGAGCACCGGAAGTACCGCCGTCTGGCTGGAAAGGGGGAGAGGTAAGCTATGCTGAAGATCTCTCATATTTCCAAGACCTTTAATCCCGGCACGGTCAATGAAAAGAAGGCCATTACCGACCTGTCCCTGCAACTTTCTCCGGGCGATTTTGTGACTATTATCGGCTCCAACGGTGCCGGTAAATCCACGCTGTTCAATGCAATTGCCGGCAGTTTCTATACGGATGAAGGAACGATTGAACTGGATGGGAAGGACATTACCTTCCTTCCTGAAAACAAGCGTGCCAAGGTTATTGGCCGTCTGTTCCAGGATCCCATGCGTGGAAGTGCCCCCGGGATGACGATTGAGGAAAATCTGGCTCTTGCCGCCGGCAGTGGCGGTTGGTTTTCGCATCTGAAGAGAAAAGATCGAGAGAAATTCCGGGACCGTCTCGCGCTTCTAGAGATGGGGCTGGAAGACCGGATGAAGAATCCGGTTGGCCTGCTGTCCGGCGGTCAGCGTCAGGCATTGACCCTTCTGATGGCAACCTTTAATCCGCCGAAATTGCTCCTTCTGGATGAGCATACCGCAGCCCTTGATCCTGCGACGGCAGATAAGGTGATTGAATTGACCAAACGAATCGTCGAGGATGACAAAATCACCTGTATGATGGTTACGCACAATATGAAACAGGCCCTTGATTTGGGGAACCGAACCTTAATGATGGCCGATGGAAACATCGTGCTTGATGTAGCAGGGGAGGAGCGCAGAGGGCTCACTGTGGACGATTTGCTGCTGCGATTTAAGGCGGGTGCGGGGAAAGAGTTGGTTACCGACCGCATCCTGTTGTCAGAATAATTTGTAACCGGGCGCACCGCAAAAAGGTGCGCCCGGTTTGCAAGAAACAATTGACAAGTGGGAATAATTGTGTTAAGATAAATCCTGCGTTTGGGCAAGCTCGGGTATACGGAGAGATGTCCGAGTGGTTTAAGGAGCCGGTCTTGAAAACCGGTGACTCGCAAGAGCCGTGGGTTCGAATCCCACTCTCTCCGCCACAATTTTATATTTTCCTGTTATCTTACAGCCATGCAGAAGTACCCAAGTGGCTATAAGGGGCTCCCCTGCTAAGGGAGTAGGCGGGTAACACCGTGCGGGGGTTCGAATCCCCCCTTCTGCGCCACAACACCGCGAACGATTTCGTTCGCGGTGTTGTTTTTTGCATAAAACGCCTGAGTTCGGTCTGAACTCAGGCGTTTGAATTGATTCAGTCATCGAGAACCAGTTTTGCTGCACCATAGATGCCGGCATCATTGCCAAGTGTGGCGAGGCCGAAACGGGTGGGCTCGGCAGCAGGGAATGCAAAGCGAACGAATTGTTTCTGGACGAGGTCAACAATGTAGCTTCCTGCCTTGGATACGCCGCCGCCCAAAACGAAAACCTCGGGATCACAGGTGCAGGAAACGGCGACCAGTGCCTGACCAAGCGTTTGAGCAAAAATTTCGGCTACACGTACGGCAAGCTCATCGCCTTCCTTGGCACAGTCCAGAACATCTTTTGCGGTCAGAGGATCAAAACTGCGCAGAGAAGAGGGGGTGTCGTATTCTGTGAGCAGTTTCTTTGCCTGACGGACGATACCGGTCGCAGATGCGTACTGTTCCAGACAGCCGTATTTTCCGCAGCCGCAGGGTTCGGTTTCGTCGGGGTGCAGAGTGATGTGGCCAATTTCACCGCCTGAGCCGTGAATGCCGGTGATCAGCTTACCGTCCACGATGACACCGCCTCCGACGCCGGTGCCCAAGGTAACAAGAACCATGTTAGAGCAGCCTTTTCCGCCGCCTTGCCAAAGTTCGCCCAAGGCTGCTGCGTT
>JAZOBA010000014.1:0-2906 GCA_045595705.1 Oscillospiraceae bacterium
TGACAGGTGTGTACTACTTGATGAAAGAAGAAGGTCAGTTCGACGGGCTTGAAACACAGGTCAGCATCGACGGCGGTGAATGGATCGAGTTCAGCACCGCAGATTCCGGGGATGATTGGTGCCTCTGGAACGGCAGCCGAGGTGCCTACAATGATGACGTACCCATTGAGGAAAATACCAACGTCAAGCTCCGCATCCGCTTCACCGGCACCCACGGCCCCTCCGAATGGTCGAACGTGCTTGAGTTAAACGGCGGCGGTACACAGGAGAACCCCGGCGAAACGAACAAGGCACCGGAAGAAAAGCCCCCTGTGGATGAAAAAGACAAATGCTCCCTCTGCGGATTCTGCCCCGTACCGCTTGGACTGTGTATCTTCAAAGTCGGAGGCCAAGCGGTCTTAGGAAGACAAATTATTGTGCCAACTCCTTGGCTCACAGATCGACCTGGCTACGATCCGACTTGGAGAATCCCGGCGAAACGAACAAGGCACCGGAAGAAAAGCCCCCTGTGGACGGAAAGGATAAATGCTCTCTCTGCGGATTCTGCCCCGTACCGCTTGGACTGTGTATCTTCATTTGGATTGCTATTGCAATCGTGGTGATTCTTGTGTTCGTGATCATTATCGTGATCGCAACAAAAAAGAAGAAATGCCCCAACTGCAAAACCAAATGCGAAAAGAAAGACAAATGCTGTCCCAACTGTGGGACACAACTGAAATAACGAGGAGGACAACACAATGAAAAAAATGTTAGCCCTACTGCTTGCAGCAATGATGGTTTTTTCACTTGCGGCTTGCGACTTGGGCACTACCGAAGATCCCAACAAGGATAACCCGGGCGCATCCCAGACCGAGGATCAGGGCGGCGAAGAAAAACAGGCCACAGAAAGCACCCCCTCCAGCAGCGGGCAGAGTGAAGATGCTGGCTCAAACGAGGTAGAGATACCCACTACCGGAACCCCGATAGGCTGGCCGGATAACGAGTATACCAAACTGGTACCGACTCCCGATTCCGGCGGCAAGGTCCTTACAAGTGGAGAGATTGGAACACTCTTTGCCATCGAACTGAAGTGGAGTATGGATCAGGGACTTGCCTATGTGCAGCAGCTGCAGGAAGCAGGCTTCGGTGACGATTGTGTGGAGAAGTATCAGAAGCAGGGTACGCTTGACCGTACCGTAAACGGCGTGAATGTACAGGTATTGGACCTGTTCGGCGTTACCAGCGTCAGCATTATGAAAGTAGAAGAATAAAAATATATAATTGGAGGTCAACACCATGAAAAAACTGTTAGCGATCATACTGGCAGCATTGATGCTGCTCTCCCTGGCCGCTTGCGGAGATAACAACACAACCGATCCCGACAAGGATAACCCCGGCGTTTCCCAAAGCGGAGAAAACAACAACGGCGGCGAAGAAAATAAGGACGACGTCAAGTACGTTATGACCTTTAAGGAAACCACCAATCCCAACCCCAAGCCCAATACAAACTGGACGGTAAGCTACAAGGTTTTTGAGTTTGGCGAAACGTATTTGAAGTCTGCTTATTACGTTTATAAGTTTGATTCCGCAGAGGATGCCGAGAAATTTATGACCCATAAGAAAGAAACTATGGGAACGCTCAACGAAATGAAGCTCGACGGAACTACCGTGTATGAGTATGATGACTCCTACGACGGCGCATCCCTTTCCACCGTTAAGAGTATGTTCGACGAGAGCGAGTACACCTTGACGGAGAAATAATTGATTTTACCCACAGAAAGAATTGAGGTGACGAAATGGCAAAATTCTGTACCGAATGCGGTAAGGAGATAGCGGCAGGCGTGGCGTTCTGCACCGAATGCGGCACCAAAGCCCCCGCCGATCCCGCAACCGCAACGACCGAAACCGTGACCGAGGCAAAGGAAACGAAGGTGGAAACCCCGTGGTACATACGCCTCCGGCACAAAGCTATCCGACACAGCAGACCTACACACAGCCTGCTCCCGATCCCGCAAGCAAGGTGGTCGGCACCGGCGCATACTTCGGGCTGATGCTGCTGTTCGCCATCCCCATCATCGGGCAGATCGCCTGTCTCATTATGGCGTTTGCCCCGAAGAACAAGAATATCAAGCACTTTGCAAGGGCGCAGCTCATCTGGATGGTCATTGCCATCGTGCTCATCGGTATTCTCGTGGCGCTCCTGTCCGTGCTGACCAATACGCTGATGGACTTTATCAAGGAATCCACCGGCGGCGAGTTCAGTAATTGGGGCGACATATTCAGTAATCTCGGCGACCTGGAAGGTCTTGCCGAACAGTTCCAAAACGGCGGGCTTGAAGGTCTGCCCATCGAATAATTGAAAGTGAGGAAATGATTATGGCATTCTGCGGAAAATGCGGAACTAAAATTGACGAAGGCGTAAAATTCTGTCCCGGTTGCGGAGCGGCTACCGAAGCTCCTGCCGCCGAGCAGACACAGCAGGCACAGCCTGCAGGCGATCAGAACGACTTCTCGGCAAAGATCGCAGCTCTGAATAACACGGCTGATACTACCGCTGATTTTGACAAAGCGGATATTGAACAGAACAAGGTAATGGGTATTCTGGCATACCTCTCCTGGCTCGTGCTGATCCCCATCTTTGCAGCACCGAAATCCAAGTTCGCAAGATTCCACGCTAACCAGGGCTTGGTACTGGCAATCACTGAGATTGCATGGTGGATCGTGACCGGCGTCGTCAGCACCATTCTGTACAACATCAGCTGGACGCTTGGCTCCCTTTTCGGAACCCTTCTCGGTCTTGTGAACCTTGTGTTCCTTGTGATGCTGGTCATCGGCATTATGAACGCCGTAAACGGCAGAGCAAAAGAACTTCCCGTGATCGGCAAGTTCAAGATCTTGAAGTAAGACATAACGACATATCACCCACA
>JAZOBA010000015.1:0-9347 GCA_045595705.1 Oscillospiraceae bacterium
CTCTGCGCCGAAAGCGCCAAGGGGGACACCCGCGCCGCCCTGATGGATGCGCTGGGTCTGCCCGACACGGCCTCCCAAAGCGCCAAGGCGGTCTACAACAACCTGTACAAGGACAATAAAATCGGCCGTCTGAAACTGTCCTCCTCCCTTTGGGTCAACGAGAGTTCCCCCGTGAAACAGGACTTTCTGGATCTGGCCGCCGAGGAGTTTTATGCCCACTCTTACCACTGCGACTTCTCCGACCCCGCCACCGGCAAGGCCATGGGCGACTGGCTGGATGAGGCCACCGGCGGACTGCTGGGCGGTCAGGCCCTGGAAACCGACCCCCAGACCCTGATGGCCCTGTTTTCTGCCATTTACTACTCCGACCAGTGGACCGACGAGTTCCGCAAGGAAAACAACACCAACGGCGATTTCCGCAATGCCGACGGCACGCTCGGTCAGGCCGAGTATATGAACAGCACCTACTTCAGCCACGGCTGGCAGGTGGGCGATGGCTGGCTCTCCTCCGCTCTGAGTCTGAAAAACGGCGGCACCATGTACTTCGTCCTGCCCGACGAGGGTGTGACCCCCGGCGAATTGCTGGCCGACCCGGAAACCATGGCCGCCATCTTCGCCCAGAACGGCGAGGGCGGCTGGGGCGAAGTGGTGTTCCAGATCCCCAAGTTCGAAGTATCCGACAAACTGGATTTGAAACCTGTGCTGGAAGGCATGGGCGCCGGCATCGCCTTTGACGATGCGCAGGCCGACTTCTCCAACCTGTCCGAGGCCGCGCTGGGTCTGTCCTCGGTCAAGCAGGAGGCCACCCTGTCCATTGACGAAAAGGGTGTCACCGCCGCGGCCTACACCGAGATCCTCTACGCCGGCGCCGCACCCCCAAACGGCCGCGCCGAACTGATCCTCGACCGTCCCTTCCTGTTCTTCGTCAAGGTCAACGGCGCCCCTTTGTTCGTGGGTACCGTCAACCAGATGTAATTTGATGCAAACAAAAAAGCGAACCGAAATTTTCGGTTCGCTTTTTGTTTTTTAAGTTACCGCATGGATTTCAGGCGGATGTCCTCACCGAAGAAGGACAGGGCACGGTATTCACCCGCCAGACGGGATGCGATCTGGGGCAAATAGCGGCGGTGCAGCTCATCGGGAGACAGGTTTGATGAGATTATGGTACGCTTACCCTCCACAAGACGGGAGTTGATCAGAGTATACAGGGTGGACTGGGTAAAGCTGGTGATCAGCTCGCAGCCCAGATCGTCCAGAATCAGCAGGTCACACTTCAGGTAACGGTTGGTCTCCTCCCGTGCCTCACGGGTATCCCCGTCATCCCGGGAGAACTTCTGAGCCTCAAAGGCGGAGAAGATATTCCCGGCGGTATCATACACCACCGAAAATCCGTTTTCCGACACCACCCGGGCGATGCAGGCCGACAGGAAGGTCTTACCCAGTCCGGGCTTGCCGTACAGATACAGGTTGTCGAAGTAATACTTGCCGAAACGCAGTGCATAGTTGCGGCAGATGTCCAACACACGCATCATGTTCTCCCGGGGCGAGGCACCCCATTTGGGGTCGATTTCAGTGGAATAGTACTCCAGATTGAAGGTCTCAAAGGACTGCTCACCCAGATTGAGCAGCTTGGACAGCTCTTTGATCTGCTCCTGCGCGCAAAGGACCTTCAGGCAGTCGCACATGCGGGCGCCCACCCAGCCCTTGTCCTGACATTTGGGACAGACCGGCTTGTCCTCCAGTACATCGGCGGGATAGCCGGCGGCGGTCAGAAGATGCTCCCGCTCGGACTGCAGGGCCAGATTTTCGTCCCGCAGGGCGTTGATTTTGTCGGTGGGGTCCCCGCCCTCAAAGGTGACCCGGGCCACATCCAGCATAGTGCGGCGCAGGCGGCGGTCGATCTCTGCCACACGGGGTACACGCTCTTCCACCTCGGCGCGGCGCTGCTCCAGCGCCCGCTGACGGCGGCGTACTTCCTCTTCCAGTCGGGCGGTGGCCCGGCGCAATACGGCGGCATCGTAGGACATTTATCCTTCGCCTCCCATCTTGGTTTCTTCGGTAAATTTCTTCAGCCACTCCACGTCACGGCGCAGGCGGTCATCAAAAGCCTCTTCTCTGTCCTGCCGGGTCTGTGGGGCGCCGGCGGAAGTCTTTTTGCGGTTGGGGTCGGAATCGCCGGCCTCGATTTCTTTCACGGAATGCAAACCCTTTTTGTGCCAGCTGTTCAGAATCCCGTTCATATAGCGCCAGTCCATACTTTTGGTCTTGGTTCCCATGACGGTTTTCTCGTAGGCCAGTCGGATGACCTCGTTGGGGAAACCCCATTCCACCCAACTGTTGATGTACTCCCGCTCTTTGTCCACGGGCATGCGTCCCACAATATCCAGCATCGGCAGAATCTCCCGCTCCCGCTTGCGCAGACCGGTCTGCTTTTTCAGATATTCCTCGGCTGCCTCGGCAGTGTCCACACCCTGGCGCTGCCACACATAGGCGGTCTTTTTGATCATGGGCATCTTGGGCATCTTGCCGGGACCGTATTTTTCCTGCATCTGCTCGGTGCACCATGTGATCAGCAGAAGGATGACCTCGGCGGGCAGAGCCAGAAAATCGTAGATCTCGTACAGCATCTTCAAGTCGGAATCGGACAGCTTTTTGCCCAGACGCCGCTCCACCGCGTGATACAGACCCCGGAAGGAACCTTCTTCCATGGCCGCCAGAATGTCGGCACGCAGATAGTCGGGCGGTCCCTCGGGCTCCAAGGGCTGCGGCTTGGCCTCGGGCGCCGTTTCCGCCGCCACCAGACCCAATCCGGCCAGAACCGACCAGGCCCGGTCGACACGCTCACCCGTCCAGCGCAGGGCCTTGCGGGCAGCATCGGGGGTGCCGTGGCGCAGCAGAGCAAGGCACAGCAACGCCGCATCTCCTTCCCCGCGGGCAATCAGCTTGTCCGCCGCATCAGCAGACAGGGATATCACCTGACCTAAAATCAGATCCGCCATTTCGACACCTCCTTCTCATTTTGTCTTATCATTCTACACGAAAAATCCGCCGCCGTAAATAGAAAATCCCGTTTCGCACACCCTGTTTTTCTTTCTGTTAAAATTTTTCGTCGAAAAGTGAGAAAATTCATATATTTTCGTTTTTCATTCTCCAATATGTGTGGTATAATTTGATTATCTATATATAAATATTTTTGCGGGAGGGTCTTACCTATGAAAAACAGAGTGACCGTTACCATCGCCGGCCAGACTTACACCCTGATTGCCGATCAGGATGCAGCTGCTGCCGAAAAAATTGCTGCCCATGTGGACGCTCGCATCCGCGAGGTCATGGACGGCAGCAACCTGTCTCTGGCTGACAGCGCCATTCTGGCTGCCATGAACATTGCCGAGGAGTACTTCAAGGAACTGGAGTCCACCGAGAATCTGCGCCGCCAGCTGAAGGATTATCTGGAGGACGGCGCCAAGATCAAGCAGGAACTGTCCGAAGCCAAGCGCGAGATCTTCAAGCTGCAGAACCGCCGCTGATATGGCCAACAAGCTGGAATTGCTCGCCCCTGCCGGTTCGCCGGAGGCTGTCACCGCCGCGGTACAGTCGGGGGCCGACGCCATTTACATGGGATACGGAAATTTCAACGCCCGCCGCAATGCGAAAAACTTCTCCCGGGAAGAAGCTGCGGCGGCGATTTCCTATTGCCATTTGCGGGGTGTTAAAGTCTATCTGACCATGAACACCCTGCTGACCGACCGGGAACTTCCTCTGGCCGCCAAGGTGGCCGCCGAAGCCTCCGATCTGGGCGCCGACGCCGTTCTGGTACAGGATCTGGGCGTGGCCCGCATGCTGCGTCAGACGGTGCCCGACCTGCCCCTGCACGCCTCCACCCAGATGTCCCTCCACTCGCTGGACGGCGTCAAGATGGCGGCCGACATGGGCCTGAAGCGCGTGGTGCTGTCCCGTGAACTGTCCAAGCAGGCCATCGAGTACATCTGCGCCCATTCCCCCGTGGAAATCGAGACCTTTGTCCACGGCGCCCTTTGTATGTGCTATTCCGGGCAGTGTTTTCTGTCCTCCGTCATCGGCGGACGCAGCGGAAACCGGGGACTGTGCGCCCAGCCCTGCCGTCTGAATTATGGCTGGGGCGATGCGGCGGACGGCACCCCCCTGTCCCTGAAGGACATGTCTCTGGCCCAACATCTGCAGGAACTGCAGAGCATGGGCGTTGCCTGCGTCAAAATCGAAGGCCGCATGAAGCGTCCCGAATATGTTTCCGTGGTCACCGGCATTTACTCCAGACTGATCCGCGAAGGCCGGGAACCCACCCGCGAGGAACTGAATCAGCTGCAGCAGGCCTTTTCCCGTCAAGGCTTTACCGACGGATATTACCGCAACCGGACCGGAAACGAGATGTTCGGTGTCCGGGAAAAGGAAGCCGAGCCCAAGGAACTGTTTGCCCAGGCAAAGGCCTTTTACAATAAGGAAAACCCCCGGGTCCCCGTGACCTTTTACGCCATGATCCTGCCCGGCGAGACCGCCAAGGTAGGTGTCAAGGATGACCAAGGCCGTGTGGTCACTGCCGAAGGTCCCATCCCCGAGAGTGCCCGCACCAAGGCGCTGACTCAGGAGGAAGTGTGCGCCCAGCTGTCCAAAACCGGCGGCACCCCCTTCCTGTGCACCGAAGTCAAGGCCCATGTAAAGAGCGGCCTTTCCCTCCCCCTGTCCGCTCTGAATGCCATGCGCCGGCAGGTGCTGGAGGAACTGACCGCCCAGCGCAGCACCCCGCCCAAACGCCGCAAGACCGAATTCAACCCCGGCGTGCGCTACGAGGGAAGCCGGAAGGAGCCCGGACTGATTTTCTCCTTCTCCAATGCCCGTCAGATGACCCAGGACATGGTCAATCTGAACCCCGCCATGATCTACCTGCCCGTGGCCGAAGCCGCCGCCCACCCCGAGGTGGTGGAGCGCGCCCAAGCCAAAGGGATCCCTGTGGCCGTTACCCTGCCCCGCATTCTGTGGGACAACGAAAAATCCCTTCTGAAAAACGATCTGGATACCGTACGTGCCATGGGTGTCACCGATGCACTGGTGGGCACATTGGGTCTGATTCGCCCCGCCCGGGATGCCGGCATGAATCTGCGCGCCGATTTCGGCATGGGTGTATACAACTCCCAGACCCTGAAGGAACTCAAGCGCATGGGCTTTTTGTCGGCTACCGCATCCTTTGAAAACCGACTGGCTCAGGTACGCGATCTGTCCAAACCCATCGATCTGGAGCTGATCGTCTACGGCCGTCTGCCCCTGATGATCACCGAAAACTGCATCATTTCCGGCCGTTACGGTCACTGCGGCTGCGAAAACAACAACGCGCTGACCGACCGCACCGGCGCCCGCTTCCCGGTGGTCAAAGCCCCCGGCTGCCGCAATGAGATCCTCAATTCCAGAAAACTCTTCCTGGCCGACAAACAGGCCGATTACCGCCGTCTGGGTCTTTGGGGTGCCCGTCTGCAGTTCACCACCGAAAACGCCCCGGAATGCCTGCAAGTGGCCGAGCGTTATCTGGGACGCAGCCAGTGGTCGCCCCCCGAGTACACCCGCGGACTATACTATCGAGAAGTGGAGTAAGCTCCCTGCCGCAAAAGGCAAAGCCTTTTCCGTCAAAAGGATTGCACCGAAACAAACGGAGGTTTTTCTGTTTATGGATCTGAACATCAAACTCCTTTCCCCCAAGGCTACGGCACCCAAATATGCCACGGCCGGCTCGGCCGCCATGGACCTGACCGCCTGCATCGATGAACCGGTGGTTCTGCAGCCCGGACAGCGCACCCTTCTCCCTACCGGCATCGCCATTGCCCTGCCCAGCGCCGGGTATGTGGCGCTGGTGTTTGCCCGCTCCAGTTTGGGTGCCAAGTACGGCATCGGCCTGTCCAACGGCGTGGGTGTCATTGACAGCGACTACCGCGGTGAGATCAAGGTCGCTCTGACCAATCACTCGGATGTCCCTTATACTGTTCAGCCCGGCGACCGTGTGGCCCAACTGGCCGTTTTCCCGGTGGTGCAGGCCAACATCCACTGCGTGGATGAGCTGGACGAGACCGACCGCGGAGCCGGCGGTTTTGGTTCCACCGGAAAATAACCCCATCACCTTACCGAGAGGAGCATAGAACGATGTTCGGTCTGTTTAAAAAGAAAAAAGAGGTGCCTCAAAGCGCCACCACCCCCGTTGCAGAACCGGAATCCGCATCCACCCATGAGGAGGACGCCGCTCAGACTGCACGCCATGCCTTCCTGTCCCGGTTCCCCGGCAAGGAAACCGACGTTCTGGGTATCACCGACCCCGGCGGCGTGGCCGCCGAAAAGGTGGAGGGCACCGAGCTGTGGAAGGTCACCATCGGTCTGACCGCATGGATGGACGAATACGAGCAGGAACTGCATCAGTCCCCCGCCCGCTTTGAGGCCATGGTGGATGAGACCCTGCTGGATTATCTGCGCGCCCGAATCCCCCGCAACTTTATCATTACCGCCACCGTCCGCCCCTGCGAAGAGGACGCCGGCCGTTTCCTGATGACCGACCTGCCCAAACCGGCCTTTGACCCTCAACTGAAGGCTCTGCTGGAAGAGCAGAAGAAGCCGGTCACACTGGAGGTGGAAGGGCTGGGTACCTTCACCCTGAACCGCGCTCTGGGATGGTACGATGCCAGCGTGGAATGGATGGGCGAAGAAATTTCCCTCAACCTCGACCAGAGCGAAGAGACCCTGACCGACGCCCAGGAGACCGCCAAAGCCCTGACCGACGCTCAGGCAGACTGGGATCTGCGTGTGCGCACCTTCGCCGCCGAGCAGTTGCTGGCACAGGTCAATGAACTGGTCCGGAGCGAGGATGAAGACGCTGAACTGTACACCGCCGAAATGCTGGCCCAGCAGTTCCAGATCGACTCCATTCTGGCCGGTCCGGACGGTGCTTTCGAGTTCTGGTTCAGCGACGATGACCTGTTTATGGCACACCCCGTCCACGTGACCGGCACCTTGGAACAGGGTCCCCAGCTGGCCGAGATGGACGACTGAGCCGTCCTCACAAAGGAGAAACTGATATGAACATCATTCTGGCCTCCGGCTCCCCCCGCAGACGGGAACTGCTGGAGCGCATGGGCATCGAGGACTTTGAAATCATCACCTCGGATGCCGACGAATCTGTGGACGAATCCCTTCCCCCTGCCGAGCAGGTGGAGATCCTTTCCCGCCGCAAGGCGGATGCCGTGGCCGCCGAAGTATCCCCCGACGCTCTGATCATCGCCGCCGACACTGTGGTAGCCATGGACGGCGTGGTGCTGGGCAAGCCGTCCGATGAGGAGGACGCATTCCGGATGCTGTCCGCCCTGTCCGGCGTACGCCACCACGTTTTCACCGGCGTCACCGTCCGCATGGGTGACCGGGTTCTGACCCGGCACGAGGTCACTTCGGTGGATTTCCGCACGCTGGAGACCGAAGAAGTGGAACAATACATTGCCACCGGCGAATGTATGGACAAAGCCGGTTCCTACGGCATTCAGGGCTACGGTTGCCTTCTGGTGGAGGGCATCGTAGGTGACTATTACAATGTCATGGGTCTTCCTGTCGCCCTGCTTTCTCAGATGCTCAAGCAGTTCGGTGTGGACTGCCTGAAGCTGGCCGCCCGAAACTAATTCAACGAGGTATTCATTTTGAACAGACCGTCTCGTCCCAAGGGAATATGGATCGTTGTAGCCGCCGCGGTTCTCGCGGTGGTTACTTTCGTTGTCTCTTCCCTGATGGGTGGCTCTGCCAACCCGGTTTCAGGCGTGTTGGGTGTGATCACCACCCCCCTGCGCGGCGCGGTCAGTTCCTTTGCCAACTGGGTGGAAAATCGGTACGACTACGCCTTCCGTTACGATGCGTTGGTGGAAGAAAATGAGTTGCTGAAACAGCGCATTGCCGAGCTGGAAGCCCTGAACCGCGACAGTGCTGATGCCATGGAGGAAAACGAGGTCCTGCGTGACATCCTTGAGCTGGACCAAAAGCGAAAGGACTTTGTCTGGGAACTGGCTCATGTTACCGCCCGGGGCGCCACCAACTGGTCGTCCACCGTCACCCTGAACAAGGGCAGTCACCACGGCATTTCTGCCGGCAACTGCGTGGTGGATCGCTACGGCAATCTGGTGGGCGTCGTGGAGGAAGTTTCCCTGAACTGGTGCACCGTCATCACTGTCATTGACCCCGAACTGGAAATGGGCGCTCTGGTGGCACGCACCAACAGCGCCGCCATTCTGGAGGGTGACTTCACTCTGATGGGACAGGGCAAGCTGAAACTGTCCTATCTGCCCGAAACCACTCTGCTCCTGTCCGGCGACGAGGTTCTGACCTCGGGCATGGGCGGTGTGTACCCCTCCGGTCTGAAAGTGGCCACCATTGACGAACTGCGCACCGAGCCCTCCGGCATGGGCCGCTATGCCGTTCTGTCTCCCGCTGCCGATTTGGACGAACTGCATCAGGTATTTATTATCACGCAGTTCGACATCGTCGAGTAAGGGGGCTGCCATGACACGGCGTGATTTTCTGATCAAGTGGCTGGTGTACGCGCTGGCTTTGATTCCTGTTCTGACTTTGAACCTGTTTCTTTTTCCCCGCATCCCCTTGTTTGGAACTGTCCCCGCTCTGCTCCCGGTTGCCGCCATGACGGTGGCCGTTCTGGAAGGACCCGCAGGCGGTGCCGGCTTTGGCCTGTTCGTGGGCATTCTGGTCGATGCCCTGATCCCCGGTATTCCGGGGACCATGACCTTCGCCCTGTCCCTTCTGGGCGCCTGCTCCGGCATAGCTGCCCGCTACGGCGTGCACCAGAATCTGACAGGGTGCCTGATTTGCTCCGGCAGCTCGCTGATTGTCATCAATCTGGTTCGGGTGATGTTCCTGCTCCTGCGTGATACCGCCCCCCTAAGCGTTCTGCTTCTGACCGCCTTGAGCGAAATCTTCTGGTCCTTGGTTTTCCTGCCTCTGGTCTACGGAATTTTCCTGTGGGTTTTCCACCGGGTCCCCAAGGCCACGGTACTTTAATACCGCGGCACCTTGTGCCGCTTCAAGCACGAAGTAAGAGTGAATAGTGAATAAGTATGGTATTCCCTGCGGGAATTGATTCGATTTGCCCCATAGGGGCACCATACCTATTCACTGTTCACTATTCCTTATTCCCTACTGCCTGCAGAAAGACTAACTATTAAATGTCAAGAGGAAAACTGAAGACTGGCTCCAAATTGTAGACGGCTTAGAAAAGGGCATAGCAAAGCTGACGTCCGTTGGACGCCTGGTCGAGTTTATGTAAGCAAAAAGATTACGTAGCGCTG
>JAZOBA010000016.1:0-8599 GCA_045595705.1 Oscillospiraceae bacterium
TGCTGGGGTATTATGAGCGTTTTCTGAACACCTGCCCCACAGTGGCCGATTTGGCCCAACTGCCCGAAGACCGGCTGATGAAGCTGTGGCAGGGGCTGGGCTACTACAACCGCGCCCGCAGTCTGCAGAAAGCCGCAAAAATCATCACGGAGGAATACGCCGGGGTCTTTCCCGCCGACTACCGTGCCATCCGCGCCCTGCCCGGCATCGGAGACTATACCGCCGGCGCCATCTCCTCCATCGCCTTTGGCATCCCCGTCCCGGCGGTGGGCGGCAACGTACTGCGTGTGGTGGCCCGCATCACCGGGGACAGCACCGACATCACTACCCTCGCCATGAAGCGCAAGGTGGCTGACGAACTGAGCCAAATCATCCCCGTGAAAACTCCCGGTGACTTCAATCAGGCTCTGATGGAACTGGGCGCCACAGTCTGCCTGCCCAACGGAGCGCCCCTATGTGAGCACTGCCCGGCCGCGTCCTTCTGCGAAGCACACCGCACCGAGCGCACCGACCGACTGCCCGTCAAAAAGGCGGCCAAGGAGCGCCGCCTGGAACAGCGGGACGTGTTTCTCTGCTTTTTCGACAACAAGGTGGCCATCCGCCGCCGGGCAGAGCACGGTCTGCTGGCCGGACTGTGGGAGTTCCCCAACGAGCTTTCCCCCGCCCCATGTCCGCTGGAGGGCGACCTGCGCCGGGCCGGGGTCGGAAAGCATATCTTCTCCCACGTGGAGTGGCACATGACGGTCCACACCCTGCACGCCAAGGCCGATACCCTGCCCGAGGGCTGGGTTTGGGCCAGCCGCAAAGAACTGGACAGCATCTACGCCATCCCCAACGCATTCGACTGCTGTCGTCCCCTGCTGGAGCAGGGTTTATCCTACCGATAAGAAAGAATGGAGCATAGTTATGGCAAAGCTGTATTTTCGTTACGGAGTGATGGGCTCCTCCAAGTCGGCCAACGCCCTGATGGTGCGTTACAACTATGAAGAGCGCGGTCAGAAGGCCCTGATGGTCAAGCCCAACATCGACACCCGGGAGGGCGCCGCCATCATCAACTCCCGCATCGGCCTGAACTACCCCTGCACCTGGTTCAGCGACTTTATGAAACTGCCCCAAGAGGAAATCAAGGGCTACCAGTGCATCATCGTGGACGAGGCCCAGTTCCTGAGCCGGGAGGAAGTGGAATTTCTGACCGACGTGGTGGACCTGCTCAACGTGCCGGTCATCTGCTACGGCCTGCGTGCCGACTTCCGGGGCGACCTGTTCCCCGGCTCCGAGGCCCTGCTGGCCTGGGCCGACATCATCGAAGAGGTCAAAACCATCTGCTGGTGCGGCAAAAAGGCCACCTACAACGCCCGCTTTGACGAAAACGGCGTGGTGCTCAAGGAAGGCGAGCAGGTGGTGCTGGGCGCCAACGACAAGTACATCGGCCTGTGCCGCAAGCACTGGCGCGAGGGCAATCTTGGCCCGCGCTGAAGGAAGTCCCATATGATCTGTACGCTCTGTCCCCGCGCATGCGGTGCCAACCGAACAGAACTTCACGGGGCGGGTATCTGTCAGATGCCCGCCCTTCCCGTCGTGGCCCGGGCCGCTTTGCACCGGTGGGAGGAACCCCCCATTTCGGGCACACGGGGTTCGGGTACTGTGTTCTTTTCCGGCTGTTCTCTCAAGTGCATCTTCTGTCAGAACGAGCCGATCAGCCACCAAAACTTTGGCAAGGCGGTCACGGTGGACCGTCTGCGTGAAATCTGCCACAGTCTGATCGCGCAGGGGGCTCACAACATCAACTTTGTCAACCCCACCCACTACGCCCATGTGCTGTCCGACCTGCTGGACACCCCTTTGGATGTCCCTGTGGTGTACAACACGGGCGGCTACGACAAGGTAGACACCCTGCGCACTCTGGAGGGCAAGGTGGACATTTACCTGCCCGATTTGAAATATCTCGAGCGCGACAGCGCCCGGCGCTGGTCGGCCGCCGCCGATTACCCCGAGGTGGCCACCGCCGCCATACTGGAAATGGTCCGCCAGACGGGTCCCTGTGTCTTTGACGGGGACGGCCTGCTGAAAAAGGGCGTTATCATCCGCCATCTGGTGCTCCCCGGCCGTCTGAATGAGGCCAAGGCGGTCATGGACTGGGTGGGCGAACACTTTGCCCCCGGCGAGGTGCTGTTCTCCCTGATGAGCCAGTACACCCCTTACGGCAGGGCATTGGATGACCCCCAACTGTCCCGCCGACTGCGCCCTTCCGAGGCACGCAATGCCCGGGAGTACATGTTCAATCTCGGCCTGGAGGGCTTTACGCAGGAAGACGAGTCTGCCACCGCCGAATACATCCCCCCCTTTGACCTGACGGGTGTATGACCCGAGAAAGAGAGGCATCCCATGCTTCTGAAATATCTGGAGCGCCACCGCATCTCGGTGCTTTGGAAACTGTCCTGGCCGGCCATTCTGGAGCAATTGCTGGGCACCATGGTCAACTACATCGATACCGTCATGGTGGGTGCGCTGGGCAAGGTGGCCACCGCCGCCGTGTCCATCAACGGCCCACCGCTTTGGCTGGTCAACAGTTTTCTGTCCGGCATCGGTGTGGGCTATTCGGTGCAGGTGGCCAACGCCGTGGGCGCCGGAGACAAGGAAAAAACACGCCGCACCGTTTTGCAGGCCATTCTGGCCATTCTGGTGGCCGGCTTCGGTCTGCTTGCCCTGCTGGTACTGCTGGGCGGCGCCATCCCCAGATGGCTGGGCGCCGAACCCGATGTGCTGCCCCTTGCCACCCAATATCTGCGCTTTTACGTGCTCAGTATGCCGGGCAATGCCGTTTTGTTCGTCATGTCGGCCGTGCTGCGCTGCACCGGTGACACCCGGACCCCCCTGCTGCTCAACACCAGCGCCAGCGTCATCAATACCGTTCTGAATTTTCTGCTGATTTACCCCACCCGGGAACTGACCCTGTTCGGGGCCACCTTTACCATGCCGGGTGCCGGCTGGGGTGTGGCGGGCGCCGCCATCGCATCGGCCATTGCCATTGACCTGGCCGGTCTAGCCGTCACCTTTGTGGTCATCTTCCGTTTCGGTCTGTTCCGCCGCGGCTCGGGGGACAGTCTGCGCCCCGACTTTGCCGTCATCGGCGCCGCCCTGCATTTGGGCGGTCCCTATATCGCCGAGCGTGCCAGCGTCAATCTGGGCCAGATCGCCATGACCCGCATCGTGGCCTACATCGGCACGGCGGCTCTGGCGGCCAACCACATTGCCACCACGGCAGAGGGTCTTTGCTACCTGCCGGCCTACGGCATCTCCTTTGCCGCCACCGCTCTGGTGGGTCAGTCGGTGGGCGCAAAAACAAAAGAGGATGCCAAGGCATACGGCATCCTCTCGGGTCTGTTCGGTTTTCTGTTCTGCGTAGCCACGGGCGCGGCGCTCTTCCTGTTCGCCCGACCGCTGGCCTGCCTGTTCTCCCCCGATGCGGAGGTGGTGGAACTGACGGCGCAGGTACTGCGCATCGTCTCCTTCTGCGAGCCCTTCTTCGCCCTGTCCATCGTCATGGCCGGCGCCCTGCGAGGTGCCAACGATGCCCGCCACCCCATGCTCATCAGTCTGCTTTGTATGTGGGTGGTCCGCATGAGTCTGGCCCTCATTCTGGTGTTCCGCTTCGACGCCGGTCTGCCCGGCGTATGGATCGCCATGGCCATCGAGCTGACCTGCCGCGGCATTTTCTGCGCCCTGCGCTGGCGCTCGGGCAAGTGGGCACCGATGGCGGGATTTACAGAAGAGTAAGCATGTCCCCGGGAATGGGAGCCTCCAGCTCCAGCCTTTCCCCGGTCAGCGGCTGTTTTAAACTCAATTGCCACGAATGCAGGGCGGTGCGGCCGATGAGTTCGGGCCGCTCGGTGCCGTAGAGGAAATCCCCCACCAGCGGATGACCCAGCCATGCCATGTGCACCCGAATCTGATGGGTGCGCCCGGTCTCCAGTTCCAGACGCACCAGCGCGCGTCCCTTTTTGGCTGCCATCACCTTGTACCGGGTCACGGCATCTGCCCCGTCGCAGCGCACCTCCCGGCGCAGCACCGAGCCGTCGGAGCGACCAATGGGCTGATGAATGACCCCTTCCTCTTGAGCAGGCACGCCCTCGCACACCGCCAGATAGGTGCGTTGGAACTGCCCCGTGTGCAGCTGCCCCTTGAGCAATTCCTGGGCGTGGGCATGGCGGGCGATGACCATCAACCCCGAGGTGTTCCGGTCCAGCCGATGGGCCGGGCGGTACACAAAGGGCACCCCCCGCTCTTTGTAATGATGGGTCAGAAGATTGCCCAGCGTATCGTCGTGATGCCCGGGGCCCGGATGGGCGGCCACCCCGGCGGCCTTGTTGACCACCAGCACTTCGGCATCCTCATAGACAATGTCCACCGGTCCCTCAGCGGGCACCAAATCGCCATCCTCCCGGTCGGACACCAGAATGGACAGCACCTGCCCCGGCCGGGCAATCTGGGCCGTGGTGGCATGAAGGCCGTCCAGCAGGATTCCGTCCGGATACCCTTTGGCGGTGCGGATGACCGCCGAAGAGCAACCCAGTTGGCGGCGCAGAATGTGGTCCACCTTTTGCTCCTGTTCGATTGTGATTTCCAGTCGGCGCTCCATCTGCCCACCCCCTTTTTCTTCATTGTACCCCAGCGGCAATCCATTGTGCAAGGAGAATTCCTATGGAACAAACCCTCGGCCTGTACATTCACATTCCTTTTTGCAAAAGCAAGTGCCAGTACTGCGACTTTTACTCCCTGTCGGGCCGCGAGGACCGCATGGATGCCTATCAGAAGGCCCTGCTGGCCCATCTGACCGAGTCGGCCCCCCACGCCGGAGCATACACGGTGGACACGGTGTACTTTGGCGGCGGCACCCCCAGTTTTTATGGGGACAAGCGCCTTACTGAACTGCTGAAACTCATCAAAAAACTGTTCCGCGTGGACAAGCACGCCGAAATCACCTTGGAGGCCAACCCCGACAGCGTGGATTTAAAAATGCTCAAGCGTCTGCGCCGGGCCGGGTTCAACCGCATTTCGCTGGGGGTGCAGTCGGCCGACGATGCCCAACTGGCCGATTTGGGCCGCCCTCACAGCTTTGCGCAGGCGGCGCAGGCGGTGGAATGGGCCCGCAAGGCCAAATTTGACAATCTCAGTCTGGACCTGATTTACGGCCTGCCCGGTCAGACCCTGGAGGGCTGGCAGAGCACCGTGGAGCAGGCACTCGCCCTGAACAGCGACCACATTTCGGCCTACGGCCTGAAGGTGGAGGAGGGCACCCCCCTGTACCGCCGGGTGGAAGCAGGCGAAATCATGCCCGATGACGATATGCAGGCCGACTGCTACCTTTGGACGGCGGACCGGCTGGCGCAGGCCGGGTACGGGCAGTATGAAATCTCCAACTTTGCCAAACAGGGCAAGCACTCCCGCCACAACTGGAAGTACTGGATGACCGACCCCTACATGGGCTTTGGCCCCGGCGCCCACTCCGACTTTGGGGGACGGCGCTACTCCTTTGTGCGCGATTTGGAGGACTACATCAAGGGCGTGCTGGAAGGCGGCCCCATCGTGGACGAGGACGATGAAATTCCCACCAAGGAGCGCAGCGGCGAGTACCTGATGCTCCGCCTGCGCACCGCCCACGGCATCGAGGAATGGGAATACCGCCGCACCTACTTCATGAACTTTGCCCCCATCGAGGCCCACCTGACCGAGTTTGCCAAACACGGTCTTGCCCGGCAGACCGACGGCCGCTGGCGGCTGACACCCAAGGGTTTTCTGCTGTCCAACGGCATCATTTCCACCCTGCTGGAGGCGCAGGAACAGGCCACTCTGTCCGACACCCTCCGGCGCATCAAACAATCCGACAATTGACAACAAAGCCGGGAAACGCAGATGCGTTTCCCGGCATGTTTCTTTTTATCCCAGTCCCGAAATGCTGCGGGCCAGCACCGCAAAAACGGGTAATGTAATGATGGACAGCAGGGTGGACAGGGTGACCATCTGGGCCGCCGTAGTCTCGTCCCGTTTGAACATCTGGGCGAACATGGAGGTAATGCCCGCCGTGGGACAGGCGGACAGCACCACGCAGGCGCAGTAGGACAGGGGGTCCATGTTCAGCGGCAGCAGCAGCACCATGGTAATGGCCGGCACAAAAATCAGCTTGATGGCGGCCGTCAGGTACAGTTTGGGCTGTTTGACCACGCCGAGAATGTCCGAGCGGGCCATCTGTCCGCCGATGATGACCATGGCCAGCGGAGTGTTCAGATCGCCCAGAAATTCCATGGCGTTAAAAACGGGCGCCGGCAGTTTGAATCCCGTGGCAAAAAAGATCAGACCGATCAGAATGGCAATGATGCCGGGGTTCAGAATGGCGCTTTTCAGGTTGAGCTTGCCGCCGTAAATCAGCACACCGTGGGTCCACTGGAAGGTGAAAAACACCAGCATGGAAATGACGCCGAAAAGCAGAGCGTCCTCCCCCAGCACACCGGCCAGCAGGGGCAGGCCCATAAAACTGTTGTTGGCGTAAGTAATACCGAAGCGGCGTACCACGGCGGTATCCGAGGGCTCCTTGCGGAACAGCAGCTGGGACAGGGGGATCATGATCACATAGGTCAGCGCCATACCCAGCAGCGCTTTCAGCATGGTGGATACCACCTCGGGCGTGGCGTCGATCTGCAGCTTGGTGATGATGATGCTGGTGCCCACGGCGTACAGGATCAGCGTGGTGCACTGGTTGGAAGTCTCCTTGGAGAACCAGCCCAGTTTGGTAATGACAAAACCCACACCCATCATCAAAAACAGGGTCAGCACCTGACCCGCAACGATCAACAAATCAGAAAGCATGAAACGACCTTCTTCGCACATCAGAATAACAGGAATTATTATACAGGAGCCAACCCAAAAAGTAAACCGCCGAATTCCCGCGTCCCAATTTACTTTTGGACTGACGGGTTACATCTTTGGCAGTTTCACTAAGTATTGATGCAGGCCGAAAAATATGATAAAGTAAACTGAACGATAAATCCAGCTAATGTTTGTCAAGCCTATTTTTGTGGAGATATTTATCGAAAAAAGGGCATAGAAAATAGACCCACCAGATTGCGGGCTCAAAAAAATAGATGTACAATCGAAGGGATCTATCTGTAGAGCTCCATTGCTCTGGCATAGTAGATCCGGAGGAACTTGTTAACACCGGCCATTTTGGCCACGTTGTAGGGCTTTCCCTCCTGCTCTTTCTTCAGCATGAAAAGGTATACAGGATCGTCCTGAGGTTTTGTCAGTTTAAGGGCCTGCATGACCTCAAAACAAGCCTTCCGGAGAGCAGAGCTGCCACGCTTTGAAATGTGGCGGTTTCTGCTCTCGAACTGTCCGGACTGATACGGTGGCGCATCATTACCGGCAAAAGAGTTAAGCGCCTTAGCGCTATGGAAACGCCGTATATCTCCAATCTCGGCCAGGATGACAGGCCCCAGCCGGTCACCAACGCCGTTCATGGCACGCAGCACTTTGTATTCAGGGATGGTTTCCGCAATATTCTGCATCTGTGTAATAATTTCATCAGCTGCATTTTGAGCGGTGGACAAGAGATCGACACACTGGTCCTGAGCAGCCCAAATGTAGGGGTCTTCTCCCCGGGTAGTAATACTTTCACGGGCCAGTTCGTAAATTGCCAGTCCTTTCTTGGGAGCATAGCGACCCGGCGTCTTTTTCATAAGAGTTGTATAGGCGGAGAGGAAACGAGTTTTGCCAATCCGCTGGATTTCATCGAAAGACTTAAAACGCTTAATAAAGAGCAACAATGCACACTTTTCTGGGTTTCGGCTTTTAAGCTCAAGAATTTTCGTAATTCCGGGCATTGTCTGATCCAAAAGGTTAATAAGCTGCACCTTGAGTTTGGTAACAAAAGAGATTCTTTGTTGGTACTGTCTGGACAGAAATTTGAGGTCTTCATATTTTTGCTCCATGAAACTGTAGGGTACAAGCCTGTAAGATTTCTCCAGAGCAAATGTTGCGATGCGAAGAGCATCTTTCTTATCCGTCTTTGCTTTGTGGAGCTCCACATCTCCGTACTTCTTCATCTGGTACGGGTTGACAACACATACCGGAAAGCCTTCTTCCTGTAGCTTTTTCAGAACAGGATAATGATAGTGTCCGGTATATTCCAGCAGGATGGTTACAGGCTCATTAAACGCTTTTAACCGGGATGCAAGCGCAGTCATTTCCGGTTGGGTATGTGCCATGTTGAACGGAGTTGCCAAAACAGTTCCATAGGAATCCAAGATGGCAACAGTGCTCTTGGATTTTGAAACATCAATTCCAACAGCGATCATAGTTTTCCTCCTTCGTGGATGGTATTGATCGGTTCCAGCACTTCAAAATTCATTCAGATTGGTGCGTTAAACGGGAGCAGCATTCTGTCCCAACCAGCTAAATCGAATGCAGAATGATGAAGGATGGCTGACACATTTGTCGTCGGGCGTGGTGTCCCAATTGGAAATTCCGTCAGGCCGACCTCCTTCATCATAAAAGAAAAGCGAAGGCTGTTAAACCTTCGCTTTTATATTACCAATTGGAATTT
>JAZOBA010000017.1:0-7042 GCA_045595705.1 Oscillospiraceae bacterium
GCAACCTGTCCGATCATGGTGGCAAGGCCGGCGCCAAAGGCACCCATGCCCATGCCCTGCACAAAAAGGGCGGTCAGGACAATGTTGATCACGATGGAGATGATGGAAAGACAGACCGGAGTGGTGGTGTCGCCCTGCGCCTGCCGGATTGCCTGAAATGAACCGAAAATAAAGAATGCAACCGTCTCAAAGGATCGAATGCGCAGATAATCGACAGCACAGGCGTGAGCGGCGCCCTCTGCACCGATGAGAGTCATTGCGGCGGGCGCAATAAAGTAGGTGATGATATTGACCAAAATGCCGAGGACGGCGGAAAGAAGGAAAAGAACGCCGGCGTTTTCCCGCGCTTTTTCCTGTTTTCCCGCACCAAGCAGCTGGCTGATGATGGCAACGCCTGCTACGCTGAAGCCGACTTGAAAGGACTGTAGGATGCTGAGTGGCGGCCACGCGGAGGAGATACCGGCCTGAGCGGCGACTGAGTCGGGGATCTGGCCGATAAAATAGGTGTCCACCATGTCATTAAAGGCGCGCAGGAAATTTGCGCCGAAAATGGGCAGCGACAGAATGATAAATGATTTGTATAGATTTGGTTCGTGCAGGAGCAGTCCTGCCCGGTCTTTTCTCATGTAAATGCCTTCTTTGCGAATGGAGTGTCCGTTTGTTTCGTATGGTAAGATTTGTTACTCTATCATAGCACTTTTTCCGGTGGATGGGAAGAGAAATCAATTGCAATGCGCGAGCAGAACTCTTATAATGAAGGAAACAGTCTGAACCCGGCAGGAGGGATACCGTTGATGCTATTTACTGCGGCACAAATGAAAGAAATCGACCGTATTGCAATTGAAGAGCGTGGAATTCCTTCCACCTTGTTGATGGAGCGGGCAGCTAAGGCGATTGTCAAAGAGGTTCTTGCCCTTCCGCTGCCCGGACCGAAGAGAGGGGCCTGCTCGGTTGCTTTTATCGGTTCGTCAAAGGATGGCAGCACGCCGTCGAAGGAAGAGCTTGAACAGATCGAAAAAGAATATTGGGCGACCAAGCAACGCTCTGCCATCGTCTACTGTGGCCCGGGAAACAATGGCGGCGATGGTATTGCTGCTGCCAGATTCCTGCTGCAGGAAGGCTGGAAGGTCAGATGTGTTCTGGTCGGCAGCCGGGAAAAAATGACCGCAGACAGCCGGGAAATGGAACATAGATTGATCGAAGCCGGCGGGGCGCTGGAAGATTACGACCCGGATGATTGGAGTCGGTACGTTGGCTGCGATGTAGCCATCGATGCGCTGTTTGGTATTGGCCTGAACAGTGATCTTCGTCCGGATGCAGCAAGAGCGGTTTCTGATATGAAAACAGCACAATGGATCGTTTCGGCTGATATTCCCAGCGGTGTCCATGCAGATACCGGAAGGGTGTTTGAGCGTGCAGTCAAAGCGGATGTGACGGTTACTTTTTCAGCCGGTAAGCCGGGGCTTTACGTTGGGAAAGGTGCCATCCATGCCGGACGCGTTGTGATTGCGGATATTGGCATCCCGCATGACCTGTTGGAGAGCGGTTGCGGTGTTATGGTTACACCGAAGCCGGAACTGCGCCGTCGGAGAAGAGATGCCCATAAGGGTGATTTTGGCAAGGTGTTCATTCTGGCAGGCAGTGTGGGATATACCGGAGCACCCGTGCTTGCATCCCGTGCAGCCGTGCGTGCGGGCGCCGGTCTCGTTACTCTGGCCGTTCCACAGGAAGTATATCCCATTGTTGCCGCCAAGTGCGATGAAACCATGGTCTGGCCGTGGTCGGACCGATACGAAGAGATTCTGAAGAAAGCACAGGCTTGTAATCTGGCTCTGATCGGTCCCGGCCTGGGACAAAGCCGGCGGGCCGAAGAGCTGGTGTTGGCATTGCTGCGCGATTTGACCTGTCCGGTTATCCTGGATGCCGATGGTCTAAATATCGTTTCAAGACATATAGATGTGTTGGACAAACGGGAAGGCCTGACCGTTCTGACACCCCACGACGGCGAGTTTTCCCGCCTGTCCGGCTGTGCGTTGCCCGTTGAAAACCGTCTGGAAGCCGCCAGAGAGTTTGCTCAGGAGCATCACTGTGTCCTGGTGCTGAAGGGTCATCGGACCATTACTGCCGTCTGGAACGGCGTCTGTATGATCAATACGACCGGGAACCCCGGTATGGCCCGGGGCGGGGCCGGGGATGCTCTGGCCGGTCTGATGGCCGGATTGCTGGTCCAGCGAAAGGAAAATAACCCGTCTTATCTGGACCGCGTTCCCGATGCGATCTGGCTTCATGGGAGAGCGGGAGATCTTGCGGCACAAGACAAGGGCGAGTACGGCATGAACATCGGGGACCTGATCGAACAGATCCCATATGCCATGAAGGAGTGCGAAGAGGAGGCATAAGAGCGTGCGCAGAGTTCTTTGCGCACTAATGATGACCCTCATCCTGCTGACCGGGTGCGGCAGAGGAGGACAAGAAAAAGGATGCTCAGCCGAAGAATTGGCGCTGCGTATTCGTGCGGATTATCTGGCCATGACGGCCTGCAGCGCATCGGTGGATGTCACAGCCGACTACGGACAACGGGTATATGAATACTCCATGGACCTCGCATGGGAGAAGAATGGGGAAACCCGGCTGACCATTACCGCACCGGAGAACATTGCGGGTATCACCGCGCGCATTCAGGATGGGAAATCCTTTTTGGAATACGACACGGTCAGTCTTGAAACCGGTGCTTTGTCCGGAACCGGGCTGTCGCCCATTGAGGTAGTGCCTGCGGCATTGAACTATATCATGTCCGGCTACATTGGAGAGTGTGATTTTGAAACGGTGGATGACCGTGTTCTGCTTTGGTTCTGCTGCCGTGACCCGGAGGCAGCGCCGGGCGTTGGTACCGAAGCGGCATTCTGGTTTGATCCGGACAGCCATGCTTTGGCTCGGGTTGAGGTGATGTCGGACGGATACTGTGTTGTTCGATGTGTGTTTCGGGAATTTACGATAGAATCGACAAAGATAGAAGGGACAAAAGATGGACCAAGCGACCAAGCGAACATGGGCGGAGATTGATCTGTCCAATCTGGAACATAATTATCTGGCCCTGCGGGGAATGCTTCCCCGCGGGTGCCGTTTTATGGGCGTTGTAAAAGCCAACGCCTACGGCCACGGTGCGATCCCGGTTGCGAAAAAACTGGTGGATCTGGGTGCGGAATATCTGGCGGTTGCCTGTCTGGATGAGGCGGTCGAACTTCGCCAGGCGGGTATTTTGACGCCAATTTTGATTCTTGGTCCGACCCTGCCGGATTTTGCCGATGAGGTGCTGCGGTATGACCTGACACAGACGGTACAGGACACCGAATTGGCGCAGGCGCTGTCCGATGCAGCGGTGAAAGCAGGGAAACCGTTGAAAATTCATATTAAAGCGGACACGGGAATGTCCCGCCTTGGTTTTTTGTGCAATGAAGCTGCTATGGATGATTCCGTGCAGAAGATCGCAAAGGTCTGCGCATTGCCCGGTTTGGAGCACGAAGGAATTTTCACTCACTTCGCGAATGCGGATGGGAATGAGGAATACACCATGCTTCAGTTCACCCGCTTTATGGATGTGTTGGACAAACTTTTGGAACAGGGAGTGAGATTTCAAATCCGCCATTGCGCAGCGAGCGCTGCCGTGTTAAACTATCCATGTACTCACTTGGACATGGTTCGTGGCGGCATTGCGCAGTACGGTCATTATCCGGATCCTTCCTGCGAGGGTTTGGACGGTCCCGGTCTGATTCCTTTGATGACGCTCAAGACCCGGGTAATTGCGCTGCGTGAACTGGAGAAAGGGACATGCATCAGCTACGGATGTACTCACACTCTGGCACGCAACTCCCGTGTTGCGGTGCTGCCCATTGGTTATGCAGACGGGTTTGAGCGTCTGCTTTCCAACCGGGGTGAAGTGCTGGTTCACGCGGTGCGCGCGCCCATTCTGGGCCGTGTATGTATGGACCTCTGCATGGTCGATGTGACCGATATTTCGGATGTTCATGTGGGAGATGAGGTGACCGTGTTTGGTCCGGATCTTCCGTTGGAAGAAAAAGCAGACGCGGTTGGAACCATTCAGTACGAAATGCTCTGTGGTATTTCCCGTCGTGTTCCCAGAGTTTATATCGACTGACGGCGAACTTTCTTACCGCCGACTCATATAATGGGTTGGGAGAGAAAGCAGGGCCGGCGGCGGTGCTGTATGGAAAATTTTTGATGTGGGTATAGTTCCCGCCGCCCCGTGGGAAAATGATAGTAACCTGACTGTCTTGCAGAGCAGGAAGGCAACTATATTCCGGCGGAGTGTGAGCGTTGTGGACAACAGTGTAAAACGAGGGGACATTTTCTACGCGGACCTGAGTCCGGTGGTTGGCAGTGAGCAGGGGGGAGTTCGTCCGGTTCTGATCGTTCAGAACGATACCGGGAACCGACACAGTCCCACGGTAATTGCTGCGGCCATTACTTCGCAGACCGGAAAGGCGAAACTGCCGACACATATTGAGTTGGAAGCCATGAGCTGCGGTTTGCCGAAGGAATCCGTGATTTTGCTTGAGCAGATTCGTACATTGGATAAACGTCGCCTGCGTGAACGTATGGGCAGATTGGATGATGAGCGAATGCATCGTGTGGATTCCGCCATCGCGGTCAGTTTTGGACTGCATCCCGAAACGTTGGTGTAAGTAAATGAAGTATGCTGTCCCGGCTGACTTGTCGGGGCAGCGAAATCTGGAGGTACATAAGATGAAACGGTCGAATCGTATTGCGGCAGTGGTTGGTGTATTGGTTTTGGTGTTGGTTACTTTGGTCGGAGCATTCTCTGTTTCGGCAACCGGAGGCGAGCAAACAGACCCCTTGATCACGTTGAGCTATCTGACGCAGGTGGTCAAGCCCGAACTTCTTGGCAAGGTGGACGAGCAGGTTAAGGCCAATGAACAGGCTCTGCTCGAAAAAGTAAATGCCGCCATCGACGATTACTCCAAGAAGGTGGAAAACACCCTTGGCGGAACAGTCGGAAGCGGTGCGGTATATCAGGAAGTTACCCTGACCAAGGATCAGCTTCTTTGCCCCGGAGCCGGAGTGGAGATTCTGGTTCGTACCGGAACGGCTCAGGTTATGTCCGGTTCTGTTCCCGTGATGCATAACATTACGTCCGGTGCTGCCGTGGGCATTGGCGGGAGCATTGAGCCCAATTGTCTGTATGTTGTTCCTCTGGAAGGAGCCGTGATTGCAGCAATGACCGATTGTACACTGCTTGTGCGCGGAGAGTATGTTGTTGTCTGATCGGACATAGGGAAATACACAGAAGAGGTAACGTACATATGAATCAGTTTTCCCGCAGGGGCTGGCTTGCGGTAATCGCTTGCGCACTGGCTACGTTTAATTCCGGATCGCTGTTTTTTGGATATCCCGGCATTCTGACTCCGTATTGGCGTGATGCACTTCAGGTGGATGCCGGTGCAACCGGATTGATCATGACCTTTGCGTGTCTTGGAGTCGGATGTCTGACCTTGATGTCGGGATGGTTGCATCCGAAAATCGGAACCCGGCGCAGCTTTCTGATCGGTACAGTCGTGCTGTTTGTCTGCATGGCGGTTGCCAATCAAATCAACAACATTTATGTTGCATATATCTGGGCTTTTCTGAATGGCGCAGGTACCGGCTTTATCTATGGTCCTTCGTTGACCACCGTTCAGCACTGGTTTCCGCAGAGACGCGGTCTTGCGACCGGTATCGTCAATCTGTTCTTCGGAACCTCTGCTGCCGTCATGTCCCCGGTGTACACCCTGCTTTTGAACAATCTGGGTTATCAGAAAATGAACTATGTGGTTCTGGCCATGATCGTAGTGATCAACCTGTTGGCGCTGCTGTTTGCAGAACTGCCTGACCGCACCAAACTGTCTGATGAAGAGAAGAAGGGGCGTCAGGAGATTCTGGAGAAGATGCGCCAGCAGTCGGATGCCAAGGGCCCCACGCTTGCCGCCAAGGACTATACCGTGAAGGAAGCACTGAAAACACGTGCATTCTGGGCTGTCTGGCTGGCATGGGTCTTTGTGGGTGCTGCCGGTATTTCTATGGTCAGCCAGGGAGGCAATTTCGCGGCATCGATCGCGCTGCCCAGTGTTGTGGTCATTACTGCGTTCAATCTGACCAATGGAATCGGACGAATCGTTGCCGGTTCGCTGTCTGACTTTATTGGCCGCAATGCCACCGGATGTGTGGCCTTTGTAATGGGTGCTTTGGGTTATGTGCTGCTCCCGTTCTGCCATAATCCCGTTCTTGTGGCCATCCTGGCCGCGTTTGTTGGTTTCTCCTTTGGCACCTTGTTTGCCATTTCTGCGCCGCTGGTTTCCGACCTGTTCGGTCTGAAACATTACAGCACCATTTTTAGCCTTGTTTTTGTAGCATACGGTTTTGTCAGCGCCATTGTCGGTCCCGCCCTTGTGGGCATGCTCCTGAAGATGACCGGGGAGAAGTACACCATTGTGTTCCCTCTGCTGGCTGTGTTCTGTCTGACGGGTGCTCTGTGCATTATGCTTTCCAGACACGCCAAGGCCAAGGCTGCTTGAAATTCTTGACAAGGAAGAATAGAGCAATTATACTGATATAAAGCTTCAAACAAAGGTGCTCCACCCTTGGGAGGAGCACCTTTTCTTTCGTTTATTTATGCTATTTTTAATTGGGGGTGCCACAGTATGGCATATACAAAGGAAGATATTCTTCGAATCATCAAAGAAGAAAATATCGAATTTGTGCGTCTGCAGTTTACCGACATTTTTGGTATGCTCAAAAACGTAGCAATTACTGCAAATCAAATCGAAAAAGCCCTGAACAATCAGATGATGTTTGACGGTTCTTCCATTGAGGGGTTCGTTCGCATCAACGAGTCCGATCAGTGTCTGTATCCCGATTTGAATTCCTTTGTGGTTTTTCCCTGGCATCAGACTCACGGTAAGGTAGCACGTCTGATCTGCGACGTATACAATACGGACGGCACGCCTTTTGTGGGCGATCCCCGCGG
>JAZOBA010000018.1:0-4265 GCA_045595705.1 Oscillospiraceae bacterium
CTGTAAAGGACTGTGGTTGGAGCCTTTCTGGAACCGTCTTGCGGTAGGAGGAGCAAACCAATCCACAGCATCCCTTACAGTGTAGCATAAGCCCTTGGAGAGGGGCTCTAATAACTACTACTCTATAATACAAGGAGGAGCGTCCCAATGTACAACAAAAACACCGAAGAAAGCAGTCTGGTCCCCCGCCGCATCTGGATGCTCCTCGCCCTTTTGGCCGTATTTGTGGTACTTTTCTGCGTCCTTCTGTACAACCTGCAAATCGTACACGGCCACGAATATCTGGAGCAGTCCAAGCGCAAAATCGTGGAGACCGAAACTGTTGATGCCGACCGCGGCGATATTCTGGACAGCCTCGGCCGGGTTCTGGTCACAAACCGTACCTGCTATCAGACCACGCTGGACCTGTCTCTGATGGGCAAACCGGAGCAGCGCAACGAAACCCTGCGCCAGCTGCTGGAAATCTGCCGCCAGCAGCAGGTGGACTGGACCGACAGTCTTGCCGTTACCGAGCGCGCTCCCTATAGTTTTACCAGCGAGACCCCCTTCTTCGTCACCTCTGTCGACGAGAAAACCGGCGAAACGGCACGCAGCCTGACCCGTCTGGGTCAGTTATCCCTGCGCATGAAGTGGCTGGACGATGACCCCACAAAATCTACCGATGCCGAACTGCCCAGCGCCGAAGAACTGCTGACTTCCATGTGCGAATCCTTCGAACTGGAGGGCGGCCCCACCGAAGAAAACCGCCGCATTGTCGGTGTGCTGTACGAATTGTTCCTGCGTTCCAAGGACATCAACTGGAACGCCTACATTTTCGCAGAAGATGTGGGAATCGAGTTCATTTCCACCGTCAAGGAGCGCGGTCTGGTCGGCGTTCAGATCGAAACCACCACCGTCCGCCAGTACAAAACCTCCTATGCCGCCCATCTGCTGGGCCGCGTATCTGCCATCGAAAAAGACGTCTGGCCCACCTATAAGGAACTAGGCTACCCCATGGATGCCATGGTTGGCCGTGACGGCATTGAAAAAGCCTTCGAAAGCCATTTGCGCGGCACCTCCGGCGAGCGTATTCTGGAAACCAACGAAAGCGGCAAAATTGTCAGCGAAAGTTGGGTCGTGGACCCTGAAACGGGCGAGGAACAGTCCCCCGCACCCGGAAACAACGTGGTCCTGACCCTGAACCTCCCCCTGCAGGAGGCGGTGGAACGGGCGCTGGCCGAGCACGTGCCCACCTTCCCCGAGGCACAGGGCGCCGCCGCTGTCATCATCGATGTGAACAATGGCGGAATCAAGGCCATGGCCTCCTACCCCACCTATGACCTGGCCAACTTCTCGGCCTCGTGGAACGAAATCAGCACCAACCCCCTCAAACCCATGTACAACCGCGCCATTCAGGGTCTGTACGCCCCCGGCTCCACCTTTAAGATGGTCACCGCCATCGGCGCCATGGAGGAGGGGATCATTACTCCCACCGACAAGATTCTGGACACCGGCGCCTACACCTATTACACCGACAACATTGCGCAGGCCCCCAAGTGCTGGATCTTCCGTCAGTACGGCGGCACCCACGGCCCCGTCAATGTGTCCGAGGCTATCACCGAATCCTGCAACGTCTTTTTCTTCGATGTGGGCCGCCGTCTGGGCATTGATCGGCTCAACCTGTACGCCCGGATGTTTGGTCTGGGTGAGACCACCGGCATTGAAATCGCCGGCGAAAAAGCCGGCGTGGTGGCCGGTCGGGACTACACCGAAAGTGTTTTGCACCAGCCTTGGTACGAAGGTTCTACCCTGTCGGTAGCCATCGGCCAGGAAAACAATCAGTTTACCCCCCTGCAGCTGGCCAACTACATTGCCACGCTGGTCAATGGCGGAAATCACTACTCCACCCATCTGCTCAAGGAAATCAAGTCGGCCGACTACTCGGAAGTGATCTACACCCGTGAGCCCGAACTGCTGGACACCATCCAAATCAACCCGGAGTATCTGAATGCCGTCAAAAAGGGCATGCTGGCTGTGACCGAGACCGGCTCGGCCGCCAAATACTTCACCGATCTGGACGTCAAGGTGGGCGCCAAGACCGGTTCGGCTCAGGTGGCCGCCGACAGCGAGGCCAACGCCGTTTTCGTAGCCTTCGCCCCCTACGATGACCCCGAAATTGCCCTTTGCATTGTGGTGGAGCGAGGCGGCTCAGGCACCGAACTCAGTGCCATTGCCGCCGACATTCTTTCCTATTACTTCCGTTCCGAAACCATGCAAGGTACCGAGCAGGGAGAAAATACACTGATCCGGTGATGACCATGTACTTTGACCCCTTTGACCTACAATGCAAGAAACCCTTCGGTGCCGTCCCCTCGGGGACGGCTGTCCGTTTTGCCCTGCGTCCGGACCGGGCGGAGGGCTTTTCCCGTGCCATGCTGGTCGCACGCTTTGAACAGCGCAACAGTGAAACCACCGTTGTGGACCTGCCGTGGCGTTCCACCGTCCGGGAAAAGGACATTTTCGCCGGCAAACTGCATGTGGGCAACTATGTGGGTCTGGTCTGGTATTACCTGCGGCTGGAGCGGATGGACGGCCACTGCTGGCAGTCGCCCGAATATCAGCTGACGGTATATGATGACAATGACCTGCCCGCGCCCTGGTTTGGCGAAGGAGTCACCTATCAGATCTTCCCGGACCGTTTTTACCGTCTGTCGGTCCCCGACCCCACCGGAATGGTCGGCGGGCGCACGGTCCACCAGAACTGGGATGCCGAGCCGGTCTATCTGCCCGACGCCAACGGCGAAATTCGCAACCGGGACTTTTTCGGCGGCAGTCTGGCCGGCATCCGAAGCCGCCTGCCCTATCTGCACAAACTGGGTGTGGACACCCTGTATTTCTGCCCCATTTTCGAGGCCGCCGAAAACCACCGCTACGGTACGGGTGATTACGAAAAAATTGACCCTATGCTGGGCACCAACGCCGATTTCACCGCCCTGTGCGACGCCGCCCACGCGCTGGGCATGCGCGTTATGCTGGACGGCGTGTTCAATCACACCGGCTATGTCAGCCGCTACTTCAATGCCGACGGCAGTTACCCCGATGTGGGCGCCGCCCAATCCCGGCAATCCCCCTATTACTCCTGGTTCCGCTTTGAGCAGTGGCCCCATAAGTACGACTGCTGGTGGGGCATCTACTCCCTGCCCGGGGTGGAGGAATCCTGCCCGGACTACATCAACTACATCGCCGGCGACCAAAACAGCATTGTGCGCCGCTGGCTGCGCGCCGGTGCCGACGGCTGGCGTCTGGATGTGGCCGACGAGCTGCCCGATGAATTTCTGCACACCGTCCACACCGCCATCCGGGCCGAAAAGCCGGACGCCGTCATCATCGGAGAGGTGTGGGAGGACGGCTCCAACAAGATTTCCTACGATGTGCGCCGCAAGCACATCTGGGGCGGTCACTGCGACGGCCTGATGAACTATCCCTTCCGCACCGCCCTTCTGAACTTCCTGCAGGGCGGCGATGCCCTTGACTTCAAAACTGCCATGGAGACCCTGCGGGAGCATTACCCCCCATGGGCCTTCTATTCCGCCATGAACTCTCTGGGCACCCACGACACCCCCCGCATTCTGACTCTGCTGGGCGAGGGCAGCGATTGCAGCGAGCTGTCCCGGGACTGGCGCCACGCCCACCGGCTGGACAGCGAGGAGCGCAAGCGGGGCATCGCACTGCTGAAGCTGGCCGCCGTGGTGCTGTATGCCTTCCCCGGTTCCCCCACCGTCTACTACGGCGACGAAGCCGGCATGGAAGGCTTTGAAGACCCCTTCAACCGCCGCACCTTCCCCTGGGGGCACGAGGACAGGGAGTTGGTCAACTGGTTCTCCTGCCTGGGCATGGCCCGCCACAATTATGCCGCTCTGCGCTCGGGGTCTATCCGTTGGGTACGCTCAGAAGGCGGCCTGCTGGCCTTTGTCCGCGGCAAAGGAGAACAGGCCGTTCTGGCCGCTGTCAACCGCGGCGATACGGTCGCACACCTGACTTGGCAGGGTCAGGTCATTGCCCTGCCCCCTATGACCGCAAACCTCTGGGATTCCACCGGAGCCGCTCTTCTCTGACACAGTACAAAACCCTCGGATGTGTGAACACAATGTCATTAAGTTAATGATATACAAAGCGGGGCGGAATTCGTAGAAACGAGCGCAGCCAAGACTGGAGACAGTTTTGGCTGCGCTTTTTCAGTAAATTAGGCATGCTTTTTAGGCGAATCAAATAATTCGCCTAAAAGA
>JAZOBA010000019.1:0-37120 GCA_045595705.1 Oscillospiraceae bacterium
CGCGGTGTACGCGTTCACATAGGTGCGAATCAGCGGAACATCCTGCAGATGATAGGGATTGGACAGCGAAACAAAGACGCAGACCTCCTCCTTCAGGTGGCGGGGAGCATCAATGGCGTGCTTGGGGCACCAGTTGATGCGTACCACGGTCTGGTTACTGGCGTGCTCGCAGTTGGCCATGTACAGCGTCAGACGGTCGGCAGACAGGTCAGCCGTGCCGTGAAGATTATCCTGGAACGGATCGTAAACTTCCACGCAGAATCCGTTTTCCTCCAAAATGCGCTTGGAAATTTCGGTGACCGAGCCGTGGAGAATTTTGTCCTTGCCGAGGGTGACCAGTCGGATGTTCGGGTACCGCTCGGGCGTCATGGGCAGCTTGTCAGCCTGAGTCTGCTTGACCAGCGTGATGGCCTTATCGGCTGCCTCTTCATGCCACCGGGCAGAAGGAACCTCCCCGTTGCTGACCTGGCGGCAATAGGCCGCCTTCAGCGCAAGGATTCGGGTAACCGCCTCGTCCAGTCGCTCCACGGTCAGAAGGCCGCTTTCCAGCGCGGCACAGAGATAGCCGTAGTCCTCTTCAAAATCTGTGCTGAACACCAGCATGTCGCAGCCGGCCATAATGGCGGTGGGGATGGCCTTTGCACGTTCCATGGCCATGGTAAAGCCGGACATGATGATGGCATCCGAGGTGATAACGCCGTTAAAACCGTACTTGCCGCGCAGCACATCGGTCAACAGGGTGCGGCTCAAAGAGGCCGGCATCATGGTCTCCTCAAAGGTCAGATCGGGATTACAGTCCTTTGCCACATTGGGCTGGGCAATGTGGCCCACCATGACGCTGGTCAGGCCGTTGGCGATCAGATTCTCATATACGGCGCCAAAGGTATCATACCAGTCCTGCGCACTCAGGGTATTGTAGGTAGGATGCAGATGCTGATCGCGATAGTCCACGCCGTCACCGGGGAAGTGCTTGGCGCAGGCGGCCACGCCGCAGGCCTGAATGGCCTTGACGTAGCGCTCGGTCATCTCCTTCACGCGCCGGGGGTCCGAGCCGAAGGTGCGCACATTGGTGATGGGATTCATGTAATTGACATCGATGTCGCACACAGGCGAGAAGGTCCAGTTGATGCCCGCCCGGGCGCCTTCCACGCCGCAGACCTTGCCGAATTTTTCAGCAACCTGCGGATCGTCGGTGGCGGCGGTCAGCATGGGCCAGCCAAACAACGTGCCGTCATTTGTGCCGCCCGAGCCGCCCTCCTCCAGATTGGAGGCCTTGAGCAGGGGGACCTTTGCGGCGGCATCCAGCGGCGCAAATGCCGCCTTGATTTCCTCGCAGGACAGGACGGGGCGGTACAGAATTCCGCCCACCTTGCCGGCGGCCACCATATCCTTCAGCTTTTCCGGGGCATAGCCGTTGCCCATCACGCAGAACAGCTGACCGATTTTTTCTTTGGCAGACAGACTGTCACGGGTAGACTGCACCCACGCAGCCTGCTCGTCATTCAGAAAAAATGGAGCGCTTTTCAAATTGACCATGGGGAACCCTCCCTTACAGCATGCACAAATCGCTTCCGATGTCGCGCAGATGTTCCTGATATTCGTTGGTGCCGTACAGAGCATCCCGGGTGTTGATCAGCTCGATTTTATTCTTGCGGATCCAGTTGAACAGGCGCGGGTCGCACAGGGCGGACACATCCTGACAACGGGCCACCGTGAACTGTCTGGCTCTGGGTCGATTGAAGCGCTCGCCCAGACGGTAAACAAAGTAGTCTACCCAGCCGGGGTGCCATGCCTGCTGCACAATGGAATCAGCGGGCATCTGCAGAATACCGGCACGGTCCTCGGTGTAGAACAGGACCGGGTCGTAATTGGTTTCAATGTCGGTAATGCTGTCGGTCAGCAGGTCGATGTAGGCCAAGCCGCCGTCCAGCACGGTGATGTTCCGGTCCAGCCATTCGGGGTCAGCACTTCCGGCCAGCATCCCTTTGGGATTGTACAGGAATGCCCACTCTTCTCCCCGCTCCCGGCCGGCCAGAATGCGCTCGGCATTTTTGGGATGACTGGGGAGACGGCTGGCAAAGCGGATGGGAATGTTGCGCTCCCGCTGTGCCTGTTCCAATGCGGTGGCCCAGACGCCCTTTCCGTGGATGGCCGCGCCCGAGTCGGGATAGCGTCCCAGAACGTCTTTGCAGCGCTCCAGCTGGGCGGTCAGTTCGGCCACGGCCTCATCAAAATTGATGTCTTCGGCCTGACGCAGGTCTGTGCGGAAGCGACCGTCAAATTCGCCGCCGTGCTCCACCAGAGAGGGGACCCTGGATGGGTCCAGAACCGGACTGCACCACATATGGGCATGCCAGCCCACACTGATCCAGGGGTAATTTCTCAGGCGTTGCAGTGCATCCACCGTACCGGGGGATTCCAGCATAACATCGGCCGCGGTGGAAAGGCCCTTGTCAAAGGTTTCGAATGTGCCGATGTTGCATACATCGGTAAAGCCGACGTCGTCGGCGCGGATAATCATCTTCATGGTACGCACTCCTTCTCTGCAACTTAAGTACGAGTCAGTTCCTGAATGGTTCCGTCCGGCCGGCGGGCAAAGCGGCGCAGGAACTCCCAGCTCAGTTCGGCCATCTGCGGCGTGATCATATGAGGCAGGTTCTCAATGCTGACAAAACGCAGCTGCCAGTTTCCGTCATTGTTGCGCACATCGGCAACGTACACCTCATGTCCCATAGAGTAACGCACCTCGGTGCGGTCGGCAGGGACACCGTTGCGCCGCTGGGCCAGATCGTCACTCTGCAGTGCGGCTTCCACTTCCTCCACGCTGCGGTCGGGACAGCGGAAAGCATATAGGCGGCGACGGAAGGCATGAATGGCATTTTCATATCCCTTGGTACCGGGCGTGGTGTGAGGAAATACATTTTCAATCTGTCCGCAGATGTTGATCAGTGGCAACTCATGGGCACGGAAACGCTCCACCATCTCATCGGTGACAGGCACCGATTCCATAGCATAGTTGGGGGATGCAATGCCGTGTCGGTCATTCAGAGTAGCCACGGCAGTGATGCGATCAATGTGGCGACAGGCATATTCCAGCGCCAGATAGCCGTTGTGGCTCTGGCCGGTGATGTAAATCCGGGCGGTATCCACGGGGTATTGGGCAATGACCTGATCCATGATCTCGGTCAGCAACTCATTGTCATCGGGGGACTCCATGGCGAAAAACAGCAGCATGCACTCCCCTACCCCCACCAGATCCAGATGACCGGAATAGAACTGCAGTCCGGTCAGTGCGTGGAATTCGTTGCAGGGGCGCACTTCCTTCATGCAAATGAACAGAGGAATCTTTTTTTCGTTGCCCATGGGGACCGCGGTCAGGTACCTCTCTCCCTTGTGCCAATGGCCTTCCAGCTTCACGCCCTTTTCAGCCAACTGGGCCAGCAGCGCCGGGTCATCCCAGCGGCGGAAATCGTACTCCATGCGCATTCCGTCCGCCATGGCTTTGCCAAGGGGCGAATGGATCAGACGGGACAGGTCAAATTCCGGGTTGTTTTTGTTCAGTGTGCCGCAGATATACTGGTGACCCACAAAGGCCTGCCATTGATCGTCGATGTTCTGCACGCGCAGACTGCAGAACTGCTCACCGCCGGGGAATTTATCTTCGGGTAAACCGGTCAGGTCCATATAGATCGGCTTCAGGTCCAACCGCCACAGGGCGGCGACCTCCATCAGGATGTCGGTGAAAATACCGCTGCCGAAGGGTGCGTTGGTCACCAGATAAACCAGCGCGAAGCGATTGGCAGCCGCCTTCTCGTTGTGTTCCCTGTAATAGGCCAGCGTATCCATGGCCCAGTTTTCATCCTTCATGTCCACACTGTGGTAGCGCACCACCACAGGGGTATCGGAGGCGGCGCCCTTGGGAATCAGCGCGATCCACGCCATAAAACCCATGCTGGTCACATGGCAGGTCAACCCCTTCTGCTCCAGCGCGTCCACCACATCGGGGTAAATACGCACATTGCTTTTGGTGTTATAACTGCCGTCGGTGCGGCCGGCATACAACCCCAGCGTGGCACCGGGGCGAACCGACTCAAACATGTATTTGCACAAATCGTTGACCAGCGGCTGGATGGGCGCCTGTCGGTCGGCCCATGTGGCGTCCTCCCACATAGAGATATTGGGATAGGTATAGGAACAAGACATCTTGCGGCATCCTTTCGATATGAATTTACCATATTATACCGCACATGTATATTACACGCAAGAACAAGTTTCTCTTTTTGTATAATTGCTGCTTTATTTTCAACAAAGCAGCAAAGCCCGGCAAAACAGTCCTTTTTAAAGAAATCGCAAAGAAGATCGGGGCGAAATCGCACCAAGCCGGACCTTTTTTAAAGATTTTTCCGGAAATTAATTATGCAAAAACGGAAATAATTGTTCGGCGCAGCAAAACCCGCCGCTGCGCTGCAGCGGCGGCCATGTCATGCATCAATATAGGAACCTTCCGGCGGAGCCGACTGGGTGCTGGGAATCGTTAAATAAGGTGCGTTATCCTCCAACCGGTTCATGACCACCAGCAAAAGTCCGGACAGGACATAGAGCGCAATCACCAACAGATGGGCGCCCCAGCGATCTCCCTTGAGCAGGAGATACACCCCGGTCGCAAAGGCGTTCAGTTCCAGAAACAGGGCGGCATAAACAGCCCGGCGCTTTAGACTGACGCTGGCGCTTTTCCAATCGCCCACCGTCATGTCCCGGGGCACAGTACAATGAGAAATCAGGCTGAACAAAAGCCCGGCCAGTGCACAAACCGTCAGCATCTGCACGATGGCAAGATACCACGTCATGTTGGCTCCGATGGGCCGGGACGCGGCAAAGCCAAACAGAGCGCAGGCAGCCAGCCACAGGAGCGCATAAACAATGCGCAGACCCACTCGCTTTTTTCGGGGCAGGTCCAGCCGGTAATAGTCACCGGTGTAAATACGCTGGATAACCACCTTCCCCTTGGGGTTGACGGTCTCCACCTCGGTATACCCCTCAAAATGACGGTGATAGGCCTTACTGTGCCAGGGTCGATTGAGAAGACCCTTATCCAAATCGGCCTTGCGGCGAAGTTTTTGATTTGCTCTGCGTTTGTTCATAGGTTGTATCCTTGACTTTCCCGCTGACAAAGCGTTATGATAAACACAATACATATTGTATCGCGAGGGAATTCCATGTCAATAAAAAAGAGTTCGATTTTTGTTGTTGCGATCGTTTTGATCATTACTTTGATTCAGGTTTTTTCCAGCGGCGGCAACACCATGCAGTTGGATATGGGCGCGGACGCCATGTCATTTTCCGGAATTGATGAGTTCCGGTACGAGGTTGCCTACACCGATATGACGGCAGCCGAGTTAATTGAGGTTTCCGACTGGGCGCCCTATGGCGGACACGACTTTGGTCCCTTCCGCGTGGGCGATGTAACCAACGCAGACGGAACATCGTACACTCTGTTTGTCACCACCCGAGCCAGCAATGCGGTCGTGGTCTCGCTGACCGACGGCAGACAGGTCATCTTTAATTACAACAGCAACAGCGGAACCGAAGGAATTTACGACATGCTGCTGAATAACATCAATTGATAATACGGTATGGAACAGACGGCCCCGGAGCGTATGCTCCGGGGCCTTTTCATTTCAGAATCAGAAACGCTCACCGAGCCACTTGGCCACGAAATCAAAGGTGGTCTGAATGGTATCACCGAACTGGCCGGGGAATTCTTCACACTCTTTGGCCGGGAAAAGCATATGGGTGGCACCTTCCACAAAAGCCAGCGTCTTGTCTTCGGAAGCGGCCATCTCATAGATGCACTCGGATGCCAAAAATTCATAGCCGGCAGTCAGACCCACCAACAGCAGCGGAGCATGGACCAACCGCATGTTGCCCGGAGTACAGCAGTAACTGGAGTCCCAGTCGACACCGTAGATGTGGGTTTCGTCATAGCCGTAGTCAGCCGTGCTGCGAATGACCTGCGAGGCCAGATAGGCCTTGACGGTGGTATTCATGGCACCCATGCCGTACATGCCGGTGAAGGGCTTTGCCTCACGGGGCTTGCGCAGACTGGGGACTACACCCACCGTAATGCTGCCATCAGCATGGATCAAGGGCCACTCGCCCTTGGTGTGGCTGAGCAGACGCACATCCTGGGGGAACATCCGATTGTTGGGTGCCATCTGGCTGGCGCCGGCAATGACCCAGGGTTCATCGTCACGGTAAGCGCCCTTTCCGCTCTTGAGCGCATTCAGACGCTCCAAAGCGGCATCGATCAAGCGGTTGTTGCGCTCGCCCTGCGCCTTGTGATAGGCGGCGATAAACGCGTCGGTGTAGTGCGCTCCGTCGGGAGCGTAACCCACTTCGGGATTGGCCAGATTATAGACGGGATCCAGATCCACACCGCTGCTATCGCACTTGACAGCAGGGTCCAGACTGAGCAGGGTCATGACGCCGTTGCCCCAGTTGGAGTCCAGCAGGAATACCGCGTCAGCGGCAGGCAGTTCCCCCACATCACTGATGGGAACGATCTTTTTCTCATCCTGGAAGCAAGCCGCGCCGTTTTCGGCCACCGCCTGATAGCAGCTCATCAGAGTTGCTCCGCCACTGTGGCCCAGCAGGACCACCTTTTCCACACCGGGTAGGCTCCGAAGATACTCCACGCAAGCCTTGACGTCCAGCAGCTTTTTGTCCAGACTTTCACTGGGGCGACTGGGATTGGCGCACAGGGTGCGGTAACCGTGTCCGGCCAGTGCTCTGCCGGCAGGGAAATTCAGATAATCGGCATCGGAATGCATGGCCAGTACTGCAACAGGTTTGCAGTCGACATCATTCTCGGGAGCATACAGGGCGCCGTTGATCCACATGCCTACCCGAGTGTAAACGGATTTAACAGGATAATTCACTGTCATACTTCCTTTCTATGCCGAAATTACAGGCCGTTGATTTCCTTGCAGCGGCAGCACTGCACGAAATGGTTGGGCAGAACCTCTTCCAGCACCTGAGGCTGTTCGCAGGCTTCGGTTGCGTAGGGGCAGCGGGCGGCAAAACGGCAGCCAGGCTTGGGGTTGATGGGAGAGGTAATTTCACCCTTCAGTTGAATGCGCTGCATGGGTTTGAAAATATCCACGCTGGGAATGGCGGACAGCAGAGCCTTAGTGTAGGGGTGCAGGGACAGTTCAAACAGCTCCTCGGTGGGAGCCTTTTCCACTGCCTGACCCAGATACATAACCAGAATATTGTTGGCAATGTGGCGCACCACCGACAAATCGTGGGTAACGAACATGTAGGCCATGCCCATCTGCTCCTGCAAATCCATCAGCAGGTTGAGAACCTGAGCCTGAATGGAGACGTCCAGCGCGGAAACCGGCTCGTCGCAGACGATGAACTCGGGGTTCAATGCAAGAGCGCGGGCAATACCCACGCGCTGACGGCGGCCGCCGTCCAACTCATGGGGATAGCTCTGGCGCAGACGCTCGTCGATACCCACCAGTTCCATCAGACGGTTGGCTTCAGCCTTCATGTCGGCTTTGCTCTTGAAGCGGCCGGAACGTTCCAACGGCTCCATGATGGTGGACTCAATGCGCAGACGGGGGTTCAGCGAGGAATAGGGGTCCTGAAACACGATCTGCAGCTTTTCGCGGGCACTGCGCAGCTTTTTGCCCGAGACATGGGTGATATCCTCACCGTTAAGCAGCACCTGACCGCCGGTAGCTTCCAAAAGACGGATGATGGTGCGGCCCAGTGTGGACTTGCCGCAGCCGGACTCACCGACCACGCCCAGCGTCTCACCACGGTTGATGGTAAAGCTGACGTCGTCAACGGCATGGTTCTGACCGGCCGCGACGCGGAAATACTTTTTGAGGTTTCTTACTTCGATCAACGGAGTATCAGCCATATCACTCATCCTCCTTGATGCATCTCACAAAATGGCCGGGAGAAATTTCCCGATTGGGGATAACGCCCTTGCAGGCTTCGGTGGCATGGGGACAACGGGGCCAGAAAGAGCATCCCTCGGGCAGGTTGGTGGGATCGGGGGGCAGACCCTCGATGGAGTGCAGACGCTTTTCGCCCACGGCCATACTGGGCAGAGAACCAAACAGACCCAGCGTGTAGGGATGGGTGGGTTTGGTAAACATGTCGAACTTGGAGCCCGACTCAACGATCTGACCGGCATAGACTACAGCCACGCTGTCGCAAGTTTCGGCCACAACACCCAGATCGTGGGTGATCAGGATCATAGAGGTCTGCAGTTTGTCGCGCAAATCGCGGATCATATCCAACACCTGGGCCTGAATGGTCACATCCAGCGCGGTGGTGGGCTCGTCTGCCAGCAGCAGTTCAGGGTCGCAGGCCAACGCCATAGCGATGACCACACGCTGCTTCATGCCGCCGGAGAACTGGTGAGGATACTCAATATAGCGCTCACGGGGGATACCTACCATTTCCAGCATATCGCCGGCCAGTTTCATGGCCTCTTTTTTGTCCTGCGTGTTGTGCAGCATCAGAACTTCGGAAATCTGATCGCCCACCGTCATCAGGGGGTTCAGGGCGGTCATGGGATCCTGGAAGATCATGGCGATCTTGGACCCACGGATATCATACATCTCATCCTCGGATTTTTCCAGCAGATTCTCCCCGTTCAGGTAAATCTCGCCGCCGGTGATGTGGGCAGCCACATCGGGCAGGATGCGCATAATAGCCTTTGCAATGGTGGTCTTGCCGGCACCGGTCTCGCCCACCAGACCCAGGGTCTTGCCCTTTTCCAGTGTCAGAGAGACTGCGTTGACGGCGTGCACGGTCTTTTTGTTCTGAGAATATTCGACCACAAGGTCTTTCACTTCAAGAAAATTAGACATCTCGTTACCTCCTTAACCGCGCAGCTTGGGATCCAGCGCGTCACGCAGACCGTCGCCCAGCAGGTTAATTGCCAGAACGGTCAGTGCGATGGCGATGCCGGGAACCGCGATCAGGTGGGGATCGGACAGGATGTAGCCCTTGCCGTCGGACAGCATGGCGCCCCACTCGGGAGAGGGCGGCTGAATGCCCAGACCGATGTAAGACAGGGAAGCAGCCATGTTGATGGTGCTGCCCACGCTCATGGTGGTAATGACGATGGTGGGCTGAACCACGTTGGGAAGCAGGTGCTTGAACATGATGCTCAGACGGGTACAGTTGATGGACTCGGCCGCTTCGATATACTCGCGGCTGCGCTCGGCCAGTACCTGTCCACGGGTCATACGGGCAACACCGGGAATGGAGCCGATGGTCAGCGCCAGTACCGTTGCGCCAAATCCGTTGCCCATGGCCGCCGAAACCAGAATACAGAGCAGCATACCGGGCAGCGAGGACCAGACGTCCATAAAGCGCATGATGACGGTCTCGGTAATGCCGCCGAAATAGCCGGCAACCAGACCCACGGCAATGCCGAGGATGGAGCCCAGAACAGCAGACAGAATGCCCATCAGCAGGGAATAACGGCCACCGTAGAGCAGACGGGTCAGCATGTCACGGCCCAGCGTGTCACAACCGAGGATATGGTCCCAGGAGGGGCCGGCACGCATCAGAGACTGATCCTGCCAGTTCAGGTCATAACCGGTCAGATAAGGGCCGACCACGCAGGCCAGAATGATGAACAGCATCAGAAACAGGCCGATTTTTGCACTCCAGCTCTTGACCAGACGTCCGAAGAACTCCAAAAACATGGAAGACTTGCGGGTGCTCACGGTTTCAGGCTTTTCTTTCATCTTCAGTGCCATTATCTCACCTTCTTTCCGCTTGCGTACTGTGCCTTGATGCGGGGATCCAGGAATGCATAGCACAGGTCCATAATCAGAATGGCGATACCGGTAAAGCCGGCAAAGAAAACCACGCAGCCACAGACGACCGGGCGGTCACGCTGGTTCACGCCGGAAAGCATATACTGGCCGATGCCGGGGATGGAGAACACCTGCTCCATAACGGCGGAGCCGGCAACCACGTGGGCCAGACCGCCGCCCACACCGGTGATGATGGGCATCATGGCGTTGGGGAGCATGTGTCTGCGGACCACGACTTTCTCACGCTGACCTTTGGCACGGGCAGTAGTAACAAAGTCGGCACGGATGACTTCCAGCATGGCGCTGCGGCTCTGACGGGCATTGATAGCGATGCCGCCCAAGCTGCCGCAGATAATGGGTAAGATAAAGCTTGACCAGTGACTGATACCCGAGGGCGCCACCCAGCCCAGCTTCTGCGCAAACAGGATCTGGCACATCATAGCCACCCAGAAACCGGGTGCCGACACGAAGAACATGGCGATGAACATGGTCAGGCTGTCCTGCCACTTGCCCTCGTGGGTGGCGGCAAAGATGCCCAGAACGGTACCCACAACCACATTCAGCAGCATGCCCACGCCACCGATGACCAGTGTACGGCCCAGACGGTTACCCAGTTCGGTCATAACCTCCACGCGGTAACGCCAGGAGTTGCCAAAGTCAAAGCGCAAAAATGCGTTATAAAGATAATCAAAAAGTTGAACGATGTATGGCCGGTCGGTACCCAGCTCAGCACGCTTGGCAGCCAGAACCTCTTCGGTTGCTTCTACGCCAAGCAGAAGCTCGGCGGGGTCACCGGGAACCAGATACATCAGGGTAAATACAACAATTCCGGCGGCGATCAGAATGACGATCAGCCACAGGCAACGTTTCAATACATATCTGCCCATAATGTCTCCTTATCTGAAGGACGCCCGGGAAGTCCCGGGCGTCCTTCCTGATTCATTCGATTTTCGGAGCTTGTATGTCGGATTAACCGACGATGACGGGCTCCACAACACCCTTACCCTTGATGTTCCAGGTGGAGGTGCCGTCCTCGTTCCAGAAACCGCCCAGGCGCTTCACCTCATCGTCGGACTCCTCGGGAGCGCTGACATTGATGGTGCCCTTGTCCTTCACGAAGGTGCAGTGGTAAACCAGAACACCATCGGGGAAGTTGCTGTTCTCAGAAACGATGATACACTCGCCTTCATCCTTGCCGGCTTCCTTGAACAGGTACCAGGGGAAGGTGCCGTAGGGGGATTCCTCGACCCAGTCGAAGCGGTCAAAGCCCATGTTGGCCAGAGCGCCGATGATGGGGTGCTGAGGAGGAGCAGGGATCTTGCCTTCGTTTACGCCGGTCTTGTACTCGTCCAGGCCTTCCATGTTAGCGTGAGCGATCTTGCCGGGGCCAAAGATGGTCCAGTTGACGGTGCCGTCTTCGTTCCAGACGGAGCCCAGACGTACGGAATCGGAATCCTCGTTGGGTGCGCCTGTGGTAATGTCGCCCTTGTCCTGGGTATAAGCGCCGCGGTAGACCAGTTCCTTCTTGCCCTCGTACTCGATGGCTTCGACCATGACGTAGCTGCCGGTCTTGGCGGTGCCTTCCTCGGTCTCCTGCTTGATCAGCAGATACCAGGTGACGTAACCCTTATCGGTGTTCTCATAGAAGTTGAACATCTCATAGCCTTCGTTGTTGACGAAGTGCTTGACAATGCCGGGCAGCTCGACTTCGTCTTCCTTCTCGGGAGCGGCGGGAATCTTGCCATCCTTCACACCGGTCTTATACTCTTCCAGACCTTCCATCTTGGCATGAGCAACTGCGCCCTTGCTGAAGATGGTCCAGTTGATGGTTCCGTCCTCGTTCCAGACGGAGCCCAGACGCACGGTGTCGGAATCGTCATTGGGCGTGCCGGTGGTGATATCGCCCTTGGTCTGAGTGTAGGTGCCACGGTAGACCAGTTCGCTCTTGCCCTCGTGCTCGATGGCTTCGACCAGGACGTAGCTGCCGGTCTTGGTGTCGCCTTCCTCGGCCTCCTGCTTGATCAGCAGATACCAGGTGATGTAGCCCTTGTCGGACTTCTCATAGAAGTTGAACATCTCATAGCCTTCGTTGTTGACGAAGTGATTGACGATGCCGGGCAGCTCGACCTCTTGCTTTTCATCTTCCTTATCGCCGCCCTCGGCCGGGGGAGTATAGCCGTCGGGCACTGCGGTACCGTCCTCGTTCAGGATCCAGACGGGAGCGGGCTTATCGGCGTCAGTCCAGCCGGAGTTCAGCAGACGGTCCATGGGACCCTGGACGCCGGCTTCGGGAGCGTTACAAACCACCTTGCCGTCGATGTACATATAGGTGCCCTCAATGAAGACATCCTCGCCGAACTGATTGTGCTGATCGATACGATAGGTACCGTCGGCCTTCAGCTCGATCTTGAATTCACAGGAACCGGAACCCTCACCGACGATATCGGTAAAGGTGTAAACGCCGGCAACAGCGGAAACGTCACCGCCGCTCAGAGTGAAACCGGGGGTGGTGGGATCCTTGTTGACCTGCTGGCCCACATAGGTGGAGGCGGGCAGGGTGACGTAGCCTTCGCGGCGATACAGCTCGCTGATGGCATCGGCGCGGTAGATGCAGGCGGAGACGGAGTAAGCCACGGGGTAGATGTAAGCATTTTCGAAGACGTGGTCAATGACCTTCTTCATGTTCTCGGTGGTGTGGGTAGCATCGGTGGTAGCCACATTATACAGCTCAAACAGAGTCTTGTCATTGTGGAAAATCAGAGAGCCGGTGCCGCCGTCGGTTCTCTTATTGCCCAGATCGGCCAGAGCCAGCTTCCAGGAGGAGGCCAGGTCGGCGCCGCCCATGGGGTTAAAGAAAATCAGGTCCCAGTTGGCGGGGTTGCTGGTGTCGGTCTGGAAGGTAGCCTGGTCAACCGACTTCATCTCGACCTTCAGGCCGATGGCGGCCATCTGGCTCAGAATCATCTGAACGGCATTCTTGTCAGCCTCGGAGGACTTACAGATGACGGTCAGGGTGGGGCTGCCGTTGGCGGCATAGTTGGACTTGGCCAGATAATCCTTGGCCTTTGCGGTATCGTTAACGTTCAGGTAGTTGTCTTCCTTCTCCCAGGCAGGATCGTAATCCTTGAAGTAGGGAGTGCCGTAGGTGTCCATTGCGGAGTAGGAGCCGGGCATTGCAGCAGCAATGGCATCGGAGTCCAGAGCGTAGGCGATGGCCAGACGCAGGTTCAGGTCATTGGACAGGGGGCTGGAGGGGTCCATATTGAAGCCCATAAAGGCATAGTCGGAAGCGTAGTTGACTTCAACGACGAACTCGTCCTTGCCTTCGAACTTCTCCACGGACAGGTACTTGATGTAGTCGCAGTAGTCCAGGTTGCCCATTTCCAGCTCGATCTCAGCGGTATCGGAACCCTGAATGATGCGGTAGGTCAGGGTATCGACGGTGGCGTTGTGGACAGCCAGACGGCCGGAAACGTCCTCGTCGGTCTTCAGTGCCCAGTACTCGGGGTTGGCCTTCAGAACCATCTGAGAGCCGGTAACGAATTCACTGACCACATAGCTGCCGGTGGCGACAGGAGCGGTGGCGAAGGTCACTTCGTCAAACTCTTCGCTGTCGAAGATGAAGGTACGGGTCAGGGGGAACTCAATATCGGCGGTCTTGGTGGGGGTCTGCTTCCAGACGAATTCCACGGTGTACTCGTCGATGACATTGACACTGTCAAAAATGTCGTAGTTCAGAGATTCGCCGCCATTCACAAGCCACTCCACAGAGAACTTGACGTCCTCGGCGGTGATGTGGTTGCCCTTGGAGTCGTAAATCTTCTCGAACAGCTTAATGTGCCAGTGGGTGCCGTCGACGGCCTCCCAGGACTTAGCCAGACAGGGGACGAATTCCTTGTTCTCGTTCAGGAGGAACAGGGACTCATAGATGTTCCAGTAGAATGCAGCTTTGGGGTTGCCGTTGCCGTTGGTGGGGAGCAGGTTCTGGATTTCAACGCTGACGGAGGTAGTGATGCTGGACATTCTTCCGTCCTCGTTCAGTCCCTTTTCGGGACCGCCTTTTTTGCCGCAGGCGACCAGAGACAGAATCATGGTCAGAGCCAGAACGGCGGCGAGCAGCTTTTTCATTTTACTCTTCCTTTCTCATGTTTTGTTGATGAACTGAGAATACTTGGAGAAACGCTGGGAACAAAACAGACCCTTTGCTTCTTCTTTATCATACAAAACGGGCAATTGACACGCAATTCATTTTCTGATATCTTTTATACAGAAATGGAAATTTACAGCAAGGAGGGCGCGTATGACCATCGAACAAATGAGGGAATTTGTCATTCTCGCCGAGGAGAGAAGCTATCTGGTGGCCGCCGATATGCTCTATTCCACTCAGGCAACGCTGTCCCGACACATCATGGCCATGGAAAAGGAACTGGGCTTTGCTCTGTTCACCCGCTCCACCAAAAAAATCGAACTGACCCAGGAGGGCAGCCGGTTTTTGGGCTACGCCCGCCGGGCCATCAAACTGCAGGACGACTATATGGCCGAACTGGAGTGCGCCAAGCGCAGCATGTCCGAGTCGTTGACGGTGGGTTACAACGCTTTGGTCACCTTTTATGCCTTTACCGATAAACTGACCCAGTTTATGACGGTCCACCCCAAGGTCCCCATCAAGATGATGGAGGACGACGCGGAAAATCTGATCCGGGCCGTCCAAAACGGCAGCTGCGATCTGGCCTTCATTCAGGAAAACCCCTTCTGCCCCATCGAGGGACTGGAAAAACTGTACATCTCCTCGGACACACTGGATGTTGTTCTGAACGAAAACCATCCTTTGGTAAACAATTCTTCCATCCGGCTTTCGCAGCTGGAAACCGAAAAGTTTGTCATCGGCGTGGAGGACAAAATGCCTGCCGTCATCTTTCTGGACGCCTGCCGCCACGCCGGTTTTGAGCCCAAAATCGCCCGAAACGGACTTGTGGGCCCCGCTTTGTTCACATGGATCGGAAATCGGGACGATTGCGTAGGCCTGGAGTGGCACACCCCGGCTTTGCGCCATATGAACGAGCACACCAAAATTATCCCGGTCTCTCCTCCTGTGCGGGCATATACCACCGTTATCTACCGCGCCAATCGACTGTCCGAAACCGGAAAGCAGATCATCAGTCACTTTGTGTCGGATCGCGGTTAAGGAGGGGTTGGCATGAAATTTGATTATCTGAGAGAGTTTGCTGCCGCCGCTCAGTCCAAAGAAATGCAGCAATGTGCCAAGGACCTGGGTATTTCCCCCTCGGTTCTGTCCAAGCACATCAAGTCCCTCGAGCAGGAGCTGGGTGTTCCCCTGTTCATGCGCTCCAGAAAAACCGAGCTGAGCCCCTACGGAAAGATTCTGCTGCCCTACGCAAAGGAACTGAGCAAACTGCAGGACGATTACCTGCTGGACTTTTCCCGGGAAACACAGGACATCTCCCCAAAACTGGTGGTGGGCCTGTCCTCCATCCAGTTCCGCGAGCGTTCCGGCCAGTTAATGGAAACCTTTGCCCTGCAGCATCCGCAGGAAGTGCAGCTCCGTGAGGCTGACAACGCCAGTCTTTGCCAGATGGTGGCGGACGGACAGATCGATATGGCCTTTGTTCGCACCCAGCCGGATCTGAAGCGAAATCCGGAACTGATTTATATGCCTTTCTGCTCCGACTCCATGGTGGCGTTTTTCCCTTTGGATCACCCTCTGGCGGGAAATCCCTATGTCACCATTGATGATCTGAAGCACGAGCACATCTTACTGCGTTCCAGAACCTCCGCCATTTCTCAGGTGTACACACAAAAATGCGCCGAGCAGGGCATTGTTCCCAACATCACATACCACAGCTCCTATGTCGCCTACGATATGGCGCGACGGGGCGAGGGCATCACCCTGTATCTGGCTCCTCCGGCCGGAGCCAAACGCAGCCAACAACCCTTGGCAGTCGTTCCAATCCACCCACCAATTACCAGTTATGTGGATGTGGTGTTTCGCCCGCGGCACCTGAACGCGCTGGGCGTCGAACTGCTCCGATTGGTTCAGCAGGTCTCCATGGACTGGTATCTTGCTGAAGGTACCGAAATTGACTTATTTCCGGAAGAATAGAGGTGCATCAAGTGAAAATCACAGAAATCATTGAGCGTATCAAGCTCAGCCACGGAGAGCAGGAGGAAAGTTCCTGCGATGTAATCAAGTACGGCGACCCGGAGCAGGAATGCACCGGAATTGTAGTCACCTGCAGTGCAACGGTAGATGTGATCCGCCAGGCGCTGGAGCGCAACGCAAATCTGCTCGTGGTACACGAGCCTCTGTTTTGGAACCATGAGGACACCACCGACTGGGCAGAGGGAAACTGGGCGCTTGAAGAAAAGAAAAAACTGCTGGATCAGGGAAACATCGTCGTGTGGCGTGACCACGATTACATCCACGGCGGACCTCCCATGGAATACGGAAGATCCCTCCCGGACGGCATCTTCTGCGGCATTGCCCGGGAACTGGGCTGGGAGCGCTGCGTGGTCAACACCGAACTGAAGCCGCTGGTATTCCGCATCCCTCCCACCGATGGCGAAACCTTAGGCCGGATGTTGAAAGAAACGCTCGGATTGAACGGCATTCGCGTGATCGGCGACAAAACCGCCGAGATATCCACCGTGTTCATCGGCGAACATCTGCGGGGCGGAGAGCAGGACCTGCAGAAAATTGCTCGCATCGAGCGCGAGGGTGCCGAGGCCATCATCCCCCTGGAGATCGTGGACTGGAGTCTGTGTGCCTATGTGCGGGACTGCTGCCAGCTGGGCAGAAAGAAAGTGATATACAACATCGGCCACTTCAACTTCGAGGAACTGGGCATGAAGCATCTGGCACGGAACATTCCCGAACTGATCGACCATGCCGTGCCGGTGGAATACATCAATTCGGGCGACAGTTATGACTTCATTATTTAAATAAAGACAGCAACAGCACGATGCGAGTTTGCATCGTGCTGTTTTTTGTCTGAATTCTTTTGTTTGTCAACCCTTGAGCCAGTCGATGACGGCCTGAGCCGTCTTTTCCGGCAGGTCTGCCATCTGATGATGGGGCGGAATCTGATAAAGGGTATGCGCATTGCATCCCGTGATGTGGCGCACTCCGTTCAGACCGGGAACGGCATCAAAAAAGCTTTCGGGACAGGCCGAAGAAACCTCCACCAGAGGGAACCCCATGTCAGGATCCCAAAGGCCCAGGTTGGACAAAACCGAGAAAGAGTCGGCATCCAGATGGGCGGGAAACACCACGCCGCCGTACTGATCCACCAGAGAAACGATCTCATAGGCGCCGATGTCACAGGAACCCACCAGGAAGGCAGAATCGCTGCCCACCACCTGACCGTTTGCGTCCACAAGCAGCTGAGAACCAAACACGTCGGGATCGTTTTCCAGATCGGGCAATTTGGCGCGAACCACCTTTTCGAAGGCAAAGGCCTGCTCCAGCGAGGGAAACAGACAGATCACGTGGGCATCCTCACGCAGGCAAAGCTCCATGCCGGGAACGGCCAGCAGGCCCTTTTCCTCGGCGGCAGTCTGAAATGCCGCAGAGTTGCCACAGGAGTTGTAGTCGGTCAGAGCCACAATGTCATACCCGGTCAGCGCACACATGTCAATAATGTTGCCGGGTGTCATTTCGTCTGCGCCGTAGGGAGAAAGGCAGCTATGTATGTGCAGATCAAACGAATAGTTCATTCAAACACATCCTTCTTACTGATAGTTTCCCTGCAGACCATTCATATACAGTTTGCCGCAGGAGGGATACATGGGCAGCTCGGTGGTCATGACCACAATGTCGCGTGCCTCAGCCAGAGCCAGCATGGCGGCGTCGGGGCGCTTTCCGCGCACAAAGATAATGCACTTCATCTCCATCATGTCAGCGGTGCGGATCACCTGAGGGTTGACCAGACCGGTCAGCAGAACGGCCTGATTCTTCACATAAGCCAGAACATCACTCATAAAGTCACTGCCGCAGGCAGACAGCGCCTCAATATCCAGCTTGTCCTCGCCGCAGAGCACCTCGGCGTTCAGGATGTCACGAATTTCCTTCAAATACATAGTAAACCCTCCAATTGTTTATTCTTTTCATAACAACATTACTGCATGAAATTGCCTTCGTCAACCATTACAGACCGTTTTTCTCCCGCAGTTCGTTCAGCGGAGTAACAAGAATCTGTCCCTTGCCGTCCAGCAGATTGTCGGGAAGGAACAGGCGCTGCTCGCAGTTCAGTCCTTCAAAGGAGATGGGCAGCAGTTCGTTGATCTCACGCTCGGGCCATGCGGCCGCCTGATCGTAAATACCGGCAATGGACGGCAGCACCGATTCGCCGCGCACCTCATAGCTGAGCAGATTGGCTCCGTCATCATAATCGTAGGTAACGACCGGGGTGCCGTCCTGTTCCAGATAGCCGTGGATCATAACCAGCAGACGGCCCTCACTGCGCATACGCTCCGCCGTTTCCAGCACCTGATCTTTGGTAATCATAATTTTCTCATTTTTTTGCATACCAACACCGCCTTAGCAAATTCTGGGCAATTGCGCGCCCGAAAGTTTGGACAGGATGCGAGATCCTCCCAAAAGAGTTTTCAAAACCACATGACCGGGGTGCGTATCGGTCACGGTTCCAATGATTGTCGCCTGCTCTCCGCCGGGACACCGGTGCAGAGCATTCAGCACATCCTGCACCTTGTCCGGCGCGACAACAGCAAGCAGTTTTCCTTCGTTTGCGATATAAAGAGGATCCAATCCCAGCATATCGCAGGCCGAGCGAACACAATCACGAACCGGAAGGGAGTCCTCGTCCAGCTCAACGGAACAGTCTCCCCCGTTGACAAATTCGTTGAGGGTGGTAGCCACACCGCCCCGGGTGGGATCACGCAGGACGCGTACACCGCCGCACCCCAGCGCAGCAGCCGCCAAACGGTGCAGAGGCATACAGTCGGAAACCAACTCGGTTCCCTCCAGCAATCCGCTGCGTGCCAGCATAACCGCGGTGCCGTGGTCTCCCATGCTGCCGCTGAGGATCACCTTGTCCCCCGCCCGGATATTCGTGGGAGAAAGTCCGGGATGGGCGAGCTGTCCGATGCCCGAGGTGTTGATATAAATACCGTGTCCATGACCCCGCTCCACCACCTTGGTGTCACCGGTGACAATGGAAACGCCGCAGTCACGGGCGGTTTGCGCAATGGATTGAATGATGCGGCGCAAATCCGCAAAAGGAAATCCTTCTTCGATGATAAAGGACAGACTCAGATATCGGGGAATGCCGCCGCACATGGCCAGATCGTTGACCGTGCCGCACACCGAAAGTGTTCCGATATCGCCCCCGGGGAAAAAAATCGGATCCACCACAAAACTGTCGGTGGAGAACACCAGCGAACCGGGCAGGTCCAGCGTGGCACCGTCTCCCAGCTGGGCGAGGGCATCGTTCCGAAAGGCCGGAAGCAGCAGTTCTTCAATCAGCTGGGCTGTTCGCCAACCGCCGCTGCCGTAGTCCAGTGTAACAATCTCTTGATTCATAGGGACCTCCCATAGTGGTAGGCCGCGGCGCAAGCGCCCTCGCCGGACACCATACACGGGCCAACCGGATCTTCGGGGGTGCAAGCCGCGCCAAACAGCAGGCACTGACGGGGGTGGATGCGGCCGCAGATCACATCACCGCAGCGACAGGCGGAAACGGATTCCTCCCCCACCGGACAAAGTGAAAACTTTTTTGCCGCATCATAGTCGCCGTATTCTTCCCGCAGGCACAAACCGCTGTCCGGGATGGAGCCAAGCCCGCGCCACAGGGCATCGGAACGCTCCAGCACCTGCTCCATGATTGTCTGGGCGGCTCTGTTGCCCTGAGCAGACACGGCACGGGTATATTCATTCTCTATCTTAGGTGAAGATGCTTTGATTTGACGCAAAAGCATGGCAATGGCGGCCAACAGGTCGCCGTTTTCAAAGCCGGCAACCACACCGGGCAGTCCGTACTTTTCCGCAAGGAACCGGAAGGCATCGGCGCCCAGAACGGTGGCCACATGGCCGGGGCACAAAAAGCCATCGATCTTCCCATCCTCCTGCGCCACAAGGGCATGCAGGGCAGGTGTGGTGCGTTTGAGCATGGACAGAACCGAAAAATTGGTCCGTTCCTGTTTTTTTGCCTCCAGCACGGTCAACGCGGTTCCCGGCGCGGTGGTTTCAAATCCAACTCCGAGAAAGACGACCTGCCGATCGGGCTCAGCCTCCGCAATGGCCAGCGCGTCCATAGGGGAATACACCACACGGACATCGGCGCCCAGCGCCTTGCGCCGATGCAGATTGTCGCCGCGGACCGAGCCGGGCACCCGCATCAGATCGCCATAGGTGGCCAATGTAACCTCAGGAAGGGAGGATAAGTGCAGAAACTGATCGATTTCCGTGGCGGGCGTGACGCAAACCGGGCACCCCGGTCCGGAAATCAATTCGATGTTTTCCGGCAAAATCTGCCGCAGACCGCTCTTGGCAATGGCCATGGTATGGGTGCCGCAAACCTCCATAATGCGCACGTGGGGCAGCTGCGCGGCAACCGACCGGATCTGCTCCACAAGGCGCTTGGCATGCTCCGGGCGGCGGAACTCACCTTCATAGAGCATCGGCGACCTCCTGAATGGCGCGAAGATTCTCCTCGGCCTGTTCCCGGCTCATGCGTTCAATGGCAAACCCGGCATGGGCGATGACATAGTCACCCACCTTGGGCTGGCGGATAAAATCGATGCGAACGGTACGGCGCATGCCGTTTGCTTCGGCGACCGCTTCGCTTCCGTTGATCTCAACCAGCCGCAGAGGAATGGCAAGGCACATATCAATTCACATCCTTTCTTCGTACATGGGCAATCATCAGCTGTCCCAGAGCAATGCCCTCGTCGTTGGTGGATACTCTGGAGTGATGGTATGGCTGGAATCCGGCGCCGGTCAATGCGTCCAGCAACCGGGGCAACAAGTACATATTCTGAAACACCCCGCCCGAGAGCACCACCCGGCGCAAACCGGTCTGTCGATTCGCGGCACGGCATTGCTCCACACCGACGGCCACAAGGGTGTTCATAAATACTCCGGCCAGTTCGGCGCGGTCCCCTCCCCCGTTGATTTGCTCCACAAGGGCAGCGACCATGGGGCGGGTGTCAAAGCGCACAAGACCGTTTTCTTGGTAGAATTCAACCGGAAGTGTTTTATCGGTTTCCCGGGCCATGGCTTCCAACAGGATGGCCCCCTGCCCTTCATAGGTGACCCGACTGCGGCCGCTGAGCAGAGCGTACACGCCGTCAAAGAGCCGCCCCATGCCGGAAGAGCGAGGGCAATTCAGACCGGCATCCAACTGCCGGGTGATAAAATCAGCATTCTTACAACGCGATTGACTTACAAGCCCGCAATCCCACAAAAGCGCGTGGGCGGTGCGGTCGATCTCGTGGGTGCACAGGTCACCGCCGGGCAGCGCCACCGGCCGCAAAGACGCGACCCGGGTATATCCCGATGCATCTCCGATCAAACATTCACCGCCCCAGACGGTTCCGTCATCACCGTAGCCTGTGCCGTCCCAGATCAGACCGATGCAGGGGTCGGTCAGGCCGTTGTCCGCCATGCAGGAAACCATATGGCTGTGGTGGTGCTGGGCAAGGATCAGGGACAGGTTCTGCTCCTTGGCACGTGCCTTGGCGTAAGCAGAAGACAGGTAATCCGGATGAGCGTCGCAGACAACGGTCGCAGGCGCGATACCAAACAGACGCTCAAAGTGGTCAATTTGTGTTTCGTAATGCTCCAGCGTCTCGGCGTTTTTCAAGTCACCGATATGCTGACTGAGGAAAGCATCGCTGCCGCGGGAAAGGCAAAAGGACGCCTTCTGCTCGGCTCCGCAGGCCAGAATGGCCGGCATCTTCTCGCCGAGAGAAATGGGTTCCGGTGCATAGCCGCGGCTGCGGCGCAGGGGGTATTCCACTCCACGAAACACCCGGGTCAGCGAGTCGTCGCAGCGGGTGACAATGTCGCGGTTGTGGAGCAGAAACCCATCCGCCACCCCTCGCAGGGCGGAAAGAGCCTCCTCATTGTCAAGGATGGCGGGCAGGTCGGACAGGTTGGCGCTGGTCATGACCAGCAGCGGAAACTCCTCCATGAGAAGTTCGTGCAAGGGGGTGTACGGGAGCATCAGTCCCAGTTCGCGGTTGTCGCTGAGGCCCTCCGGTGCGGAGGGTTTTTTCTTCAGCAGGACAATGGGCCGCCGATGGCTTGTCAGCAAAGCGGCCTCTTCCTCCGAGACATGACACACACTGCGGGCGGCCTCTAAATTGGCGCACATCAGCGCGAAGGGCTTTTCGTCCCGATGCTTGCGCCGGCGCAGAAGGGATACCGTCTCGGGCGTGGGAATACAGGCCAGATGGAAGGCGCCAAGGCCCTTGACGGCCACGATTTCTCCCCGCCGCAGCGCCTGCTTTGCCAATTCCAACGCATCAGCGTCAATCTCCTCCCCCGCTTGGCCGCGCCACATCAGGGCAGGGCCGCAACGGGCGCAGCAATCGGGCTGAGCGTGGTAGCGCCGGTTGGTAATGTCATGATATTCCTCCCGGCAGTCGGGGCACATGGGGAAAGCCGCCATGGAGGTGCGCTCCCGGTCATAGGGTACATCACGGATGATGGTAAACCGGGGGCCGCAGTTGGTGCAGTTCAGAAAGGGATAGCGGTAACGGCGGTCCTTGGGGTCGTGCAGTTCCCGCAGGCATTCCGGACAGATTCCCACATCGGGACTGACCAGAACTTCCCGCTGCGAGGGGTGGGCACTGGGGATGATCCGAAAGGAAGTTTCTCCCAGACAGGCGCTCAGCGGCGTCCATTTGACGTCACGGATCCGTGCCAGAGGGGGCGCTTCCGACTGCAGCGCTTGCAGGAAGGCCTCCAGATCTTCGCTGCGACCCTCCAATTCCAGTTCCACTCCACTGCCCGTATTGCGGGCCCAGCCGGACAGCTTAAACCGCTCGGTCAGTCGGTGCAGAAAAGGGCGAAAGCCCACACCCTGCACAATACCGCGAATTTCTGCGCGGATACGGCGGTCATTCATGCTCCGCAGCGGCGGCAGCAGCCGCTTTGGCCGCCTTGGCGGCCTCTGCCTTGGCCTTGAATTCGGCAATCTGCTCGGGGGTCATCTTGGGCGGCGGCGCCTTCTTGACAAAGGTGCCGGAAACGATGAAGTCACCGGGCTGGGTCCCCACCAGCATATAGTCGTCGGTCAGCTCGATGGCATTGCGGGAGCAGAAATCGGCGCACAGGGAACAGAAGGTGCAGCTGGACTGGTCAAAGGACAGGGTGATCCGCTGATCGCCGTTCTCCAGTGCTTCGATGGTGCGGGTCATGCACTGGGGTGCGCACACACGCATGCACAATCCGCAGTTGACACACAGTTCGGGTTTATAGACGATGCGTCCGCGGTACCCTTCGGCGGCCTTGGGCGGCTCGCCCTTGGGAAAGGACTCGGTTGCCGGGCGGCGGAACAGATTGCAGAATGCCTGTTTCAGATAGGGCAGCATTATTTGTGCATCTCCTTCCGCTTTTCAGCAAGAATTTCGGCGGCTTTTGCCAGCGCGGCCACAATCGCCTCCGGCTTTGGGGTGCAGCCGCCCACCGAAACATCCACATGAGTCCACTTGTCCAGCGGACCGTCAATGGCGTAGCTTCCTTTGAACACGTTTCCGGAACGGGGGCAGGAGCCCAGGCTGACCACCACATGGGGCTCAGGCACCTGAGCGAGGGTGCGCACCAGTCGGTCCCGGGTCTGCAGGGTAATGGGTCCGGACACCACCACGATATCGGCCTGACGGGGGGTTCCGGTCAGACGGAATCCCAGCCGCTCGGCATCGTAGCGGGGCGTCAGCACGCTGACCAGCTCGATGTCGCAGCCGTTGCAGGAGCCGGCGTTGATATGGAAGATCCACGGACTTTTTTCCATGCTCTTGTCGATCATTTTCTGAAACATCCGAGTTTCCTCCTTACAGGCCCAACCAGACCAGAATCAGACTGACGGCAGCCAGCGCGGCCACCACAGTCCAGTAGAACTTAAATACCTGCTCCACCTTGAAGCGGGCGCAGACCGCGTGGGGAACGGTAATGGTGATAAAGGTAACCACCAGACAGAGCAGGGCGACGATCACAATGTCCAGCACCATAATGCCGGTGGACAGTCCGCCCAGGAACAGGGCGCAGAACAGCGCGGTCATCAGGTACACCTTGACGCAGGTACTCAGGCGGAACAGGCCCAGCGGAGGACCGCTGTATTCGGCCAGAGTGCCTTCGCAGATCTCGGTTTCGGCCTCGGCCACGTCAAAGGGGTGCATACCGATCTCGCAGGGAATGACAAACAGCATGGCCAGCGCGGCGGGAATCATGCTCCATTTGAACAGAAGGGGTCCGTTGGCGGCCTGCCAGTTCATAATAGCAGTCAGAGAGAAGGTGCAGCCAAACAGACTTTCACCTCCGACCACACGGCCGACAGCCAGCATGACCAGTACGAAGGGCAGCTCATAGGAAATCATAGCCACCATCTCGCGGCTAAGACCCACCCCGGCAAAGGGGGATCCCGATGCGGCGGCGCCCACCATCATGGCTACGCTGGCGAGGGTCAGCAGATAGAGGATCACCACCAGATCGGCGCCGGTGGAAAAGGCGGTGTAGTTCATAACAGGGATAAAAAGCGCGGCAGAAATCAGCGCGGCAAACCCCACCACGGGCGCAGAAAGAAAGATCTGGCGCTTGGCATGACGGGGAATAATGGTCTCTTTTCCGCAGCACTTGAGGAAATCATACCAGGGCTGCAGCACCGGCGGGCCCACGCGGTTCTGCATGCGGGCAACCAGTTTGCGGCTGATACCGCTGAGCAGCACTCCCAGAACAACGCAGAACAGCAGTCCGGGGAACACCAGTACATGGAAGGCGACAGTCAGAACATTCATTATACTTAGCCGCCCCCTTTACAGAAAGATCACGCACAGCACGAGAGCCACCGCAATGGCGGCCACACCGTACAGAGTATAGTCATTGACCACACCGCTGTGCCAGTCGTGCATGAAGCTGAAATATTTGCGCCAGTTGTGCTTGAATCCCCAGAACAGGTCGCTTCCGCCCACCTGAGAGAAGGATGCCTTCTCACCGGAGAAGAAGGAGTCGTACTTGGGGTCCAATTCCTCACCCTCGGCAAGTTCACTTTGCGCAGACGCTTTGCCCTTGCCGGCATTTCCGATGACCGACACAAGGCAGACCGCCAGAGTCACGCCCACCAGCAGAAGCAGCCAGTTGATGGGATCCCAGCTGCCGATATAGGTCAGCAACCCGGGATTCGAGCCGGCAATGCCGTGCTGAGCCGCATAGCCGCTGCCCATGGCGCTGTCAATGTAGCCAACGACGTTCATGGCTGCGTTGGCGGCCGGCTCAAGCAGCCACTTGCGCACCTGTCCGGGGAACAGACCGGTAACCACACAAAGTGCGGCCAAAATCCACATGGGGATACGCATGCCCAGGGACACTTCCTGCACATCGTTATACTTTGCGGGCAACTGACCGAAAAAGACGCTCTGGGCTACCTTGATGAAGGAGGCCAGCGTCAGCACGCTGGTCAGCAGAGCTGCCACGCAGACGATGATGAAGAAGAAATTGCCGCTTTCGGCGCCCTTTTCAAAGGCAGCCTGATAAATCATCCACTTGGAGGCAAAGCCGTTGAAGGGGGGCAGGCCGCTGATGGAGGCGGCGCCGATCAGGAACAGGACTGTGGTGCGGGGCATCCGCTTGGACAGGCCGCCCAAATCGTCCAGATCAAGAGAGCCGGTAGCGTGCTGCACGGCGCCGGCCGTCAGGAACAGCAGTCCTTTGAAAATGGTGTGGTTCATGGCATGGTACAGGCCGGCGGACAGACCCAGCAGAGAGCCCAGACCCACCACGGTGATTACGTAACCCACCTGAGAGATGGAGTGGAAAGCCAGCAGACGCTTGAAGTTGTGCTGGTTGAAGGCCATGGTAACGCATACAAACATGCTGATGGCGCCCACGGCGGTGACAAAATACTGGACAAAGGGCTGATCCATGTTCTGATACAGGGCATAGATCAGACGGACGATGCCGTACACACCGCACTTGGTCAGCACGCCCGAGATCATCAGAGAGATGGAGGCGGGAGCCACGGCGTGGGCATCAGCGGCCAGCGGATGGAAGGGAAACAGGAACGCCTTGGTGCCAAATCCCACGAACAGGAAACCAAAGGCGGCAACGGTCACCGCGTTCATATTGCCGGGGATCAGGGCGGCAATCTGTGCCAGATTCAGGGTGTGCAGTTGGGAGTAGATCAAAGCAATACCCACCAGCACGGCAGTGGAGCCGAGGGAGCCCACCACAAGGTACTTGAATGCGCCTTCCAGTGCACCCTCATAGTTGGTGCGGAAGGCGGTCAGTGCGACAGCCGTGAAGGTCATGATCTCGATCATGACGAAGATATTGAACAAATCGCCGCTCATGACCAGGCCCAGCACCGAGCCGGACAGCATCAGAAACAGGGTGTAAAAGTTGACCAGACTGTCATCGTGCTTCATGTAGGTGAACGAGTACACGCCCGAGACGAATACCGCCACCACAACGATCAGCGCAAAAAACAGGGACAGAGCGTCCACTTCCAGGCTGATACCAATGGCCCAGCCCTCCACAGGCTCCCAGCCGCCCATCCAGTAGGCAATGACATTGCCGTCCAGCAGAACCGGCTTAATCAGGCAGAAGGTCAGTACCAGAGCGACGGTCATGGACAAAAAGACCACAATGTGGCGAACCGTTTCATTGCGGCGGCCGACCAGCGAGGTGATAAAGGCTCCCAGAAACAGGGCCATGACGGCCAGAATGGGGAAATGAGTCATAAATTCCATCAGCCTCTCAACCTCCTGACTTCACCGGAATCGAGAGTGCCGTACTGTTCCTTGATCTTGATGATCAGGCTCAGGGTCATGGCGGTCATACAGGCACCGATGACGATGGACGTCAGGGTCAGTGCCTGAGGGATGGGGTCCACAAAGAAACTGTCACGGGACAGTTCGGAAATGGTGAAAATGGGGGCAGTACCGCCGGGATTGAATCCAACCGAGACAATCAGCAGGTTGACGCCGTAGTCCACCAGCCCCATGCCGATGCAGATTTTGATCAGATTCTTCTTGGCAACCATGCAGTAAATGCCCAGCGCCATCAGCAGGAAAGATACGATGTAATTGCATGCAATCATACCTCACCCTCCTTATCTTCGCCGTCCAGAAGGCTGAGCATCATGATCAGCAGACAGATAATGCCGCCCATGACGTGGTAACCCACGGCATGGTTCATCAGAATGCTGGTGTCGATCCGGTGTCCCGCAAAAACGAAGTTGAAGCAAAAACCCAGTCCGGCAAACACGCCGATCAAGGCGATCACCACATAGAGGATCTCAGCAACCGTCTCACTGCTATGGAGTTTATGCTCGCTGAAGATCTTGCGCACCCGGGCACTGCCGTAGCCCAGAAAGACCAGCAGAATGGCGCTGGCAATCAGAACGCCGCCCTGAAAGCCGCCACCGGGGCTCAGATGGCCGTGAAGCACCACATAGCAGCCAAACACGCAGGCCAGAGGCAGAAACAGGTCGGAGGCGCACTTAACAATAACCGACTTTTTCTTGAATTTTTTCATTCCTGCGCCTCCTCTCCATGGTTTTTCTTGGTGACTTTTCGCAGAATGGCCAGACAGCCGGCAATGGCGGCAATCAGAATAAAGCTTTCGCCCAGCGTGTCATAGCCACGGAAGTTAAAGACTACGCTGAACACCACGTTGTCGGCTGCGGTCTTGTCCAGATTTTCATTGACAATGACCGAAGCGGCGCCGTCCGCCGTGCTGTTGTCGTAATCGGAGGGATTTTCGTACAGATCAATCAGGTCCAGATGGGATCCGTCATAGGTGGGCTCACTGCCCGCCATCTCCACGGCGGCCCAGATTCCGCACACCAAAATAACCGCAAGGGAAATAGCCAGAACGATCTTTTTGGTCTTGCTCATTCCTGCTCCTCCTTCCCTCGGTTCACCTTGCGCAAAGCGATGATGAACAATACGGTGGAAAGAACCGCGCCCACGCTGGCCTCAGCAATAGCCACGTCGGGGGCCTGCAGCAGCAGGAAGTCCAGCGCAATAAAGGAACCGGTGGCACCCAGCGCGATGACGCTGTCCAGCAGCTTTTTCGCCTGAACCGCAACAACGGCCGAAGCAAGGGCACCCAAAAGACCTACCGTGTTGAGAACAACAATCAAAATACCATTCATTCCGGCTGGTCCTCCTTGTAGTCGTCCATCACCAGATCCTTGCCCGGCTTGACGCCGCCCTTGTAGGCGCCCTTGATCAGAGCATGGTTGGAAATGGGGTTGGTGCCCATCACCATCAGCAAAATCAAAGCCAGCTTGATACAGGTGGATACACCCAAGCCATGTGCAATGGCATAGATGATGCCTGCAGCTATCAAACAAATGGTGCCCAGGCTGGCAATACAGGTGGAGGCCTGCAGGCGGCCATATACATCAGGCATACGGTGCACGCCGATCACACCGACCAGACAGAAAAACAGGCCGACAGCCAGCAGGATGTACATAATGATATCAACAACCATGCTTACATCCTCCCTTCCATATAGCGGCCCACAAAAACGGTGCCCACAAAGCCCAGCAGGGCAACTACCAGCGCGATGTCCAGATAGATGCCGCGGCCGGTGTACAGAGAATACAGTGCCAGACCAAGCGCCAGAAGCAGGTCCAGCGCATCCAGCGCGCAGATACGGTCAGCCGAGGTGGGACCGCGGAAGATCCGGTAGATCAGCGCAACAGCCAGCACGGCCAGAACAATAGCGGCGATCAGCAGTGCAGTCATTTCCAAATCCTCCCGATCCACTTCTCCATAGTTCCCTTAATGGCTTCGCCGGCCTTGTCGCGGTCGGTCTCGGCCACATCGATCCAATGGATGTAGTAATAATTTTTACCCTCATCATCCTCGGCTACATCCATGGTAATGGTGCCGGGGGTCAGGGTAATACAGTTGCTGACCATGGCAAGGCCGTAGGCGCAAGTGGGTTTCTCCCCGGCAGGGACGCGGATGATGCCCGGCTTGAAGTCCTTCATGTTGCGGCTGAGTACGATGCCGGCCATGCTCACATTTGCCTTGATGATTTCCCACAGGAAAATGATGACGCAGTAGAAAATCAGCACGGCCAGACGAACCGGGTTGTACAGGTAAAAGGCACGGTTGTGAATCAGAAAGCGGGAAGAAAATCCAGACACGACAGCGGCAATGATCACACCGAGAATCAACTCACGGGGTGCCACCGACCAGACCAGCAGCATCCAGAACAGCAGGCAGAAAATAAAGGTGGACAACCATGCGCAGAATCTATTGGCAGTCACGAAAAGCATCTCCTTCCTTGATGTAATGGTCAATTTGGCTTCCGATCCACTCGGCAAGCTCGTCCAGTCCGGTGCCGTCCCGGCTGGATACACGGAAAATCCGGACATTGGGGTTGACTCCCCGGGCGGCACGTTCCACGCGCGCATCGTCAAAATCAAAATAATCCTTCAGGTCATATTTGTTCAGAGCCAGCGCGTGAGAGGTGGCAAACATCAAGGGGTATTTCTCCACCTTGTCATCCCCTTCCGGGATGCTTAGAAGCGCAAGGCGGAAGTGCTCGCCGATGTTGAACTCGGCAGGACAGACCAGATTGCCGATGTTCTCCACAAAGATGACATCGAGTCCGTCCAGATCGAACTCAGGGAGCATCTTCTGGATGCTCATGGCCTCAATATGGCAGGCGCCGTCGGTGTCGATCTGGGTAACAGGCAGGCCCAGAGCATGGATGGTCTCGGCGTCGATTTTTCCGGCAATGTCCCCTTCGATGACACCAATGCGGTACTTGTGGCGCAGGCGCTCGATCAGGGAGATCAGCGTGGTGGTTTTTCCGGCGCCGGGAGAACCCATCACATTGATCAGACAGACACGGTGTGCGGCCAGCTCTGCCTTGACGGCATCGCTGACATCCTCATTCCACGCCATGACTTGATGCATGACTTTAATTTCCATGGATTATTCAACCTCCATGCTTTCGATATAAAACTCCCTGCCCTGAATGAGCTTCAGGTCGGTACTGCCGCAGAGGGGACAGCTGACATGGAGCCGCTCGATCTCGTTTTCCTTGCCGCAGGTGTTGCAGTGAATGACGACGGGCAGACGGCGGATATCCAGCACGGCACCTTCGGCAACGGTGTCCTTGCTGATCACGTCAAAATAGTATTGGATGCACTGCGGCACCACACCGGAGTACTCCCCCAGCATAATGCGCACCGACTGCACCTTTTTTGCGTCATGCTCCCGGGCGGCTTTTTTTGCAATGTCCAGAATGCTCTGGGTAATGGCCAGTTCGTGCATAACTCAGCGGTCCAGACAGGAGAAACAGGGATCGATGGAAGCCACGATCAGGCCCGCATCGGCCACGGTGTTCCCCTTGAGCATAACAGGAACGGTGGGAGCGTTCTTGAAGGTGGGAACGTGCAGGCTCAGACGGTAGTTAGTCAGACCGCCGTCGGTGACCACCTTGTACACCAGATGACCGCGGGGCGCCTCATGGCGGGCAACAAACTCGCCCGCGGGCACCTTGGGGATCTTGTTACCCAGATTAATGGGGCCTTCGGGCAGCAGATCCACCGCCTGACGGATAATCTTGATGCTCTCGTAGATTTCCAGCACACGGACCACCACACGGGCGTACACATCGCAGGAGGTCTGTACGGGAACGGCAAACTCAAAATCCTGGTAGGAGGAATAGGGCGCATCCCGGCGCACATCCATGTCCACGCCGGAGGCTCTGGCGTGGGGTCCGACAGCACCCAGACGGATGGCATCTTCGGTGGTCAGCACGCCAACACCCTTCGTGCGCATGGCCAGCGTCTTGTCGTGGGTCAGCCAGTGGGTCAGCGGAGCCATCCGCTTTTCCAGCTCGTCCATGGCGTTGAGCAGATAACGACGCTTATCGTCATCCAGATCACGGCGGGCGCCGCCCACGATATTCATGGCATAGTTCACACGGTTGCCGGTCAGATATTCCAGCGTGTCCATGGTGCCCTCACGGTCGTTCCAGCACTGCATGAAAAAGCTGTCATGTCCTACGATATGGCAGGCAATGCCCAGCCACAGCAGATGGGAGTGAATGCGCTCCAGTTCCTCGATGATGACGCGGATATACTGGCCGCGCTTGGGGACCTCCATGCCGGCAATGTGCTCAATGCACATGGCATAGGTCAGCGAGTGGGAGTGGGAGCAGATACCGCACACACGCTCCACCAGAACCAGCGTCTGAATAAAATTACGCTCCTGGGCCAGTTTCTCAATTCCGCGGTGATTGTAGCCGATAAACACCTCGGCATCGCTGATGGTTTCTCCATCCACCGTCAGCTTGGCATGAACGGGTTCTTCCAGCGCGGGATGATAGGGGCCGATTGGAATGGTATAACTCATAATGACCTCCATTACAGCGACATAAAACGCCATTTTAAAGATTGTTAAAATTGTATCATACAGCGCCATATTCCGCAATATTTTTGGGCTTTTCATATAAGAAAATTTTTGTAAATTATTTGCAGAATTCTGCCGAAAAATGCCCGTAAATTTTTAAACAAAAGGGCAGAAAAAACCGCCGTTCCCGCATAAAACCGGGACTCGCTGCCAACGGCAGCGAGCCCCGGTTTTTCGCTTTGATTCAATTTACAGAACCTTGGACAGAAATTCCTTGGTGCGTTCTTCCTTGGGGTTGGCAAAAAATTCTTCGGGGGTATTCTCCTCCACGATTTTACCGTCAGCCATGAAGATCACGCGGTCGCCCACTTCCCGGGCGAAACCCATCTCATGGGTGACCACCACCATGGTCATGCCCTCGTGAGCCAGTTCCTTCATAACTTCCAGAACCTCGCCTACCATTTCGGGGTCCAGGGCCGAGGTGGGCTCGTCAAAGAGCATGACCTCAGGCTCCATGCAAAGGGCGCGGACAATGGCCACACGCTGCTTCTGGCCGCCCGAAAGCTGAATGGGATAGGCCCCCGCGCGATCCGCCAGACCGACACGCTCCAGCAGCGCCATGGCCTGCGCTTCAGCCTCTTCCTTTTTGACACCCTTGACCTGAACGGGCGCAAGGGTCATGTTGTCCAGAATGGTCATATGGGGGAACAGATTGAAATGCTGGAACACCATGCCCATCTTCTGGCGATGCTCATCGATGTTCAGCTTGACCATCTTGCCCTTTTCGTTGGGGATCTTCTTCTTGGTAATATCCACGCCATTGAAGATGATTTCGCCGCCGGTGGGCTCTTCCATCAGATTCAGACTGCGCAGAAAGGTGGACTTACCGGAACCGGAGGGACCGATAACCACGACCACTTCGCCCTTGCGGATTTCGGCATCCACGCCGTCCAGCGCCTTGATTTCGCCCTTATTGAAATACTTTTTCAGTCCGTTTACCCGGATGAGGACATTATCGTTTGTTGCCACGGCTCATTCTCCTTTCGAAGTAGGCAATCAGCTTGGAGGAGGGGAAGCACAGGCAGAAGTACAGACCTGTGGCCACCAACAGCGGCTCCATGATCAGATAGGTCGCTCCCTTGACCGACTGGACCACCGCCATAATGTCCTGCACACCGATGGTGTAGGCAACAGCCGATTCCTTGATAATGACAACAAATTCGTTGGCAATGGCAGGGAGAATGTTGCGGATGGCCTGCGGAATGATGACAAACCGCAAAGTCTTGCTCTGGCTCAGGCCAAGGGAACGGGCTGCTTCGGCCTGACCTCCGTCAATGGACTGGATGCCCGAACGAATGATCTCGCACAGATAGGCGCCCGAGTTCAGACCCAATGCCACCATACCGGGGAAGAAGCGGTGGAACTTGGTGATGCCAAAGATGGAAAAGGTGGGCAAATCGATGATACCGAAGATACCGTAGTAAATCACGGCAATCTGCACAATGACAGGGGTGGAGCGCAAAATCTCCACATAGGCCGTCGCAAGGAAGGCGATGGGATTGAATTTGCTCAGTGTGGTGAGGAAACCCTCGCCCCGCAGATGTCCGTCCTTATCCAAACCCAAAGCGCGGAACGGACGGATGTCAGTCATGCGCATCAGCGCCAGAATAATGCCCAGAATAAAACCTACCACCACGGTACCCAAAGCGAGCATAATCGTGATAATAAGTCCTTTCCCGAACATTCCGGCATAGGGCACCAGTTTCGCAAAACTGGATAGTTTAATGAGACCTCCCATAAACGGCGGCTCCTTTCATTCCTTTTACGCGTCAGATTCCTCCCCGGCGCAAACCGGGGAGGAATCTTTGTTTTTTATGTTATTTTATCACACATTTAAACTGTGTGCAATTATTCCTCAATCAGGCCCTCGTAGATGTTGCCGGAAGCCTGCTCCAGAGCGTCAGCCACAAACTTGGAGAAGGAACCGTCCTTGATGCAGGCGGCGATGGCTTCGTTGACACCGGCCAGCAGAGCTTCATTGCCCTTCTTGACGCCAACAGCATTGCCTTCCACTTCATAGGGGACCTCGCAGACGATGTGCAGCTGGGGATAGTTGACCTTGTAGGCAACAGCCACGTCATACTCCACATAGCCTCCGTCCAGCTTGCCGGAAACCAGCTCAGCGATAATGTCGGTGGCCTTGGTCAGCGTGACCAGATCAGCATCGGGGCTGTACTGCTGGGCCAGATCCATTTGGATGGTGCCGTTCTGAGCACCCACCGAGGCATCGGGATTGTTGAGGGAGGCCAGGTCGGAGAACATATCAGCCTTGTCTTCCACGGTGATAAAGGCCTGACCGCCTTCGTAGTAGATATCAGAGAAATCCATCTTGTCGGCACGCTCGGGATCGGGGGAGATGCCGGCGACGCCCAGGTCCACCGAGCCGTTGGCCAGCTCCAGCAGAACGCCATCAAAGTCCATGGGGATGATCTCCAGCTCCATATCCAGATAGTCGGCGATGTACTTGATCAGGGCGATGTCGAAACCGGCCAGTTCTGCCTTGCCGTCCTCGCCAATGGCGTAGAACTCATACGGAGCATAGTCGGGGCTGGTTGCCACGGTCAGTACGCCGGGCTCAATGGTGTTGTACTTGTTGTCGGCAGAATCCTTCTTGCCGCAGCCGGCAAACAGACAGAGGGTCATGGCCAGAGCCAAAATTAATGCAAGTGCTTTTTTCATATTCATTCTCTCCTTATTTTGAGTTGTTTGAGTGCAAACTCTTTGTATGGCTGTATTCTACACCTTCTCTTTTCATTTTGCAATAAATAATTATACACATTTTTGTAAATTTTTATTCAGTTGTTTTGTGTAATATGCACCGATATTCGCATTGTGTGCAAGTTCATGCACCCCAAAAAGTCCTCCAAATATACCCTCTTTTCCTGTTGAGTTCCCCTTTTTCCGTGTGATATAATGAATTGATTGTTCAAATTCTACAAAAAGGAGATGATTTTATGTCCACACGAGGATATGGTGCCTATCATGGTCGCGCCCCGTGGAAACGGGCCATAAAGATCCTTTTGATTGTCCTTGTGATTCTTGCGGTATTGCTGGCCGTTGCCGGAATCTATCTGCAGCGTTTTCTGGTCATTACCAACGACGGAGTTTATCTGGACCTCCCCTTTGCCCGGCAGGAAGAGCCCACCTCCACACCCACGCCCTCCGCACCCATCGCAGATCTCCCTGTCATCGTCACGCCCGAGCCCACACCCACGCCGGAGCCCACACCCACGCCGAAGCCGGAGCCCACAACACCGGTTCTTCTCCCTACCGAGGCATTGTATGACGGCACGGCACTTGGACAGATGGCGGCCGCCGGCGGCGACTGCGCTTTGTTTGACATGAAAGGCGACATGGGTCTGCTGGCTTATATCTCGGCCACGGATAGGGCGGTCAATGGCGGTCTGAATCCCGATGATGTCAGTCGAAACGCCGCAATTCAAGCTCTGAACGAAACCGAAGGGCTGTACACCATTGCCCGGGTCTCCTGCTTCAAGGACCACGGACTGGTCCTTTCCGACAGCAGTACCGCCATTTTTACCAACAGCGGTTACCGCTGGACCGACCCCGACGGGGTCCGCTGGACCTCCCCCACCAACCCCGAGGTGCGGGATTACATCACCGCTGTGTGCGTGGAACTGGCGCAGCTTGGCTTTGACGAAATTATGCTGGACTATGCCGGTTACCCCAACCAAGGAAACCTTCATTATATTAAAAAAGGTGACGCATACGATGCAAGCCAGTTTTCCACCGTAATCGATGGGTTCTATTCTCAGGTGTCGCAGGCTTTGGCCGAATACGATGTGCTCCTGTCGGTAATCACCACACCGGAGGCGCTAAACGGAACCGATACGCTGACCGGACAGGCCCCTGAAAACCTTGCCCGGATGGACCGGCTCTGGGTCAAAGGCGAAAACGGTTCCCTTCTCCTTTCCCGGTAACACCGCAATCTTCCATAAATTGTTATGTCTCACAAAATCCGGGTAGACACATTATATAAATGTGTACAATTTATCCTTGCACCTGTTGACAGTCCATGATTTAACGCATACAATTGTGGATAACCTACCATAAGCTTTACAATCCTCCAATTCCCGCAATTCCTATGAATTGCCTGTTTCAGGAATGAGAGCTTTGTAAAGCTTTTTTGTTCCCCCATGTACAGCAAACGAAAGAGGGTGAAGTCATGTCTTTGGAAGCCATCAAACAAGTGACTCAGGCCGAGGCAGAGGCCAAGCAGCGCAAAGCAGAGGCAATCGCCGCCGCAAAGAAATTGGTTGCGGACGCCGAGCAGGCCGGCAAGCAGGCCCTGCAGGCCGCCAGCGCCGAGGCAGAGGCCAGAACCAAGGAACTTATGGCCCAAGCCGAAGAGCGCGCCGCCGTGCGCGCCGCCGAGATTGCCGCGCAGTCCAAGCAGGATTGTGCCTCCCTGTGCAGCGCAGCGGAAGGCAAGCTCGACCAGGCCGCCGCCTTGATCGTCAGAAGGGTCGTGAGCAGCTAAATGTCCATTGTTAAAATGAAGCGGCTTCGGCTGCTGGGTCTTCGTTCCGATCGCGACCAACTGTTTCGGCTGCTGCAAAAGCAGGGCTGCGTCGAGATCAACGAAACCCCCTTGGATCCTGACGATCCGGATTGTGCCTCGCTGACCAAATTGGACGGGCGGGGATTAGCCGGCGCCCGCGAACAAAACTCCCTCCTGAACAGCGCGTTGATTACCCTGAAAAAATACGTCCCGGAAAAGGGCGGTCTGTTCCGCACCCGCCCCGTCCTCAGCGAGGGCGAACTTTTTGACGAGGGTGCCTATGCCGCCGGACTGGAAACCGCCCGGACCATTCTGGACACCGAGCGCAGCATCACCTCCTTGAGCGCGGAACAGGGTAAACTGCTGGCCCACAAAGCCGCGCTGGCTCCCTGGATTGCGCTGGATGTCCCCTTGGATTTTGAGGGCAGCAAGGCGGTGGCACCGGTGTTTGGCACCATCCCGGCCAAGGCCGATTATGCCGCCATGGAGGCGGCCGTCGCTTCGGTCTCCGAGATGAGTTCGCTGTTTTACTCCGGCGCGGATCAGGACCTGCACTACTTCCTGCTGGTGTGTCACACCGAGGAGGAAATCCCCTGCGTGGAGGCCATGCGTCCCTTCGGTTTTGCCCGCGCCAATGTCCGCGGTTGGACCGGAACGGCGGCCGAAAACGACGCGATGCTGGACACCCAGCTGCACGAGCTGGATGAGCGGCTTGCCGCGGCAAAGGAGCACATTGCCTCCTTCGCCCCCCTGCGCGACGATCTGCGCCGCTGCATTGACCGCTCGGCCCAGGATATCGCCCGGGAAGAGGCCGCCAGCCATTTGGTGGGCACCGACAACACATTCTATCTGCAGGGCTGGATCCCCGCACCCTCTGAGGAGCGCCTGCTCAGCATTCTGAGCGCCTTCACCTGCGCATGGGAAACCCAGGACCCCGCTCCCGAAGAGTACGAACAGGTCCCCGTCAAGCTTAAGAGCAACCGGCTGACCGCTCCCTACAACGTCATCACCGAGATGTACAGTCTCCCGGCCTACAACGGTTTGGATCCCAACCCCTTTGTTATGCCCTTTTTCGCCCTGTTCTTCGGCATCATGTTTGCCGACATGG
>JAZOBA010000020.1:0-4303 GCA_045595705.1 Oscillospiraceae bacterium
GCCGAATCCACACCGCCGGACAGACCCAGCACCACGCGCTTGTCCATGGGTTGTCCCCCCTTCCTCGTTATTTTTCCAGATAGACCATCAAAGCGGCGATATCCGCCGGGGACACGCCGGAAATGCGGCTGGCCTGTCCCAGATTGGCAGGTTTGATCTGGCTGAGTTTCTGCCGGGCCTCCAGACGCAGGCCGGCCAGTTGGGAATAGTCCAGATCGGCCGGGATGGGATGGCGCTCCAGCTTTTTCATCTCCTCCACCTGCCGCAGCTGGCGGTCGATGTAACCTTGGTATTTGACGGCGATCTCCACCGCCTCGGTGATCTCAAGGGACAGTTCGGGGCGGTTGGGGTCCTGATCGGCCAGACTTTCGTATGTATTTTCCGGGCGACGCAACAGGTCGCACAGGCGGCCTTCGGCCGTTCCGGTATGCTCCAATCGCTTGATCTCCCGGTCCACGGCGGTATACTTTTCCTGCACATGGTCGTACTGCTCTTGGGTCACCAGACCCAGTTGGTAACCGATGTGGGTCAGACGGCGGTCGGCGTTATCCTGCCGGCAGATCAGGCGGTACTCGGTGCGGGAGGTCATCATGCGGTAGGGCTCGTTGGTGCCCTTGGTGACCAGATCGTCGATGAGCACGCCGATATAGGCCTGATCGCGGGTCAGTACCAAAGGCTCTCGGCCCAGCAGCTTGAGGGCGGCATTGACGCCCGCCATGAATCCCTGTGCGGCGGCCTCTTCATAGCCGGAGGAGCCGTTGAACTGACCGGCGCCGTACAGTCCGGGCACCTTTTTGCACTCCAGGGTGGGCAGCAGTTCGGTGGGGTCCACACAGTCGTACTCGATGGCGTAGGCCGGGCGGGTCATTTCGGCATTTTCCAAACCGGGCAGGGTGTGCAGCATCTGCAGCTGTACGTCCTCGGGCAGACTGGAGGAAAAACCCTGAATGTACAGTTCCTCGGTGTTCAGACCCATAGGTTCAATGAACAACTGATGGCGGGGCTTGTCGGCAAAGCGCACCACCTTGTCCTCAATGGAGGGGCAGTAGCGGGGGCCGACACCCTCAATCACGCCGGAAAACAAAGGCGAGCGGTGCAGATTGGCACGAATGATGTCGTGGGTGGCCTCATTGGTATAGGTCATCCAGCACACGGCGCTGTTTTCGGGTTCGTGGGCGGTGGAAAAGGAAAAGGGCACTACATCGGGGTCGCCCGCCTGCAGTTCCAGCTTGGAAAAATCCACGCTGCGGCGGTTGATGCGAGGGGGTGTCCCGGTCTTGAACCGACGCATGGACAGACCCAGCTTTTCCAGACTTCCGGTCAGTTCCAGCGCGGCGGCAAGGCCGTCGGGACCCGACTGTTTGGTGACCTCACCCACGATGGTGCGGCCGCCCAGATGGGTTCCCGTGCACAGAATAGCCGCCTTGACACGGTAGATGGCGCCCGTGTCGGTCTTAACGCCGGATACCGCGCCGTTCTCGGTGAGAATCTCCACCACTTCGGCCTGTTTGACCGACAGGTTTTCCTGCAATTCCACCGTATGCTTCATGACCTCCTGATAGCGGCGGCGGTCGGCTTGAGCACGCAGGGACCAGACTGCCGGACCCTTGCCCCGGTTGAGCATGCGGTACTGAATACAGGCATGGTCGGCCGCCTTGCCCATCTCACCGCCCAAAGCGTCCAGTTCCCGGACGATGTGGCCCTTTCCCGTGCCGCCGATGGCCGGGTTGCAGGGCATGTTGCCCACGGCATCCAGATTGACCGTAAAGCAGACCGTCTTCAGTCCCATGCGGGCGGGTGCCAAGGCAGCCTCAATGCCGGCATGTCCGGCGCCGATGACAGCAATATCAAATTGTCCGGCAATGTAATTTATCATATCGCTATTCCTCAAGAAACAAAATATGGGAGGCACGGAACAAATCGCCAAGAGCAGATTGCGAACCGATTTTCGGCCGGAAAAAGGCGCGCTTTTGCAGGAATACTTTGTGTATTTCAAGAAGCCGCAACGCATGAACGGCCCAAATCGGCCGCAAGATGCCGCAGGTGCATTTATTCCGTGGTTCCCAAAACAATCAAAGGTAAATGGGGGCGATTAAATAAACGAAACGCCTCGATGGGCACGGTGTTGCTGCCCAATCCCCGGGATTCAAAGCACCAGCCGCCGTCGGCAAAGCCGTACAGACCGCCGTCGAATTCCGGGAAGAAAGCGCGGTCGGTGCCCAGCACGCCCTTGTCCAGCAACGGAATGCGGAGGACCCCTCCGTGCCCATGACCGCAGAGCACCAGATCGTATCCCCACCCGGCGTACTCAAACACCGTATTGCGGTGGGACAGCAGGATGGCATAATCGGCATCGATTTCGCTGCGCAGTTCGTTTCCTGTCTTCTGATCGGCCGGGCCGTTGGGGTCATCCACACCGGCAACAGCCAGCGTGGCTCCGTCCTTTTCCCAGAGTTCATACTCATTGGACAGCACACGCACGCCGCAGTCGGTCAGAAGGTCCTTCAATTCGGGCACAATGCGCAAAGACCATTCGTGGTTGCCCGTAATATAGTAGGTGGGCGCAATGGCGCAAAGGCCCTTCGCCAAAGCGGGAACCGTCTCCAACTGGCTTTTCTGATCGATCAGATCTCCGGTCAGGACGATCAGATCGGGCTGCAGTTGGGCCACCTTGTTCAGCAGCCTTTCGTTGTCCTCACCAAATTCCTTGCCGTGATTGTCCGACAGGTGGACGATACGCAATCCGTCAAAGGCGGCGGGCAGCCGGGCCGAGGTCACGTTTACCGTCTGCACCTTCAGGCCGTTCTGCTGCCAGAAGAACCACAGCACAAGGGCGGCAGCAACCAACACAACGGTCAAAAGCGCCCGAAGCCAATGCAATTTTTTCTTAGTTTTCTTCATCATACAGATAGTAGGGCTTCATCAGGGAAGCCTGTTCGGTGGAGTCCTTCACCCGGCTGTGGGAAACCGCAGTTCGGTTGGGTCGATTGGGGTGAGAGGATTTCTTCTTGGTGGGTACCGTCTTTTTCGCGCCCTCGTCTTTCTTGACGGCCGGCTTGACCTGGGGCAGGTTTTGGGGCTTGGGCTGCTCCGGCTTTTTCTTGGGCGCGGCCGTCCCCTGCTTGGGTTTGGGCGCGCTCTCCTGTTTGGCCGGCTGTGCAGCCGGTTTCTTTTTGGTCTTCTTTTTTGCGGGGGCAGATGCGCTCTCCTGCACATGAGCAGCCTTGGTCGGCTGGTTTTTCTCCGGCTGAACCTTGCGGGGCGGCTGAGCCGTATACATCCGGGGCTTGGGCGCCAACAGCCGGGCTGTGGCATCCATGATACGGTCCCCCTCAAAGGGGTTGGGGCGGGTAAAGGTGCCGCTGGCCTGTACCGGGGCGGCAGGCATGGTATCCTCCAGTTTCTGCTGACGCAGACCGCGCTTGGGCTGCTCTTTGACCTGCGGCTTGGGGGTCGCTTTGGGTGGCTCGGCCTTGGCGGGTTTTTGCTGTTCCTTCTGCGGCTTGACCTCCTTGGGCTGCTCCTTCTTCGGCTTGGCCTGCTCCGGCTGTTTCTCCTTCACCGCTTCGGGCTTTGCCGCCTTGGCAGTCTGCGCCTCCCGGCGTTCCTTGGCCCGTGCGCGGGCATTCTCCTTGCCCCCTTTTTTTCCCTGCATCATGGGGACCACGCCGGTGGCGGCCTCCACCATGGGATAGGGGTGTCCCTCCACCACGGGCAGTTTGCGGCCCAGCAGCTTTTCGATCTGCCTGAGATAATTCTTCTCATCGGCACGGCAGAAGGAGATGGCGCTGCCGTCCCGTCCGGCACGGCCGGTGCGGCCGATGCGGTGGATATAGGTCTCGGGTACCTCGGGCAGGTCGTAATTGACCACCCATTTCAGCTCGTCAATGTCGATGCCGCGGGCGGCAATGTCGGTGGCCACCAAAGCGGTCAGTTTGCCCGCCTTGAAGTCGGCCAGCGCCGTCTGTCGGGCGGTCTGACTCTTGTTGCCGTGGATGGCGGCAGCCGTAATGCCCCGCTTGGCCAGATCCTGCGCAATGCGGTTGGCGCCGTGCTTGGTGCGGGAGAAAACCAGCACGCTGTCCATCTTCTTCTCTTCGATCAGATGGGCCAGCAGTTTTGTCTTGTTGCCCTTGTCCACAAAATACAGGCTCTGGGCAATGACCTCCACCGGGGAGGACACCGGGTCCACCTCCACACGGGCATAGTCATGGAGCAGAGAGTGGACCAGTTCCATGACCTCGGGGGGCATGGTGGCAGAGAAAAACAGGGTCTGCTTTTTGACCGGCAGCAACTTGAGCAC
>JAZOBA010000021.1:0-2213 GCA_045595705.1 Oscillospiraceae bacterium
CGACTGCGCCGGCGTACTGCTGGGCGCGTGGACCGACTGTCCCCCCGAGTATCCCGAGCGCACCCTGCTGCTGCCCGAGATTTTTGCCGAGCTGATCGCCCCGGTGGGCAAGCCGGCCATCATGGACGTCCAGTGCGGCCATATTCTGCCCACCATGAGCCTGCCTTTGGGCGAGGTTGTAACTATGGACGCTGATGCTCTGACGATCGAGGTGCTGAAATAAGATTCTTCGTCACTTCGTTGCTCAGAATGATAAAAAGGCGAACCACTTCAAAATACGTGTCATCCTGAGCCCAAGGCGAAGGATCTTCCCCCAATCCCCACAAACGGAGGACAATGTTATGAAACGACAGGAACTGATCGACTGGCTGGAAGCCGAGATCGCCGCCTACCCCTGCAAGACCTCCCTGCTGATGATGGACCTGCAGCGAGGAGTGGAACTGCTCAACCACGACGGCGACGCGCAGGTGACCAGCGCCTCCACCATCAAGGTGCCCATTCTGATGACCGCGCTGGACCAATGCGCACGCAACAACCTGTCCATGGACCAGATGGTGCCCATCGGCACCCCGCTGGAGGACACCGAGGTCTTTGAGGCGGAGAACTACCAACCGGAATACACTCTGATGGAACTGCTGGAGTGGATGATCATCAACTCGGACAACACCGCCACCAACGCCGTCATCGACCTGCTGGGCATGGACACAGTCAACGAGTTTGTCACGCGCATCGGTGCCGAGAAAACCGTCCTCCAGCGCAAAATGCTGGACTTTGAGGCTCAGCGTGCCGGCCGGGACAACCTGACCAGCGCCCGGGACCAGTTCAAGTTCTACTCCCTGCTGGCGTGGTGCGCCAAGCGGGACGCCCTGTGGCAGGAGGGCATGGAGATGCTCTACCGTCAGCGCAGCGGCGCCTTCAAGCGCTACCTGTGCGGCCCCCTGTCCATCGCCCACAAGCCGGGCGGACTGGACCACGTGGCCCACGATGCCGGTCTGTTCATGAACGACGAAAACCCCTTCTATCTGGGCATCTTCACATGGGACGGCCCCCGTCTGGACGGTGAGTCGGAACAGGTGCGCTTCATCGCCAAAATGGCCAAGAAGATCTACCAGTGGCGCATGGGACTAATCTGAATGAAACGGCCCCTTGTAGGGGGCTGTCAGCCCTGCGGCTGACTGGGGGATCGCTCCCCGTGTCATCTTGAGGAGCGCAGCGACGAAGGATCTTAAGATTCTTCGCTTCGCTCAGAATGACACAATCACACCTCTGGAGGTCTTTCACTATGAAATACATCGTCAACACGCCCCGCTGCCCCCTGCAGCTCAATCCCACCCACGATACCGAGCAGGCCGACGAAATGATGTTGGGCTGGGGCTGTGAAATTCTGGAAGAGACTGCCCCCGGCTGGGTCAAGGTCCGGGCCGACTACCGCTACGAGGGTTACGCACCCGTGGAGTGTCTGGTGGCCGACAACGGCTGGACCTCCCGCTCCAAAAAGGTGGTCACCAAGGGCTACTGCACCGTGCTGTCCCTGCCCAAGGTGCAGGGCGGTCTGATTTGCGACCTGCCCCGGGGCGCGCTGGTGGCTCCCATTGCCGAGCCGGATGAAAACCATTGGGTCAAGGTGCTGCTGCCCGACGGTCGGGAGGGATACACCAAGGAAAGCTATCTGGGCACATGGTACGCCGGCCACTCCTTCGGTGAGGAGGAGTTCCGCCAGCGTGTGTGCGACACCGCCATGACCTACATGGGCGCCCACTACCGCTGGGGCGGCAAGTCCCCGCTGGGCATCGACTGCTCCGGCCTGGCCTTCATGTCCTACTGGCTCAACGGCGTGGCCATCTATCGCGACGCCCATATCCGTCCCGATTTCCCGGTGCACGAAATCCCCCGTGCCGATATCAAAAAGGGCGATTTGCTCTTCTTCCCCGGCCACGTGGCCATCTATCTGGGGGACGGTATGTACATCCACTCCACCGGCAAAAGCGGCAGCGACGGCGTAGTACTCAACAGTCTGGACCCCACCCACCCCCTGTACCGCGAAGATTTGGATAAAAAAATGAACGCATGCGGGTCCATCTTCTGAGAATTCATTGACCCCGCCCGCAGAATCTGCTACAATAAACCCATATAGAAACACAAGGAGGCAATCTCATGGAAACTCTGAAGAAGTTTTTCCCCCACGCTTTTAAGGCAAACGAAGTCAAGGATCT
>JAZOBA010000022.1:0-22175 GCA_045595705.1 Oscillospiraceae bacterium
CTGTTCTCTTCTTCCTTCCCCGTGTTCTACAACTGGATGGCCGACGGTGTGGAGTTCATGAAGACTCTGGATATCACCGAGGAGCAGCGTGAGCTGGTTATGTCCGGCAACGCCATCCGTCTGTTCAACCTGCCTGTCTAACAACTGGCAAAACCCTTTGAAACATACCAAAAGGAGCCGTGGATATTCCACGGCTCCTTTTTTGCATTATTCGGTTCTCAGCGCCACCACGGGATCCTTCTTGGCCGCGCTGCGGGAAGGGATAATGCCGGCCACCAATGTCAGCACCACGCTGATCAGCACCAGAATCACCGCAGCCCCGAAAGGCAGCACGGCACGCAGACCGGCAAGACCGGTAAAGTGCAGCAGGATTGCATTGATGGGAATGGTCAGCAGGTAAGTCACCACCACACCCAGCAAACCAGCGGTAAAACCAACAATGACGGTCTCGGCATTGAACATGCCCGACACATCCTTCTTGGATGCGCCAATGGCACGCAGGATACCAATCTCCTTGGTGCGCTCCTGCACCGAAATCAGGGTAATGACACCAATCATGATGGAGGACACCACCAACGAGATGGCCACAAAGGCAATCAGCACATAAGTGATGCCGGTAATAATTGCGGTAATAGAACTCATCAGCAATGCCACATAATCGGTATATTCGATGACATCCTCTTCGGAAACACCGTCATTATATACCTGAATCAAATCTGCAATCGCGTCCTTATCGGCAAAAGTGGTTGCATACAGATTGATGACAGACGGTTTTGCCAGGTCTACATATCCCAGCGTCTTCAAATTCTCCTCATAGGTGGAATCGGACAGCGTGGGGGGCATGTAGTTGTCGTACAGATAGTTATACTGCCATGCCTCAAAGGGAGTCAATCCGGCATACTGCAGCGTCATCGCATCTCCGGCCAGCACCATATCCAGCGCACCCGCCAGCTGCTCGGCAGGAAGAGCGGCCATCTGCTGAATCACTCCGGCGACGTACTGCTGGCGCACCTGCTCCGCCATGGCAGTCTTCACCTGCGCAAACAGTTCCTCATCGCTCATCTCGGCAATATAGCCCATGATGGTCTCTGCATCTACGCCCATTTCGGCTGCATACTGCTCCACAATCATCTGTTCAATGCTCTCACGGGTCATCTCGCCCATCTGCTGCTCCACAACAGCAGCCACATAGGCTTCGGCCGGCTGACTCATGACATCCACATAGGCTTCAGCCTTGCCGGCGGTGTCCAACGTACCCAGATGCTCGGTAATAGCAGTCTTCTTCTCTTCATCCGTGGGTTCCACCTCATCGCCGGTGGCGAAAGGCAGCCCGGTGAACACGTCCACGGTCTTATCGGCCATCTGATCGGCGACCACGTCCATCTCCTCGGTACGCTTAATGGCATACTCGCTCAACGCACTGGTGTAGCCAATGGCACCGGTGACCATGGAAGAAGTGGCCTCCTCGGACGGACGGGCAATGCCCACCACCTTCAGGGGCGTGCCGGTCTCGGCACTGTTGTACAGCAGTTCCATACCGGCAGCAGTAGCTGCCATATTCACATAGGCGCCCGAGGTGGCATCGTAGCGGTAGGTCTCGGCAGGCAGAATCAGCTTGTATTCCAGATCGCACAGCTCTTCATAGGTCCAGCTGTCGGTGAAGGGCTCGATCTCACCTTCGCCGGTTCTCAGGGCCTCCATGGTCTCGTCCAGCGCACTGGCACGCAGCAGGCCCAGAGACACCAGCATCAAATCGGAAATCTCGTTGTTCTCGTTGACAAACAGAATGACTTCATCATACTTTTCGGGCCAGTGGCCGTAAATCATGTCGTACTGCTCCTTAACACTGTCGCTGATCAGTTCTCCGTCTTTACCCAGCAGCAGTTCCTGCCACACATTCATGGTGGCCGACATGGCACTCATCGACTCCGTATTGGCCATCATGGGGTTGGTACCGCCACCTGTCATGGCAGCAAAAGCATCCTCGATCAAGGCCTGAATATCACTTTTGACAATGGTACCCTCTTCGTCCTTGGTGTACACATCAAAGGGCAGTTTGTAGCTGTACTGAACGGTGGCCAGATCAGCAATGCCACCGCCGCCGTTATCCAGATACTTCTTGAACGCCTCCAGATTGTTGGTGGTGGTCTCCATGTGCATCATAGAGTCCATCATTTCATACATCACAGTGGAAGCATACACTCGATCTTCCTCCCGGACCACTTCGTCACTGGGAGCATTTGCACCCATCATGGATACCATCATGGCGGTCATGTCCACCGTTTCGGCTTCAATGGTGATGGGATAACTGGACAGGGTCTCCTCCTGCACCTGATCAATATAGCCGTTGATGCCGGTGGACAGCGCCAGAATCAGCGCAATGCCAATGATACCGATGGATCCGGCAAAGGCAGTCAGAATGGTACGTCCCTTCTTCGTGAACAGGTTTTTCAAAGACAGCATAAACGACGTACCGAAGGACATGGAAGGCTTTCGGGGCGGCCTGTGCTTGCCCTGCTTGAGCCGCTCGTACTCAGCAGCCATTTCGGCCCGCTCCTCCTCGTTCAGAGGGTTGGAGTCACCGGTCAGTTTGCCATCCAGCATACGAATGGTGCGGTTAGCGTACCGTTCGGCCAGTTCAGGGTTGTGCGTAACCATAACCACCAGACGGTCCTTGGCCACTTCCTTCAGAATCTCCATAACCTGAACACTGGTCTCGGTGTCCAGTGCGCCGGTAGGCTCATCTGCCAAAATAATATCAGGATCGTTGACCAGAGCACGGGCAATGGCCACGCGCTGCATCTGGCCACCCGACATAGCATTGGGTTTCTTCTTCAGCTGATCTCCCAAACCCACTGCTTCCAATGCCTCTTTGGCACGGCGACGACGCTCGGCCTTGGTCACACCGGACAGGGTCAGCGCCAACTCCACATTGGACAGCACGGTCTGATGAGGAATCAGATTGTAGCTTTGGAACACAAAACCCACCGAGTGATTGCGGTAGGTATCCCAGTCACGGTCCTTGAAACGCTTTGTGGACACACCGTTGATGATCAGATCACCGTCGGTGTAGCCGTCCAGACCACCAATGATATTCAGCATGGTGGTTTTGCCACAGCCCGACTGGCCCAGTATGGCCACAAATTCCGACTTGCGGAACTGCAGGTCGATCCCCCGCAGCGCATGGACCACACCGTTGCCGGCAGGATAATCCTTTTTGATGTTTCTTAATTCCAGCATAGATTCAAAGTCCTTTCGGATCAGATTGACTCAGAAGACAAAATTTTTACAGTTTACCATTTTAACCCCGGATACAGAAATTATCAATGTACCGTTTGTAAACTTATTGTGAAGGTTTTATTCCATGCATTACCTTGACATTATTGCGTCTCTAAATTATAATAATTCAGATAAGTTAGGCACCCAACTATTTCTATCAGCCACCCCATAAGGAGTGTTTTTATGATTTTCAAAGATACCGCAAGCGATATCATCACCCTCCCATCCCGCCGGGGAAAGGGTGAGGTATTTACCAAACTTGGCCGCATTCCCGGCGTGCAGATGATTTATGCCTCGGCGTTGGCCTGCACCCGCCACCGCAACATCGATTTTATCACTCTGCAGCGGCAAGGACGCCTGTCTTTTCTGATGTTCGACGAGGTGGACATGGTCACCGGTGACTATATCGAAAAGACCAAGCAGGCAGCCGCCGAAATCGGCGCCGAACGCAATCCCACCGGCATCGTACTGCTGTCCGGCTGCCAGAACGCCCTGTTGTCCACCGACTACAGACTTCTGAGCGAAGAGATCGAGGAAGAGACCGGTATCCCCGTGCGGGTCCACGACGGCTGCCGTCTGTGTGGCTTCGACGAGGAAGAGGGCGGTCCCTCCGCCGTGGACAAAGTACTGTATGACTTTATCCGTCCTACGGTTAAGAGCACGGTTCCCACAGTCAACATTTTGTCCTCCGGTCCCGTGGACGAGAACTGCGAACTGCTGCCCCTGCTGAATCAAGCCGGTGTACAGACCATCCGTTCCCTGCACACCTGCCGCACCTGGGCCGATTATCAGTCTATGGGCAGCGCATGGGTAAATATTATCACCTCTCCCAAAGACACCGAACTGGCCACCTATCTGGAAGAAAAACTGGGCATTCCCTGGGTCTGTCCGGGCGGTATTTACAGCACGGAAGACCTGGCCGCCGCTTATGAAAAACTGGGGTCCATTCTGTCATACACCTTTGATTTGTCCCGGCAGGCAGCCGATCTGGCTGCCACTTTGGCGCAGACCCGCTCCATGGCAGAGGGCAAAACCATCACAGTGGAGGACGACGGCGAACTGGCTAAGTGGCTGTTTACCGAAGGATTCCCGGTCACCAACCTTAAGCTGAATCCCCACCAGGGTATCACCAAGGAGCAGCGCCACTGGCTGGATGAGCACGGTATCACCGTGGAGCACCCCATGCGCGGCGGCAAGGGCGCCCACGGTCATCCCGGCGGCGGTCGTCCCGATGGCCGCCCCGGCGGTCGTCCCAATGGAAAGCCGGGACACGGCGCACCTGAGCCCATTCAGGTGGGTTATGCCGGCGCCATGGCTGCCCTGAACGCTCTGAAACACAGCGCAGGAGGTGACGCACGATGAAAAACCTGTACAAATACCTGCCCCCCTTTCTGGCCGACACCTTCGGTTTTCAGGAAATCATCGATGTGACTGACGGCATGGGCATTCTGGACGATTGCGCTCCCTACAAAGGAAAGGTCAGCCGCACCGACATTCACGAACCCTACCGGGGTTCCCGCATGATATGCTCCCAGATTCGTATGGATGATGTTATCGGCGGTACCAAGGCCAAGCTGATGGAGACCTTCCGCAAATCTCATCAGGATTTTGACCCCGCCTTTGTTCTGATCAGTAACGCCCCGGTCTCCTCCATGATCGGCACCGATCTGGAGGATGTGACCGATACCATCACCGCCGAAAGCGGTATCCCCGCCGCGTCCATCGATCTGACCGGCCACAAGTATTACGACCACGGCCTGTCCAAGACCATGCTGACACTGGCCAAACTGCTGGTCGAACCCACCGAGGAAAAAATTCCCCACAGTATCAATCTGATGGGCGGCAACGCCATCGACTGGAGCTCCCAAACCCTGCGTGAGATCCGCAGCTGGATCACCAAGCGGGGATTCCACATTGTCTCCCAGTGGGGTGGTCCGGAGCGTGCTGCCAACCTGAAGCAGGCCGCCAAAGCTGAACTCAATCTGGTGCTGACTGTGTCCGGCCTGGCCACCGCCAAATGGATGGAACGGGAATTTGGTATCCCCTACATTGCCGCCGCACCCTTTGGCACCGACTGGTGCGCCCGTCTGCGCTGCGCCATGTGCTACCCGGACCAGAAGGATGTACTGGAGTTGCCCGAGGACAGCAGCACCCCTCACATCCTTATTGTGGGTGAGCAACTGACCGCCAATGCTATCCGTAACACCCTGCAGCATGCTTATAAAATGGGCGGCACCCACGTGGCCACCTTCTTCACCTTTGAAAAAACTCTGTCCCGACCCGGCGACAAGCGCCTCAAGTGCGAAGATGACCTGAAAACCCTGCTCCACAGCGGTACCTACGATCTGGTCATCGGCGACCGGGAACTGAGCGTTCTGGCTCCCGAATCGGTCCATTGGGTAGATCTGCCCCACGGAGCCGTTCGCTTTGATTACCAAGGCGAGGGTTTCCCCTCTTTGATTTACAGCAACCTGAATTTCTGGCTGGATTCCGCTCTGGCCAATAAGGAGTAAGATATGAGACAAATCGCAATTTACGGCAAGGGCGGTATTGGCAAGTCTACCACCACCCAGAACACCGCCGCCGCTCTGGCTGAGGCAGGAGCCCATGTCATGATCGTGGGCTGCGACCCCAAAGCCGACTCTACCCGCCTGATTCTGGGCAATCTGGTCAGCAAAACCGTGCTGGATGCCCTGCGCGGAAACGACGAAGATGATCTGGAACTGGAGGACTTCCTGTTCGAGGGTATCCATGGCATCAAAGCAGTGGAATCGGGTGGCCCCGAGCCCGGTGTGGGCTGCGCCGGACGCGGCATTGTCACTGCCATCAATCTGCTGGAGAACAAAGGCGCCTACACCAAGAATCTGGACTATGTCCTGTACGATGTACTGGGCGATGTGGTCTGCGGCGGTTTCGCCATGCCCATCCGCGAGGGCAAGGCCGAGGAAATTTACATTGTCTGCTCGGGCGAGATGATGAGTCTGTACGCTGCCAACAACATCTGCAAGGGCATCAAGCGTTACGCTGCCGCCGGAAAAACCAAACTGGGCGGCCTGATCTGCAACTCCCGCATGGTGGACCGCGAGCAGGAACTGGTAGAGGAATTTGCCCAAAAGCTGGGCACCCGTCTGCTGTACTTTGTTCCCCGCGACAATGTGGTGCAGCGCGCTGAAAATCGCCGCAAAACAGTCATTGAATATGATCCGGCCTGTCCGCAGGCCCAGGAGTACCGCAATCTGGCCAAACTGCTGGCTGACAACACCGAATTCTCCGTCCCCACTCCGCTGGAAAACGAGGAGTTGGAAACACTGTTGATCAAGTATACCGAAGAAGTGGAATGACCGTTTGGAAAGGTGGACTCCCTATGTGTGAAAAAAAACACTCTGAACCCCATTCTATGGATGAACAGCTGATCCACAATTTGCGGCGCTGCTCTCATTATCTGCGCCATAACACCGAAGGAAAAGGCAGCCAGAGGCGGGTGCTCTTTCTGCTGCATCGCCGTGGCCCCCTGTCCCAGAAAGAACTGCTGGATATCATGGGTGTGCGGGCCGGCTCCATGAGCGAGCTGTTGAGTAAGTTGGAGTCCAAGGGCTGCATCGTCCGGGAAAAGGATGAAACCGACAAGCGCAACTACAATGTATCCATCACCCCCGCGGGACTGGATGCACTTACCGAACTGCAGCAGCATTACCACGCCGCCATGGCCGATCTTTTGGTCAACTTCCCCGATGAGGACAAGGCAGAACTGAACCGTCTTCTGGAAAAGCTTCATGCCACATGGCAGGAATAAATCAAAAAAGATTCTCCCACACGATTGGATGCCCCAAACCGTGTAGGAGAATCTTTTTATGCAAGTCTTTTCGGCCGCAAATTTCATTTCTCCATTTATTTTGCGCTATTTTCCAGAAAAGAGAATTATTATTGCAAGGTATATTCCATTGCTTTTCATATTTAAATATGCTATGGTATAAACAACACCATCTCTCTGATTGGGGGGAATTTTCATGCTGAAGTCCAATATGCAGCCCCTGTGCTGGAAGAACGGCGAATTCATTCCCGCTTACACAGTACCCGAAGCAAGCCGTGAAAAGACCATGACCTACTCCATTCTGAAGGAGCACAACCGCACCGATGATATGGAGCATCTCTCCCTGCGTTTTGATGCGCTGGTCTCTCACGATATTACATACGTTGGAATCATTCAGACCGCCCGCGCCTCCGGCCTGAAGGAATTTCCCATGCCCTACGTACTGACCAATTGCCACAATTCCCTGTGCGCTGTAGGCGGCACCATCAACGAAGACGACCACCTGTTCGGTCTGTCGGCAGCCAAAAAATACGGCGGTGAATTTGTCCCTCCCCATCAAGCAGTCATTCACTCCTATATGCGCGAGCGTTACGCCGCACCCGGCCGTATGATTCTGGGCTCGGACTCCCACACCCGCTACGGCGCCTACGGCTGCATGGCCATCGGTGAAGGCGGCCCCGAGTTGGCCCGACAGCTGCTGCACAAAGACTACAACATTGACTATCCCCGTGTGATCGCCATCTACCTGAGCGGCACCCCCAACCCCGGTGTGGGCCCGCAGGATGTAGCACTGGCACTGATGGGTGCCACCTTCAAGGCCGGTCTGGTCAAAAATTCCGTCATGGAGTTTTTTGGTCCCGGTGTGGGTGCTATCTCTATGGATTACCGCTGCGGTATTGACGTTATGACCACCGAGACCACCTGCCTGTCCTCGGTATGGCAGACCGATGCATACACCAAGGCCACGCTGGACGAACTGGGCCGCGGCGAGACCTATTACGAAATGAAACCCTCCGAAGGCGCCCTGTACGACGGCGTCATCGAGGTGAATCTGTCGGCCATCAAACCTATGATCGCCCTGCCCTTCCACCCCTCCAATGTTTACACCATCGCCGAATTCAAAGCCAACGCAGCCGATTTGCTGCGTCAGGTGGAGCAAGATGCCGTTGATCAGTTGGGTATCCGGGCATTGCCCGGTTCCCTGACCGACAAGATCAAAAACGGTCAGTTCCATGTGGACCAGGGCGTCATTGCCGGCTGCTCGGGCGGCACCTACCAAAATCTGCGCCGCACCGCCGAGATCATCGGCACCACACCCATCGGAAACGATGCCTTCCGCCTGTCCTGCTACGCCGGCAGTATGCCCATTCTGACCGAACTGACCCGGCAGGGATACGTGACCAGCCTGATGGCCGCCGGTGCCGACTGGCGTTCCTGCTTCTGCGGTCCCTGCTTCGGCGCGGGCGATACCCCAGCCAACGGCGCCTTCTCCATCCGACACTCCACCCGCAACTTCCCCAACCGGGAGGGTTCCAAGCCGGGTGACGGCCAACTGTCCTATGTGGCATTGATGGATGCCCGCTCCATCGCCGCCACTGCCCGCAACGGCGGTGTGCTGACAGCAGCCGACGAACTGCCCGACTGTCCTGCCGACACCGCGGCAGAGCGGTTCTCCTACGATGATTCGGCCTACAAGTCCCGTGTGTACATGGGCGTTGGCAATCCCAAGCCGGAAACCGAATTGGTCTACGGCCCCAACATTGCCGACTGGCCGGAACAAATTCCTCTGTCTGAAGACCTGCTGCTGACCGTGGCTGCCGCCATTTATGACCCGGTCACCACCACCGATGAGCTGATCCCTTCCGGTGAGACTTCTTCCTACCGCTCCAATCCCATGAAGTTGGCCGAATTTGCTCTGTCCCGCCGTGTACCGGAATATGTGGGCCGCGCCAAAGAAATACTGGAACTGGAGCGTCTGCGCCGCACCGACCCCACCGACCCCGCAGTTCTTGCCGCTTTGGGTGGCCGCGATGCCGCAAAGACCGGTCTGGGCAGTCTGGTCATGGCTCTGAAACCGGGCGACGGCTCGGCTCGTGAGCAGGCCGCCTCCTGCCAGCGTGTGCTGGGCGGCTGCGCCAATCTGGTAGAGGAATTCGCCACCAAGCGGTACCGCTCCAACGTCATCAACTGGGGTATGCTCCCCTTTGTTCTGCCCGGAGTGCAGGATTGGAACATTCAGCCCGGCGACAAGCTGTATATCCCCGGCATCCGTGCTCTGCTGGAGAGTGACGGTGAATGCATTGACGCCACCTTGATTCAAAACGGAACCGAGCGCACGGTTCCTCTGACCCTGCCCGACCTGAGCCGCGAACAGCGCGACATCATTCTGGTGGGCTGTCTGATCAATTATTACGCCAAAGAGCTCTAATCCCAACCAACATTAACGGCCGCGTGGAAATCCACGCGGCCGTTTTGCAGTCTGTTTGTTCTGATTTTACTCTGCCGCCTTTTGCAGAAGGCGAGCCTTCTCCTGCAGGGCATCCTTTACCGTCGTTTCCTCGCTCATGCCCCATTCATTCTTCAGGTTATCCAGAATGCGGTCGTAGGTTTCGGCCGCTTTTTTGTACTCACCACAGATTTCATAAATCACAGCAATCCCCTGAAGTGCATCTGTAAACCGCGGTTTGCATCCCGCCTCGCTGTCATAGGAAGCATTGTAGTACTCAACGGCCTTTTCATACTGACCTTTGCGTGCATAATACTGGGCAACCTCAAAGAGGAAACCGCCATCCTCAAAATACTCGGTCAGAGCCTGTTCAATGATGCCGTCTGCCCGGGATTGGTCATATTCGGCCAACGCGATGTGGGCCCGGTAGATGGGAATCAGAAACGGTTTGTGAGCAGGAACTCTGCACAACACCTCCAGATACCGCGTCGCCTCTTCGGTCCGGTGGTCGGCAATCAGATTGTCCAACAGATAATAATAAGGCAGCGGCGTGGGCGGATTCACACCGTCACATTCAATCAGTTCCTTGTACAATTCAATCGCTTTCGCGTGGTTTGCAATATTCCAGTCCCAGACAAAATGCCCCTCAGCCATATCCAGCAGCCATTGGCAGTCCTTCTTTTCCGGGGCCAGTTTCATAGCTTCGCGGGCATAACGGCTCACCTTCCGTGCGTCGGCCTGCATACGGTGGTGATACAGATGGCCCAGCAGACTCAGAATGCGTCCCCGATCCTCATCCTCAGAAAGACGCCCCACCAGAAACTCTTCATATTCCCGGAATACATCCCCTGGCAGTTCATCTTCCAATTCCATCCGATTTTCCATGCGGCGCAGCTTCTGCTCACAGGTCAGATCGAACAATTCGTCAATACTGACGCCAAACTCCTCTGCCAGCAGGGGCAGCAGAGTAATATCCGGCATGGCAACCGAATTCTCCCACTTGGAAACAGATTGAGCGCTCAATCCCAGTTTCCCCGCAAGCTGCTCCTGAGTCAGACCGGCCTTGCATCTCAAGTTCTTGATTTTTACTCCAAGTTCCATAAATTCCTCCCGGACACACCTTAAAGTTTCGATGTCGGCGCCGTTACGGTCATCATACTATCAGCTTTGACCGTTTATTTCAATAACGCGGTTTTCCTGTTCGCTCAACCGCCGGTTGAATGGGCAAACAAAAACAGCCGGAGGGCTGCTTTCGCAGCCCTCCCGTCAGAGTGTCAAAAAAACTCCTAGAGTTTCGCCGCCGCAGCGGCGAAATAAGATGAATCCATTTTCCCCGGCGACATGTGCGTCGGGGAAAATACTTCTCGGCCTGTAAACGTGCGAATTGTGCGCCACCGGCGCACGGTTCGTGCGCTGCGACAGGCCGCAATCTTTATGTCGGAAAAGGCGTGCCTTTTTCGACAGGCTAGCCGGAGGGCTGCTTTCGCAGCCCTCCGGTTTCGATTCTTAAACCTCAATCAGTTCATATTCTTTGGACCCAAAGCCCAGATTTGCGGCTGCCTCAATGGTCAGCAGGCCGTTGCGGCTCTCAATTCTCTCCAGCAGATGGGCCTGACCGGGGTCATCCTTGGCAGCATAGACCAGATCAATACAGGCCTGATCGATCGCTACGGGGTCCAGGCTGGCTAAAATGCCGATGTCAGCCATACAGGGATCCTCGGCCACAGCGCAGCAGTCACAGTCCACCGACATATTCTTCATCACGTTGATATAGGCCAGTTTGTCCCCAAAATACTCCACCACCGAGGAAGCAGCGTCGGCCATAGACTCCAGGAAGGAGTCGTGATCGGCAGTCCAAATCTTTTCCGGCTCACCGGCGCCGTGGATGTATGCCTTACCGAAAGAGGATGCCACACCAATGGACAACTGCTTGATAGCGCCGCCGTAGCCGCCCATGGGATGACCCTTGAAGTGGGACAGCACCAACATAGAGTCATAATCCTTCATGCGGCCACCCACGTAGTTTTTCTGAATGCGCTTTCCTCTGGGAATGACCAGTTCCATATCCTCCACACCGCCGTCCAGAATGTCCACTTCAAAGTAGTCATTCCAGCCGTGGAGCGCCATGGCTTTCCGATGTTTTTCGTAGGTGTTGCGCTCACCCTCGTAGGCCGTGTTGCACTCGGTGACAATGCCCTTCACATGGTCAATCACCGGCTTCCAGAAATCGGGGCGCAGGAAGTTCTGATTGCCCACTTCGCCGGAGTGGACCTTGACCGCCACCTTACCGGGCAGATTGATCCCCAGTTTCCGGTACAGTTCCAGCACCTTTTCGGGGGTAATGTCGCGGGAAAAATATACTTTGGCTGCCATAATCATGCTCCTTTTCGTGGAATTTCGTTCTTACTTTATAGTATACCAGTATTGTATACACCGCGCAAGACAATCCCACACACCAAAACCGATCAAGGCATACATTTTCTTCCAAATCATTTTTTGAAAATTATTTTCTTGACATACTTGTGTGACAATCTATAATGATGCATAGAGCATATATGCCCTTTGCATCATATGTTATCCAAAGAAAAGGAGATGTGTCAAATGAAAAAGCGAATTCTGTCCCTGGCACTGGCGCTGGTCCTGCTGGCCGGCACCGCCCTGGCCACCAACGGCTGGGTCAAAAAAGATGTGAGATATGCGGACATCAAGGTCACCATTGACGGTGAAGAACTTGCTCTGACCGACTCCTCCGAGCCGTTTATTCTTGACGGCAGCACCTTCGTCCCCATCCGTGCCCTGCTGGAGTCTCTGGGCTACGATGTGGAGTGGGATGCCGAAAAGAAGACGGTCATCGCTAACTCGGGCGCCGTAGTCATCGGTGACACCGTGAAAATCACCAACGAGGGTGACGAGATTACCGATGCCAAGTTCAACAAGTATTTCGGCGGTAATGCTGAGGCCGGTGTGAAGAAGCTGCTGGCCGAAGGCAAGTGCTATGTCAACGGCATCAAGGTTCCCGCTACCGCCGATGAAACCGTTGAATATCAGGTCAACCACGTGCGTTCTCTGTACAAAACCGATATTGGCTGGGGTTACAATGTCCATAAGACCACCAGCGCCGACAACCTGTCCTTCGAGGATGCCCGTCTTGGCTTCTATAAGACCATCTCCACCGTCCGCGGTCACACTACCGAGCTGACTTTGGATCCCGAAACCAAAGAGGTTGTTAAAATCGACATCAATTCTCTGGATGTTGTCCGTGTGACCGACATCGTAATCTATAATGAGTCCACCACCGTCGTTCGCGGTGACTTCGCTTTGGAAACCCAGCGCGTACGTCCCGACGTGGACCTCATCATCTTCAACTCCGCTTACTTCGATCAGTCCGTGGAAATCGGTGACATCGCCGTGTACTGGTACGGCCCCAACGGTTGGGTTCTGAAGAAGGCCGTCCCCGTGGTCGGCACGCTGAGCAAGCCCGCCAACAAGACCTTCGCTGTCAACGCCGGCAAGGCTGACGAGTATGTGAAGGTGGAGTCCAACGTCTCCCGCTACAATCTGATCAACAGCTCCCGTCCCACTCAGTTCTATGATGCATACAAGGCTCTGGGCCTGACCGATATGGAAGTCACCACCTGGTGCACCGACACCGGCCATCCCATCGGCTTCACCACCGGTGCCAATTCCAAGGCCGTTCTTGCCAAGGCCATTGCCAACGTGAAGGCCTTCAAGGAAACCGTAACCGTCAGCGAGACCGGCGAGGGTATCACCGGCGTATGGACCACCAAGGCCGCCATGGACAAATTTGATGCCGCTATCGCCGCCGCCGAGGCCGTCCTGCGCAACAATCTGTCCTCCGACACCGACCGCGACATGGCTATGTACCAGCTGAGCTTGGACTACGGCACCGCCGGCAACAAGCCCACCGGCTTCCTGGGTTCTCTGGGCAACTATGAGCCCGAAAAGCCCGCCGATCCCAAGCCCGAACAGCCCAAGCCCGACACCCCCGTGGCCGAAAATGTCAAGTCCTGGGACAATGACAACGTGAAGATCACCGACGCTTCCTTCGACTCCTACTTCCCCGGCACCACCGCCAAGGAAGCTGTCGCCAAGCTGCTGGCCGAGGGCAAGTGCTATGTCAACGGCATCAAGGTCCCTGCCACCGCTGCTGAGACCGAGGATTATCAGGTCAACTTCGTTTCCAGCCTGTACAAGAAGGACACCGGCTGGGGCTACAACGTCCACAAGACCACCAGCGCCAACAACCTGTCCTTCGAAGATGCCCGTCTGGGCTTCTTTGAGACCATCACCACGGTTCGCGGCCATGTAACCTCCCTGACTTATGGCAAGGACGGTAATGTGGAACGCATCGACACTGAGTCCTTCGACGTGTTCCGTATTGCTTACTTCGAGAACCACGGCGGTCAGGTAGATAAGATCATGCGCGGTGAGTTCGAACTGGAGACCAACCGTGTCCGCTTCGACGTGGAAAAGATCACCGCTGTCAACTCCGATAACTTTGATTCTGCCATTGAAATCGGCGACGTGGTTGTTTACTACTATGGCCCCAACGGCTGGGTCATGAAGAAGGCCGTTGCCAAGGAAGGCACCGTGATTAAGCCCGATCCCAAGGGCAAGATCTTCACCGTCAACGCCGGTAAGGAAAATGAGTACACCAAGGTGGAATCCAACGTTTCCCGCTACAACCTGATCAACAGCGCCCGTCCCACCCAGTTCTATGACTCCTATGTCCGCATGGGTCTGACCGATCGTGACGTCATCACCTGGTGCACTCCCAACGGCTTCCCCATCGGCTTTACCATGGGCAACCGCAGCCAGTCCAAGGCCACCCTGCTGCAGGCCATTAAGACCGCCGAGGCCGCCAAGGAAGGCGTAGCAGTCAGCGCAAACTACGGCGAGGATGTCCCCGTGGGCACCAAGTGGGTCACTCAGGAAGCCCTGGACACCTTCAACGCTGCCATCAAGGCCGCCAAGGACGTGGCTTACAACAACGCCGCTGAGCTGTATGAGTACGACATGGCTATGTACGCTCTGGCCGAAGCTTACGGACAGGGTGGCAACAAGCCCTCCGGCTTCATCGGCTCTCAGGGTGACGGCACCAAGTAATCCTCCTCTTCCTCGCAATACAAACGGGGCGGCCCATTTGGGCCACCCCGTTGTTTTATTTCTTCTCTTTGAACTTGATCCCTTTCCACACGCCGCTGCGATAACGCAGATGGATCATTCCGGCTCGGATCATCAGGTCGGCCAGCAGCGCGATCCACGCGCCCCACAGCTCCCAACCCAGCACCGTGACAAGCAGCGTAGCCAGAAGGCTGCGGATAATCAGCACGGTAACCAGCGTGGACATGGCCGTAAATCGGGTATCACCGGCACCGCGCAAACCGCCCGAAATGACAAAGGAGTCGGTCTGAATGGGCAAGCTCAGTGCAATCAGGAACATAATCTCGGCACCCATGGCGATAACTGCTTCATCGGTTGTAAACAATCCCACAATGCCTTTGCGCAGAATCAGAATCAGCGCCATCAATACCAACGATGCCCAACAGGACAGCGCTCGGGTTCGATTCAGGTAAATAACCGCCATATCGGTCCGACGCTTGCCAAGACACTGACCGGTCAACGTAGTGGCGGCGGTCGCGAACGCCTGCCCCAGCATCCAACTGAAGGACTGAATGCTCATCAGCACCTGATGGGTGGCAAACTTCAGATCACCCAAAGCCGATACCGTACGGGCGTATATAATAATGCCGATACGCATGAGCACCTGCTCCACCATGGCAGGCAAACCCACCTGGACGATATTACCGAGAATGGTCCGATCGAAAGAAAATTTCTCCCGGAAACTGAGATACAGATAGGACTTTTTCCGAAGAACCACCACCAACGCAATTACAAACGCCACCGTCTGGCCGATCACCGTGGCGATGGAGGCTCCTACCACGTCCAAAGCCGGGAACCCCAGCTTACCGTATATTAACAGGTAGTTAAAGACCACATTGACGGCATTGGCCGCCGTGTTGTAAAGCATGGGAATGCGGGTATTGCCCACACCGCGCAGGGCCGCCGTGATGGTAAAGGCCAGGCAGAGGGGAACCAGACCGTAAAACTGGATTCGCAGATAGTCTGTGGCCGCGTGAATGGTCATCTCGGAGATTTCCGGTCCCATGAAGCGGATCATCCACTCAGCACCCCAGATACCAACCCCCATCAGAATGGCACTCAGAATCAGATTGAGCAGCAGGGCGTGTCGAAACACCTGATTGGCCCGCTCCCGGTTCTGCTGTCCGCGGCTGCGGGCAATGACCGCCGTGGCACCCACGTTCAAAGCCATAATAGCAGTCATCAAGGTAAATTTCGGGCTGGATGTCAGGCCAACTGCAGCCAATCCAACCACACCCATCTCACCGGGAATGCGACCCACCATAATCTGATCCACAAAGGTGGTCAGTTGGGATAAAATCAACTCCAGCAAACTGGGCCAGCTGAGCATCACCACGTCCCGGGTCAGGCGTTTTTTGCTGATTCCCTCGGGCAGAGGCACCTTGCCCACTCGCCCGGTATCCGGATTTTCCGGTCCGTACGGCAACCCATCCAGCGCCGTTTCAACAGTACGTTTCTGCACCCATCCAACCTCCTTTCTGTAAGTACACATCAATTCTTGCTCCGATTATACTCTCCCCAGTTTATTCAGTCAAGTACCTTACCATTTCGACTTTCGCCTTGTTTTTCACGCAAAAACGGTCCGATGCTGATGCATCGGACCGTTTGGAGATTGTCAAAAAACCTCGTTGGAGTTCGCGTCCGCAGACGCGAAAAAAGGTAAATCTGTTTTCTGCCGTGACATGTGCGTGGCAGAAAACACTTCTCGGTCTGGAAACGTGCGAATTGTGCGCCACCGGCGCACGGTTCGTGCGCTGCGCCAGACCGCAATCTTTTTGTCGGAAAAGGCATTGCCTTTTTCGACAGGCTGAAAACGGTCCGATGCTGATGCATCGGACCGCTTGGCTTAATTCATACGTAGATAATTAACAAACCGACCAGCATACCCACAATGGCGGAGAACGCAGGCAATTTACTGTGGTACATCAGAATGGCCTGAGGCAAAATCTCACCGAACACCACATAAAGCATGGCACCGCTGGCAAAACCAAGGCTCAGCGCGAGACCGAGCACACCCATGTCGCCAATCAGGAAACCCAGCAAAGCGCCGAGAATGGTAGGCACTCCGGAAAGAGCGGCCATCAGCACTGCCTTGGGTTTGTTCATACCGCCGCTGATCAGCGGCACCGACACGGCCATGCCCTCAGGAATGTTGTGCAGGCCAATCAGAATGGCCAGAACCAGAGCCGAACTTCCCATCACACTACCGCTGCTGGCAAAGGATGCGCCGATGGTCATACCCTCAGGCACATTATGCAGAGCAATGGCACATGCCATAACCACGCCGGCCACTAAAAGAGTAAACTTATTATCGTGATTGGCTCGGTGAACTCTCAAGTGATCGCTGTGAATCAACTCGTCCAGATCATCGGCAGTTTGGGGATGGTTTTCATCAATATGGGGCACCTCGGGATTGGTGTTGCGATCGATCAGATAGTTCAGTACATAGATTACTACGACACCAAGCGCAATCGAACCGATGACCACACCAATTCCCACGTTGGTCTCAATGGCTTCGGTAACCAGATCAAAACAGACCACACTGAGCATCACACCGCCGGCAAAACTCAGCAGTAAGCTGACCATGCGGTTGGATTCCTTCTGCAACAGCGCACCAACCAATCCGCCCAAACCGGTTCCCAACACGCCGGCAATGGCGGTAGCTAATATTAATGTAGCAATGTCTCCCACACAAAGGCCCTCCCCTCTTACGGGTACAATTTATCTCGAAATCAAGATTAGCATGGACTAACTTAAAAAACAACTGTTTTTCCCTCTTTCGACAAAAAACGCCACTCTAATACAAAACTCCCCGGAGTATTCGGCTCCGGGGGATTTTTAAAGTATGTTGAGGATATTAATGTGATTTCACACAAATTTAAAACTATAGTGAGAAAATTGAATCCTTATGCAAAGGGTAGATTTCCGCATTGTTTTTATATATACTGATAACAACATAAAAAATTGAAGGGAACAGACTATACTATGGCGTACTATTTTCCTTTTGGACAAGAATTGCATCCTTTGATACAAGAGGACACTTCCCCCAAGAAAGTTTTTGTTTTAGGTGTTTATGCCAGTGCGGTTCATGCACGTTGGAAACAAGATGGCCAGATTATCTGCCAAGCATTAGCGGTAGCGAGTGAGCCACGTATTTTTTGGGACGGAGATCCCGATGAGGCAAAACGGATTGTGGACGCAATTGCGATTCCTGCTGAACTGGGAACTTTGGAGCCTGCAGGACGGCAGCTAAACGGTCCTTCCGCTAAAGTGTTGGATGAAAATATTCTCGCTCCTTTGGGATATACTCGCTCCGACGCGTGGCTGTGTGATTGCTTGCCTGAAACTCGCATAAATCCTAGCCAGGCAAAAGTTATCCGGGAGCGATACAATCCGTTGATTGAACAGTATGGATTGAATCCGGTAACAATTCCAAAGCGTCCATCTACCTTTTGTGATAAGGAGCGAAGCCGCGAAATCACGGAAGAATTCATGCGGTCTGAAGCAGACCTACTGATTCTTCTTGGAGATATTCCAATTGCGCAATACTTAAAAAATATTGCCGATGTTCCGTATTCTACGCTTGGCGAATATGTAGACTTATATGGCTATGGAAATGCAACCGAAACCGTTATCTGCGGAAAATCGATAAAAATTCTTCCTCTTGCACATCCCAGACAGATTGGTGCTTTGGGGGCTCATAGCGAAAGATGGCATTTGGCTCATCACAACTGGGAAAAAAATATTTCTGCACTCAGGTAAGCCACTCGGCGGCGTAATTCAAATCATCCGCGCAGCGGATACCGCAACTTCTTCACGATTCACTATTACTTATTACTTTCCAAAAATCGACCCTTCCGTTTTCGTGAAGAGTGAATAGGTAATAGTGAATAAGTAAAATCGACATCCTTCTGTCGAAGAATGTCGATTTTTGGTCAGAGTGTCATGAAAGGATCTGGCGAAACCCAGTAAAATCAACGGTTTGCAAGCAGCAAGCAAGGTGCTTTTGTTCTAAGTTAATATGAAGATTGAAAGTTGCGGCGCTCAAAAATAGATTTGAGCGCCGTTTTCCATAAAATGTGATGTTTATGGCGTTAAGAAGAACTAAAATATAATGAACCTTAGGACATTTTGTCCCAAGGAGACGGTTTGCCAATGTCAGATAATTCTTGCTGTCTAAAAATTCGGGGCTAAGCCGCACATTTTTCAGTCATAATCCGTTAAGCATTATGAAGGGAGGTTTTGCAGCACATGGATATTGAAGAACAATACGACAAAGTATACCGTTACTGCTACTTCAAGTTATACGACAAGCAGTTAGCACAGGATATTACACAGGAAGCCTTTCTTCGATTTTACCGACAGGGATTAAGTTTTGATAACGGAAGAGAGTTGCCGTACCTATATACAATAGCCAAAAATTTGTGCATAGATGAGTTCCGGAAACAACCTGCTGATAACATTGAAGAAGCTGCAAATGAAGCAGCGGTTGACCCATCGGAAGGGTGGATAGATACATTGGTGTTGAGAGCAGCTGTGTCCCAATTGCCGAGCGATGAACAAGAATTGCTATTCTTGCGATATGTAAATGAACTCCCAATTACCTCTGTTTGCGAAATCACCGGGTTATCCCGCTTTGCCGTTTATCGCAGACTATCAAAAGCTTTGAAATGGCTCAAAGAAGAATTAAAGGAGGAGGGCTTTTCCGAATGAGTAATCAACTAAAACGAAGCATTCAAAAAGCATTTGCAGCTCCTAAACCAAATCAACAGGAAAAGGTAAAATTTTTAAGATCATTGCCTCAGCCGCAGATCGGTATGTTCCGGTTTATATTAGTGCAGGCATCATACGTGAGAAAATTATCATGGGCTCTGTCCGGCTTGATATTATTACTTGCGCTGTTCTGTGCCTACAATATCAGCCAAGATACTTTATGGGTTGTATCTGCATTTGTTCCGTTATTAGGTCTTTTAGCGGTTACAGAAAGCACACGCTCAATGACGTATGGAATGAGTGAATTTGAAATGTCCACACGTTTTTCATTAAAAAGCGTGGTTCTCGCAAGAATGAGTATTTTGGGGTTAATTAATCTCTCTATAATTACCTTCCTTACACCCCTGTGCCGTATCGGCAATAACTTTTCTCTGCTTCAAACGGGGATGTATCTTATGGTTCCGTACCTTTTGACTGTAAATTTCAGTTTGTGGATTGCTCGCCGAGTCAATGGTAAGGAAACTATTTATGGGTGTATGTGTGTTGCCGTAATTGTCAGCGGGATTCATACCGGCCTGCATTTTGTAACAGACCTTATATATCAAGAAATTTACACCAGTTGGTGGCTTGTTTTGTCAATTCTCTTACTCATCGAGATGGTATATGAAATACATTGTACGATAAAGCGAACGGAGGAATACACATGGAACTTGTCATTGACAGACTAACAAAGCAATTTCAAAACAAAATCGCAGTAGACCGTGTCAGTCTGCGTTTGCATAGCGGAGTTTTTGGCCTTTTGGGTACGAACGGTGCAGGAAAAACCACACTTATGCGCATGCTCTGTGGCATCCTGCAACCTACAAGCGGTACGATCACTTTCGATGGTATGGATGTCCGTGAGGAAGGTTATCGAGCAATATTAGGGTATTTACCCCAGGATTTCGGCTATTATCCGGAATTTACTGCTATGGATTTTTTGTTGTATATGGCAGCATTGAAGGGGCTACCCAAGCAGTCAGCCAAACGGCGGGCAAATGAGCTTCTGGAATTGGTTGGCCTGCAAGACATGGGACGCAAAAAGATTAAAACATTTTCGGGCGGCATGAAGCAGCGACTGGGGATCGCGCAAGCATTGCTGAACGACCCGAAACTATTGATCCTCGACGAACCCACCGCCGGACTGGACCCCAAAGAACGAGTGCGTTTCCGAAGCCTTATCCAACAACTCGGTAAAGACAGTATCGTACTTCTGTCTACCCATATCGTTTCTGACATAGAGCATATTGCCGATGAGGTACTCATGATGAAAGATGGAAATTTGATTTATCACGGAACATGGGACGAACAAATGGGCGATTTAGAGAGCTTCTATCTTGCGCAATTCGCGGAGGGGAGCCATGAATAATCTGTTTACCCTGTACGGTTATGAACTGAAAAAGCTGATGCAGAAGAAACTGCTTTGGATCTCTCTTCTTGTCTGCATGGCAGCCATTGCCTTTTCAATCCTGTTTCCTTTACTGGGGACCTATTCCGCAAATGGCGTATCCATAAGCACAAATTACGAACAACATCTGATTGATCAAGCATACCGCAAAGCACTCAGCGGCAAGCCCATAGACCAATCCCTGCTGGAGGAGACCCTTGCCGCTTACAAGGATTTGCCGATCGAAACCGATTATGTTTTAACGGAAGAATACCAGACCTACGCCCGGCCGTACAGCGAAATCTTTAATTTGATCCAAGCATGGACTGGCATGGACAAACGAACAGCCGTAAAGTGGTTCCCCGATGAAGCTGGATTATATGCTGCCATGATGGGGCGATTTGAAGAATCGGCTATTAACAACCGTCTGACCAAAGCTGAGATTGCATATTGGCAGGGACAGGCCAATAACCTCGCAACCCCTATTGTATATCAGTTTCATGAGGCATACGAATACATCTTAGAGACCTTTCTCACCATAGGCTTCATGGTGCTGCTCTATGCCGCCATCGCTCTTTCGAGCAGCTTTCCCGACGAACACACTCACCGAACAGATCAGCTTGTGCTGTGTACTGCAAACGGAAAAAGACGGCTCTATTGGGTCAAGCTCTTATCCGGGATCTCCGTGGGATGTGTTGGCGCGTTGCTCATGACAGCGCTGACTTGGGTACTGTGTCTGTGCGTATATGGTTCAGAGGGCTTTGATGCCGCGATACAGATTTTTTACACCAACTACGCAGGCAATATCACGATAGGACAAGCCTGTCTAATTGCATACGGCTGTCTGCTGGTGACTGCGTTTTTGATTAGCATATTTGTTATGTTTCTGTCCGAACTGTTTCACAGCAGTATTGCCGCAATATCCATTACCACCGGCATGATCCTTGCCGGAATGCTGATTCAAATACCACCAGAGTATCGCATATTGGGACAGTTATGGGATTATCTTCCTACCTGCTTTCTGTCCATGTGGAACACCTTTGACCTTCGGCTGGTTTATCTGTTTGGAACACAGTTCACCTCGTATCAAATCGTTCCCTTGTTCTACATTGTCGCCGCAGCGCTGCTGGCATTCCTCGGAAACCGTATCTATTGTCGCCGTCAGATCAGCGGAAGATAAACGAACACCCGCATGAATAACAAAAGATTGGGTGAATGAATATGTGAATAAGGCCATTCTGCCTTACAAATGCAAAATCCCACAGGGGCAGTCCGGTCGGGGGGGTTTTGGGGTGTGTGGGGGGGGTTGGGACCAC